>JAEUPC010000202.1 GCA_016789865.1 Rubrivivax sp.
GCTGCAGGTGGCCCGCCACGAGGGCCTGCACCTCGGCCAGCGGCAGCTTCACGGGCAGGGCCCTCCGGCCGCGATCAAGCGCTCTCGTACAGCCGCGTCAGCACGAACTCGCGGTGCCCCAGCGCCTCGGCCGCGGTGAGGCGGCCGTTGGCGGTGCGCAGCATGCATTCGAGCAGCTTGTCGCCGGCCTGGTCGAGCGTGATCTCGCGCTGCAGCAGGCCCGAGCTGTCGACGTCGACGTGCTCGCTCATCAGCCGCACGGTGCGCGGGTTGGCGCAGATCTTGATGACCGGCAGGATGGGGTTGCCGATGACGTTGCCCTGGCCGGTGGGGAAGAAGTGCACGGCGTAGCCGCTGGCCGCGCACAGGGTCACCATCTCGGCCGCGGCGCTGGAGCTGTCCATGAACCACAGGCCCGGGTGGGTGGGCATCTCGGCCTTGTCGATGACGCCGTCGACCGTGCACTTCTTGCCGATCTTCTGGATGTTGCCCAGCGCCTTCTCCTCGATGGTGGTGAGGCCGCCAGCGATGTTGCCCTTGGTCGGCTGGCTGTCCGAGAGGTCGCTCGTCTTGTGGCGGTTCACCACGTCCTGGTAGCGGTTGAACATGAACATGAACTGCTCGCGCACCTTGTCATTGGCGCAGCGCGCGGCGACGATCTGCTCGCCGCCGGTGAGCTCGGTGGTCTCGCCGAAGCACAGGTAGTTGCCGAGCGCGTGCAGCTTGTCGAAGGCATCGCCCACGGTGGGGTTGGCGCCGCAGCCGCTGGTGGTGTCGCTCTCGCCGCACTTGGTGCTGACCCACAGCTCGGAGATCGGGCACACCTCGCGCTGCTTCTCGCTGGCCCACTGCACGTATTCGCGCGCGGCCTTGCTGGCGCGCATGATGGTGTCGTGGTCGCCATGCCCCTCGATGCCGAAGCCGGTGACCGGCTTGCCGGTGGCGGCGATGCCGTCGACCACCTTCTTCGTCCAGCCGTCTTCGATGCCGATGACCACGACCGCGGCGACATTGGGGTTGCAGCCGGTGCCGATGAGGGTGCGGAAGTGCAGCTCGAGGTCGGCGCCGAACTGAAGCCGCCCATATGGGTGCGGAATGGCCATCGTGCCCTTGATGTTGTGGGCGACGGCTTCGGCGGCGGCGTTCGAGAGATCGTCCAGCGGCAGGATGATGACGTGGTTGCGCACGCCGACGCGGCCGTTTTCGCGGCGGTAGCCGAGGAAGGTGGTGTTGCGGTCAACGACGGACATGACTGGATCCTTGGTGAGCGTGGGGCGGTGTGGGAGCAGCCGCGGTGCAAGCCTGGTGGCCGACGCGGAAGCGGCTTTGCCGGGCCGCCGTCGGCGCCCCCTCGAGGGGGAGGCGGCCGAAGGCCGCTTCGGGGGTGGGCCTGTTCACCAGCGCTTGGTCTTGATGTTGTGCACGTGCGCGTGCTCGCCGGCGGTGATGGGCTTGACGACCTTGCCCATGTCGATGCCGTACTTGATGACGGTGTCGCCCACCGCCATGTCGCGCAGCGCCACCTTGTGGCCGATGGGAATGTCCTGGCGGGCCTGGACCGAGGTCATCTTGTCCTCGTCCATGATCCAGCCCTTGAGCTCCATGCCGGCCTTCACACCCTCCACGACGACGACAGCCACGCTGTCGCTCTTGTCGTGCAGCACGAAATGAATCATTGCGCTCTCCTGTTCGGTGCGCCGCGAACGAAGACGGCCGAATGGCGGCGGCGCGTGGGCGGCATCCTAGTGACGGTGCCGGGGGCGTCAATCAGGTCATCTAGATGACATGGAGGACCCGGTGGTCCGGCGCTGCTAGAGTCGCCGCCCATGGCGTTGGCGGCAAGACGTGTGGCGATCCGGCTGCCGGCGCTGGTGCCGGGCGTGCCCGGCGTGTCCAGAACGCCCGGCGCGCCCGGCGCAACCGGTGCCGAACCCGGGCCGGGCACCGGGCCCTTGTACCGGCGCGCCAAGCGCGCGTTGCTGCAGGTCATCGAGCACGGTGCCTGCGCACCAGGGACCGCGTTGCCCAGCGAGACCGAGCTGGCGCGCAGCCTGGGCGTTTCCATCGGTACGGTGCGGCGCGCCGTGGACGAGCTGGTGGCCGACCACATCCTCGTTCGCCACCAGGGCCGCGGCACCTTTGTCGCCACGCACGACGCCGAGCGCTTTCTGTTCCAGTTCTTCCACGTCGAGCGCGCCGACGGTCACCGCGAGTCACCGCAGGTGGAACTGCTCGCCTTCCAGCGCCAGCGCCTGGACGATGCCGACGCCGCCGAGGCGTTGCGCCTGCGCGAGGGCGAGGCGGTGCTGGTGGTGGAAAACCGCCTCACCCTGCAGGGCCGGCCGGTGGTGCACGACCGCCTGGTGCTGCCGGCCGCGCTGTTCCGCGGGCTCACCGAGAAGCGCCTGGCCGAGCGGCCGGGCACCATCTACCAGCTCTACCAGAGCGAATTTGCGATCACCGTGCTGCGCGCCGCCGAGCGTGCCCGCGCCGCCGCTGCCGACCGCAGCGCCGCGCGCGTGCTCGGCGTGCCGGTGGGGGCGCCGGTGATGCAGGTGCGCCGCACCGCGCTGACCTTCGGCGACAAGCCGGTGGAGTACCGCGTGTCGGTGGTCAATACGGCGCGGCACGACTACGTGCACGTGCTGTCGCGGCCGTTGCGGGGAGGGTGAGCGGGCAGCCGCTCGGCCGTCGCGGCCGCGTCCTTCACCTGCAGCCTCCGGGCGATGCTCGGCCGCGTGCAGGTCCGCCCCGGCACGCAAGGCGGGCTCGGGGCCTGGGCGCACCGGCGCACGTGTGACACACTGGCCCATGACACAACCGCTCCTGCAAGCCGCCGACCTGCGCGGCGCCGCACGCCTGACCACCGACGCCGTGGCCGGCCTGGCCAGCCTGGTCGAGGCCATGCATGCGCGCATCACCAGCCTTCCGCGGCTCGCCGGCACGGGTGAAGCCGCGCCTGCGGAAGAACGCACCAGCGGCCTCACGGGCCTCATGTACAAGACCGTGCACGGCGTCACCCGGGGGGTGGGCGGCAGCGCCGAGGCCCTGCTCGGCTGGCTGGCGCCCGCGCTGGCCGCACCAGACCCGCGCGAGCCGCCGCGCCCGGAACGCGAGGCGGTGGTGGCGGCGCTCAACGGGGTGCTCGGCGACCATCTGGCGGCCACCCACAACCCGCTGGCAGTGACGATGGCGTTTCGCCACGCCGGCCAGCCGTTGATGCTCGAGCGGCATGCGCTGCGCTTGCGCCTGCCCGGCGCGACGCCGCGCGTGCTGGTGCTGCTGCACGGCCTGTGCATGAACGACCTGCATTGGCAGCGCGCCGGCCATGACCATGGCGAGGCGCTGGCGCGCGAGGCGGGCTACACGCCGGTCTACCTGCACTACAACAGCGGCCTGAGTGTTTCGACCAACGGCCGCATCCTGGCGCAGATGATGGAGCGGCTGTATGACGCCTGGCCGCTGCCCATCGAGCGCCTGGTGATGGTGGGCCACAGCATGGGCGGGTTGGTGGCCCGAAGCGCCATCCATCACGGGGCGCTGATCCAGCGCGGCGGGCTGCGCTGGCCGGGCCGCGTGAACGACCTGGTGTGCCTGGGCACGCCGCACCAGGGGGCCCCGCTGGTGCGCGTGGGCCACGGCGTGGACGTGCTGCTCGGCGCGGCACCCTATGCCGCGCCGCTGGCGCGCCTGGGCAAGGTGCGCAGTGCCGGCATCAACGACCTGCGGCTGGGCAACATCGTGAGTGCGCCGGCCGGCGACGACGGCACGCACCGCTGCGCGCAGGTGGGGCTGCCCGGTGGCACGCGCTGCTTCGCCATCGCCGCGAGCCTGGGCCCGGCGGCCGGCAGCCTGAAGGCCAAGGTGCTGGGCGATGGCCTGGTGCCCGTGGCCAGCGCGCTGGGCCAGCACCCCGAGCCCGAGCGCCATCTCGCCTTCGCCGCGGACCGCCAGGCGGTGGTGGCCGAGACGGGCCACCTCGATCTGCTGTCCAGTGCCGAGGTGTGGGGCCTGCTGCGCGGGTGGCTGGGCTGATCCACTGACGCCGGCGCGCCAGGCGCGTTCCCTTGCCCGCCAAGCCCAATGCCGGCGCGCGCGTTGCGCTACCGCGGCGCCGCGGTGCTGGCGCGCGCCACCAGCTGCCACGGCAGCGCGCGTTCCGCCGGTGGCGTGCCACGGCGCGCAGCGAGCAGCGCCTGGGCGGCGGCGACCCCGATGTCGTAGCGCGGCAGGGTCACGCTGGACAGGGCCGGGTCGAGCTGGCGCGACCAGGCGAAGTCGCCGAAGCCCAGCAGCGCAAGCCGCCCGGGGATGGGCACGCGCTGGCGCGCCGCTTCGAGCAGCGCGCCGCTGGCCAGGTGGTCGTTGGCGAAGGCGGCTGCGGTGACGGCGCCGCGGGCGGGGGCACCGCTGGCGGCGCCGCCGCTGCGGGCGCCGCCGCGGTGGCTGCCACTGCTGCTGCTATGCCCCTTCGCGTGGCGCATGCCGGTCCGGGCATCCGGGCCGCCTCGTTCGCTGATGCTGCCGGCGCCAGGTGCCGCGAGCAGCCGCTGCAGCATCTCGCGCCCGGCATTGAAAGGGTCACCGGGTGGCGCGACGAGCACGCTCACCTCTGCGCCGGCGGCGCGCGCGCGGGCGGCGAAGCCCAGGCCACGCTCATGTGCGCGGTAGTCCTCGGCGATGCCGCTGTCCACGTAGGCCAGGTGGCGGTGGCCGGCCTCGAGCAGGTGCTGGGCCATCGCGCGGCCCACCTCGTCGTGGCTGAAGCCGATCTGCGTGAAGCTGCTGCGGCTGCCGGCGGCACGCTGCGCCACGCGTTCGCTGGGCAGTTGCCAATCCCAGATCTCGATCACCGGCGTGCCGGCCTGCTGCGCGCTGGCCAGCATGGCCTGTGCGCCTGGCGAGTGCCGGCGGCCGGTGACGACCACCGCCGCGGGGTGCCAGCCGAGCAGTGCACGCAGCTGTTCCTCTTCGCGCTCCAGAGAGTAGCCGGTGCTGGCGATGAGCAGTTCGTGCCCGGCGGCCTGCAACGTGTCGGACAAGCCCTGCGCCGTCTCGGCGAAGATGGAATTGGCCAGGTTGGGCAGCAGCGCGGCCACGATGTTGGACACGCCACTGGCCAGCAGGCCCGCCTGCTTGTTGGGCACGTAGCCCGTCTGAGCCAGCGCCGCGCGGATGCGCCGGGCGGTCTCTTCGGCCACGATCGCGGGCTCGCGCAAGAAGCGCGACACGGTGATCGAGGTGACGCCGGCGGCCTCGGCCACATCGCGCAGGGTGATGCGGCCATGGCCGCGGCGCAGTTGTCGGGTGGGGGCGGGCACGGGGCGCGAGTAGAGGTGCGTAAGTCCGGCGTGTGCTCTGCGCACCGGGTCGATTCTGTGCGAGCGCAAGGGAAAGCCAGAATGGACGGACTCCGGCAATGCCGGCAATGTTAGCGGTAACAAGAAGCCAGGAACATGACCCGCCGCCTCGAAGAATTGCGCAGCCGCCGCTGGTATGCCGATCAAGGCATGCGCGGCTTCGCGCACCGCCAGCGCATGCAGCAGATGGGCCTGCGGCGCGAGGACGTGCTCGAGCGGCCCATCGTCGGCATCGTCAACACGTGGAGCGACCTGTCGCCGTGCCACGCCCACCTGCGCGAGCGCGCCGAGGCCGTCAAGCGCGGCGTGCTGCTGGCCGGCGGCATGCCGTTCGAGCTGCCCGCCATGAGCCTGGGCGAGGTGATGGTCAAGCCCACCACCATGCTCTATCGCAACTTCCTCGCCATGGAGACCGAGGAACTGCTGCGCTCGCACCCCATCGACGGCGTCGTGCTGCTGGGGGGATGCGACAAGACGACCCCCGGCATGCTGATGGGCGCCATCAGCATGGACGTGCCGGCGATCTTCTGCCCTGCCGGGCCGATGCTCAACGACCGGCACCGCGGCCGGCCGGTGGGCGCCGGCACGCACACGCGGCTGTTCTGGGACGAGCTGCAGGCCGGGCGCATCGGCGCGGCCGAGTGGGTGCAGCTGGAGTCGCGCATGACGCGCAGCCCCGGCACCTGCAACACCATGGGCACGGCCAGCACGATGACCTCGATGGTCGAGGCGCTGGGCATGGCGCTGCCCGGCAGCACCAGCATCCCGGCCATGGACGCGGCGCACCCGCGCATGGCCGCCGACTGCGGCGAGCGCATCGTGCAGATGATCTGGGACGACCTCACGCCGCGCCGGATCCTCACGCGCGGGGCGTTCCTCAACGCCGCGGCGGTGCAGATGGCGCTGGGCGGCAGCACCAACGCGGTGGTGCACATCATCGCCATGGCGCGCCGCGCCGGCGTGGTGCTCACGCTGGACGACCTGGACGCGATGGGCCGGCGCGTGCCCGTGCTGGCCAACCTCTTCCCCAGCGGCGAAGGGCTGATGGAGGACTTCTACTACGCCGGCGGCGTGCCGGCGCTGATGCAGCGCATCGCCGCGCACCTGTCGCTGGACGAGCAGACCTGCCGCGGCCGGCCGCTGCGCGAGCAGGTGGAGGCGGCCGAGGTCATCGACGCCGGGGTCATCCGGCCGCTGGACCGGCCGGTAAGCACCGAGCCTGCGCTGGCCGTGCTGCGCGGCAACCTCGCGCCCGAGGGCGCGGTGATCAAGCCGAGCGCGGCCACACCGGCGCTGATGCGCCACCGCGGGCGCGCGCTGGTGTTCGACAGCCCGCCGCAGATGCTGGCCGCGGTGGCCGACGAGTCGCTGGACTGCGACGAGCGCACCGTGCTCGTGCTGCGCCAGGCCGGCCCGGTGGGTGCGCCGGGCATGCCCGAGTGGGGCAACCTGCCGATCCCGAAGAAGCTGCTCGCGCGCGGCGTGCGCGACATCGTGCGCATCTCCGATGCGCGCATGAGCGGCACGCATTTCGGGACCTGCGTGCTGCACGTCAGCCCCGAGTCGGCGGTGGGCGGCCCGCTGGCGCTGGTGCGCACCGGCGACGTGATCGAGCTGGACGTACCCGCCCGCCGCCTGCACCTGGTGGTGGACGACGCCGAACTGGCCCGCCGCCGCGCGGCCTGGCAGCCGCCCGCGCAGCCCTTCGAGCGAGGCTGGACGCGGCTGCACCAGCAGCACGTGACGCAGGCGCACGAAGGCTGCGATCTCGATTTCCTGCAGGGCACGGCGCACACTGCGGAGCCGCCGATCTACTGAAGCCCTGCTGACGCCGTCAGACAAGAGGAGTGAGTGCATGAACCCCTTCTGCCAACTGCTGCGCGCCCGTGGCGCCCATGCGACGCTGGGCACCTGGGTCATGTCCGCCAGCCCCATCGTCGCCGAGGCGGTGGGCACCGCCGGCTTCGACTGGGGCGTGCTCGACATGGAGCACACGCCGCTGGACCTGATGACGCTGGTGCACCTGCTGCAGGCGGTGGGCAACACGAAGATGGTGCCGGTGGTGCGCGTGCCATGGAACGACACGGTCACCGTCAAGCGCGTGCTCGATGCAGGCGCGCAGACTTTGCTCTTTCCCTTCGTGCAGAACGCCGACGAGGCCACCCACGCGGTGGCGGCCACACGCTACCCGCCCGAGGGCGTGCGCGGCATGGCTGCGATGGGGCGTGCCTCGCGCTTCGGCACGGTGCCCGACTACTTCAAGTTTGCCAACCGCAACGTGGGCGTGGTGGTGCAGCTGGAGACGCCGCAGGCCCTGGCGCAGCTGGAAGCCATCGCCGGCGTGCCGGGGGTCGACGCGCTGTTCGTCGGCCCGGGCGATCTCTCCGGCAGCATGGGCCATGTCGGCGAGCTCACGCACCCGGCGGTGATGGCCGCCATGGCCGATGCGGCGCGCCGTGCCCATGCGCTGGGCAAACCCATCGGCACGGTGGGCGGCAACCCCGAGGTGGTGACGCGCTACCGCGCGATGGGCTACGACTACGTGGCCGTGGCCAGCGATCTGGGCCTGCTGATGCGCGGCGCGCAGGCCATGGTGCAGGCGTTGCGCCATGGCGACGAGGCGCCGCAGGTGCACACGCTGGCCGAGGGCACCAAGACCGAAGGCAGCGCGTACTGAAGAGACTATTGCAGCTGCGCGAACCGACCCATGCCTGCCGCCGTCGAACTCGCCCAGGTCGTCAAGAGCTACGACGGCAAGACCACCGTCATCCACGGCATCGACCTGGACATCCGCGCCGGCGAGTTCGTGGTCTTCGTCGGCCCCAGCGGCTGCGGCAAGAGCACGCTGCTGCGCATGATCGCGGGCCTGGAGCCCATCAGCGGCGGTGAGGTGCGCATCGACGGCCAGGTGGTCAACGAACTGCCGCCGCGCCAGCGCGACATCGCGATGGTGTTCCAGGACTATGCGCTCTATCCGCACAAGACGCTCTACGACAACATGGCCTTCGGCCTGCGCCTGCGCAAGACGCCCGAGGCCGAGGTGCAGGGGCGCGTGATGGACGCGGCCCGCCTGCTGAAGATCGACCACATGCTCGAGCGCCGGCCGGCGGCGCTTTCCGGCGGCCAGCGCCAGCGCGTGGCCATCGGCCGCGCCATCGTGCGCCAGCCGAAGGTGTTCCTCTTCGACGAGCCGCTGTCGAACCTGGATGCGCAGCTGCGCGGAGAGATGAGGAGCGAGATCAAGCGGCTGCACCAGCGCCTGGGCGCCACCATCATCTACGTGACGCACGACCAGGTGGAGGCGATGACGCTCGCGGACCGCATCGCCGTGCTGTCGGCCGGCCACAAGATGCAGTACGACACGCCCGAGGCCATCTACAACCGGCCGGCCGCGCTGTTCGTCGCCGGCTTCACCGGTGCGCCACCGATGAACCTGTGCGAGTGCGTGCTGTACGAAGGCTATGCCGACCTCGGCGGCCTGCGGGTGCCGCTGCCCTTTGAGTTGGCCAGGCGGGCCGGGGGCTGCTCGAGGCTGACCTTCGGCGTGCGCCCCGAGAACCTGCGCCTGGCCCGCGGCGGTGCCGCGGACATCGAGCTGCCGGCGGAAGTGGCGCTGCTCGAGCCGCTGGGCGCCGAGACGCTGGTGACGCTGCGCCTGGGCCAGCGCGAGTTGGTGGCGCGCTGCCCGGCGTGGTTCCGGCAGGCACCGGGCAGCGCCGTCACGCTCTACGTGGCCGGCGATCACCTGCACCTGTTCGATGCCGCCACCGGGACGGCCATCTGATTCCGGGCTGTCGAGAAGGACCCGAAGATGAGACGTCGCAGCACATTCGCCCTGGCCGCCGCGGCCTGGGCCGCGCTGGGCAGTGGCCCGGCCCGCGCGCAGGCCTGGCCGGCCAGGCCCATCAAGCTGATCGTGGGCTTTCCGCCCGGCGGCGGCATCGACATCGTGGCGCGCAATCTGCAGCCCGGCCTGCAAGAGGCGCTGGGCCAGCCCGTCGTCATCGACTACAAGCCGGGCGCTGGGGGCCTGCTGGCCGCGGCGGAACTCGCGCGCACGCCGGCCGATGGCTACACGCTGCTGGTGGCCAACATCGGCCCCTTCGTGCTGAGCCCGTTGATGAAGCGCAGCCGCCCCTTCGAGCCCACGCGCGACTTCACCTGGGTCGGCCAGACCTCGGGCTCGGGCTTCATCGCGGCGGTGCCGGCCCAGCACCCGGCCGGCACGCTGAAGGAATTCGTCGACTGGGCGCGCGCCAACCCCGACAAGGCGAGCTATGCCTCGGGCGGCGTCGGTTCCATCACGCACCTGAACGGCGAGATGCTGAACCAGGCCGCCGGCCTGAAGCTGGTGCACGTGCCCTACAAGGGCTCGGCGCCGGCGGTCCAGGACCTGATCGGCGGTCAGGTGCAGTTGCTTGTGGACGTGGCCTCGGTGCTGGGGCCGCAGGTCCAGGCCGGCAAGCTGAAGGTCCTGTACGTCACCGAGCCGCAGCGCATGGCTGGCCTCCCGAACGTGCCCACGGCGCGCGAGGCCGGCTTCCCGGCGCTGGAGTCCACCGGCTGGCAAGGCCTGGTGGCGCCGCCCGGTCTGCCGCGCGAGGTGCTGCAGAAAGTGGCCGCCGCGCTCAAGACCACGCTCGCGCGGCCCGAGGTGCGCCAGCGCTTCGTGCAGACGGGCTCCAACCTCATCGAACGCGGGCCCGAGGAGTTCGCCGCGTTCATCGCGGCCGAGCTGCAGCGCTGGGAGCCGGTGATCAAGGCCTCGGGCGCCACGCTGGACTGACCGATGTCGCGGCCGCCACTTCGTCGCCCTGCGCGCCCATCCACCGTTTGGGCGCAGGGTGCCTGCCACCCACCCATCCATCCACCAGGAGAGTTCCCATGCGCAACCGAATGAGCCTGGCGCTGGCCACCGCCGCTTTGGCTTTGGGCCTGAGCTGCGTGCCGCTGGAGGCACTTGCGCAGACCAAGCTGCGCGTTTTCTCCGGCGGCCAGCAGCAGCGGCCCGACCTGATGAAGCGCCTGTTCGACGACTACAGCAAGCGCAACCCCGGCGTCACGGTGGAGATCGAGACCGGCGGCGCCACCAGCGAGCTGCAGCGCCAGTACCTGAGCACCATCCTCAACGCCAAGGACCCGGCGATCGACCTGTACCTGATCGACATCGTCAACCCGGCGCAGTACTTCGGCGCCGGTTGGCTGGAGCCGCTGAACGCCTACCTGGGCGATGCGGCCGCCGCGATGAAACCCTACCTGCCGGTCTACGCCACCTCCAACGTGGTGGACGGCAAGATCGCCGCCATGCCGGCGTTTGCCGACGCGATGTTCATGTACTACCGGCGCGACCTGCTCGACAAGCACAAGGTCGCCGAGCCGAAGACGTGGGATGAGCTGGCTGCGGCGGCGAAGAAGATCATGGCCGCGGAGGGCAACGCGAACCTGCAGGGCCTGTCGATCCAGGGCGCGCCGATCGAGGGCGCGGTGTGCACCTTCCTGCTGCCGTACTGGAGCCAGGGCAAGGACTTCAACGACGCTGCCGGCCGCATGACGCTGGACAAGGGCAGCGCCGCCACGGGACTGAAGCAATGGCTGTCGCTGGTGGATGCGGGCGTCGTGAAGAAGAACGTCGCCGAAGTGAAGACCGGCGACACCGTCAACGAGTTCAAGGCCGGCCAGGTGATCTTCGCCATCAACTGGGGCTTCGCATTCGACCGCTTCAAGGACGATGCCGACTCGCAGGTGAAGGGCCGTGTAGGCGTGATGCCGCTGCCCGCCGTGGCCGGCGGCAAGAGCGCCACCTGCATCGGCGGCTGGCAGTGGGCGGTGAGCGCGTTCAGCAAGCACAAGGTCGAAGCCGCCAAGCTCGTGCGCTTCATGACCAGCCCCGAGGCGAGCAGGTTCCTCGCCGCCGAGGGCTCGCTGCTGCCCACCTATCAGGGCGTATACACCGACGCCGAAGTGGTGAAGGCGGTGCCGTGGTTCAAGGACGCGGCCAACGTCGTCATCGCCGGCAAGAGCCGCCCGATGAGCCGCGAGTACGGGCAGGTGAGCGACATCATCCGCACCACCACCAGCGCGGTGCTGGCCCGCACGAAGTCGCCGGAAGAGGGCGTGGGTGAGATCGAAAGTCGCCTCAGGCGCGTGATGAGATGAGCCCCCAAGCCTGGGCTTGGTGCCCCCGAGCTCGCTGGCGCTCGCGACCCCTCGAGGGGGCTCTTGCTGCGGACCGGCGGAGCCGGATCCGCGCAAGGCACTTGGCTGGGGCGGCTTGAAGGGTCGCTGACGTGAGTGCGCTTCTAACCCGCCTGCGCGACCCGAGCGAGAAGACGCTCGGCGTGCTGCTGCTCGCGCCGGCCTTCGCGCTGCTGGCGCTGATCGTCGTCTACCCGATCGGCAAGCTCATCTTCAACAGCTTCTTCGATCTGCGGCTTTCCGGCGGCGGGGGTGCGAAGTTCGTCGGCTGGGAGAACTACGCGCTGGTGCTTGCCGACAAGGACTTCTGGCACGCCACGAAGAACACCGTGCTCATCACGCTCATCACCGTGCCCGGCGCGTTGGTGGTGGGCCTCGGGCTGGCGCTGCTGGCGAACCTGCCGTTCAAGCGCATGGGCCTGCCGATGTGGCCGGTGCGGCTGGCGCTGCTGCTGCCATGGGCGTTGCCGCTGGCTTTCGCGGGGCTGATCTTCGCGTGGTTCTTCCACACCGAGTACGGCGTGGTCAACGACGTGCTGCGGCGAGCGGGCCTCGTTTCCACCACCGAGCCGGCGATGTGGCTGCTGCGCCCGGGCTGGGCGTTCGCGGCCATCTGCATCACCATCATCTGGAAGACCAGCAGCTTCATGGCGCTCATCCTGCTGGCTGGGCTGCAGATGATCCCGCGCTCGCTGTACGAGGCGGCGGAGGTCGATGGCGCCAGCCGCTGGCAGCAGTTCTGGCAGATCACCATTCCGATGCTGATGCCCAGCATCATCGTGGCGCTGATCTTCCGCACCATCACCGCGCTGCAGACCTTCGACATCCCCTACACGATGACCAAGGGCGGCCCCGGCAACGCTACCGAAACGCTGGCGATGCTGATCCACAAGACCACCATCGAGTACCTCGACGTGGGCTACGGCTCGACGATGGCGGTGTGCATGTTCGTGCTGTCGCTCGGGGTGACGGCGATGTACCTCAAGCGCATCGGGCAGCAGGCATGAACGCGCCGGCTCCCGCCGCGGCGCCCGGCAACGCACCGCTGAGCACCGGCGCCGAGGCCGGGCTGCGGGCGCGCGCGCTCACCTGGCTGGCCGCGGGCATCGTGGTGCTCAACGGCTTCTTCCCGGCGGTGTGGATCCTGCTGACTTCGCTGAAGACCGAGACCGAGCTCGTCAGCAAGCCCATCACCTGGTGGCCCGATGCGCCCTCGCTCGCCAACTATGCGCAGGCGTTCACCCACCAGCCGCTGTTGAAGTACCTGGGCAACAGCGCGCTGGTGGCCCTGGGCTCGACGGTCGTGTCGCTGTTCGTCGCGGCGCTGGCCGCGTATGCGATTGCGCGGCTGAACCTCAGGCGCCGGCAGCTGATCCTCACCTGCATCGTGGCCAGCAGCATGTTCCCGCTGGTGACGCTGCTGGTGCCGATCTTCGAGACGATGCGCCAGCTCGGCCTGCTCAACACCTACACCGCGCTGATCCTGCCCTACACGGTGCTGAACCTGCCGGTGTGCACGCTGGTGCTGGTGGGCTTCTTCCAGAGCATTCCGAGAGACCTGGAGAACGCCGCGATGATCGACGGCTGCACGCGCCTGGGCGCGCTGTGGCGCGTGGTGGTGCCGCTGGCCGCGCCGGGCGTGTTCACCGCCGGCATCCTGGCGTTCGTGAACGCGTGGGACGAGTTCCTGCTCGCGCTGAGCCTGAACTCCAACGCCGCCATGCGCACGGTGCCGGTGGGCATCACGCTGTACCAGGGCGAGTTCACGTTCCCGTGGCCGATCATCTCCGCCGCGCTCATCGTGGCCATCGTGCCGGTAGCGGTGTTGATCGCTCTCTTCCAGGAGCGCGTGGTGGGCGGGCTCACGCAGGGCGGACTGAAAGGATGAACGGTCAGTGAGCAACACCATCCGCTACGGCATCATCGGCTGCGGCAGCATGGGCCGCGAGCACATCGAGAACCTGTATGCGATGGGCGCGGGCGTGGCGGTGACAGCCATCGCCGACCCGCACGCGCCCAGCCGCGAAGCGACGCTTGCGCTGGCGCGCACGGCGCAAGACCGCCCGCAGGCCTTCGCCGACCACCGCGAGCTGCTGCAAAGCGGCCTTTGCGATGCGGTGGTGATCGCCACGCCCAACTTCACGCATGCGGCGATGCTGCGCGATGCACTGGCCGCCGACGTGCACATCCTGGTCGAGAAGCCGCTGGTCACGCGCATCGAAGATGGGCTCGAACTGATCGAGCGCGAACGCATGCGCGACAAAGGGCGTGGCAAGCTGGTTTGGGTGGCGCAGGAGTACCGCTACATGCCGCCGGTGGCCGAACTCGTGCGCCTGGCGCACGAGGGCGCCGCGGGGCGCATCCAGCAGGTTTCCATCCGCGAACACCGCGAACCGTTCTATCCGAAGGTGGGCGACTGGAACCGCTTTTCCGCCAACACCGGCGGCACGCTGGTGGAAAAGTGCTGCCACTACTTCAACCTGATGGAACTCATCCTGCGCGAGCAGCCCGTGAGCGTGTTCGCCAGCGGCGGGCAGCGGGTGAACCACCTCGACGAGAGCTACGGGGGGCCTAACGGACCGCGGCGGCCCGACATCCTCGATAGCGCCTTCGCGGTGCTCGACTACCCCAGCGGCGCGCGTGCGCTGCTCGACCTGTGCATGTTCGCCGAGAACACGGTGGACAACGAGCACATCACGGTCGTGGGCGACGAGGGCAAGCTCGAGAGCCTGCTGCCCAGCCTCACGCTGCGCCATGGCCGGCGCGAAGACTGGGGCCGCCGCCAGGCCTGGGGCCAGCCCTCGGGCACCGGCAAGGGCGTGAGCGTGCGGCGCGTGTGGGACACGAGCATCAAGTACGCCGGCCACCACTTTGGCGCGAGCTACATCGAGCACCAGCGCTTCGCTGCTGCCATCCGTGAAGGACGGCCGGCGGAGATCGGCCTGGCCGAAGGCCTGCGCGCGGTGGCCGTGGGCCTGGCCTCGCACAGGAGCATCGACGAGCGGCGCGTGGTGGCGATAAGCGAGGTGCTGCCGCAGGGGGTGTGAGGCGAGTCGCCCGGGCGTCACGGGCCGCGCATCGTGCCCGGTGGTGCCGCCCGCTGGCCCGGGCTCGGCGCTGGCAGATCGGCTGTCAGCCCTTTACAGGCCCGGCAACGCCAGCTGGTCCACCGCTCGCTGCGCCTCGGCCGACTGCTTGCGCCACACCAGACACACCGGTGTGGGCTCGGGGCCGATCGTCACGGGCAGGATCGAGGTTCCATGCCCGCTGTGCAGCGCGGCCGAGTGGGCACAACAGGTGAGCAGTTCGGTGTGGGCCACCACCGACAGGCTGTAGAAGAACGACGGCGACTCCACCACGGGCGCGGGTGGCGCCAGGCCGCGCCGCAGGAACGCGTCGACCAGGGCCACCCGGGTGGTGGACTGCGTGGGCGGCAGGATCCATGGCCAGTTCAGCAGCTCGGCCAGCGGCACGCTGCGCCGGCCGGCCAGCGCGTGGCTGCGGGCCGCCACCACCGACAGGCTGCCCTCGTACAGCACGCGTTGGGCCAGCCCGTGGATGGCGGGTGTGCCCGCCGCGTGGCGCGGCAGCCGCCCCAGCATGAGGTCGATCTCGCCGTGAAGCAGGCGCTGCAGGAGCTCGTCTGCGCTGCCGTCCACCAGCTGCACACGCCAGGCGGTTGGCCCCGTGACCAGGCGCTTCACGATGCTCGGCAGCACGGTGGTGGTGGTGTGAGGGAAAGCCCCCAGCCGCAGCACCGGGCTGCCTGCGCCTTGCAGGGTCGAGTCCATCGCGCCCACTTCGCCCAGCACCGTCTGGCAGCGCGGCAGGAGCGCGCGGCCTTCGGCAGTGAGCGCCATGCCGCGGCCCTGGCGGCGGAACAGCTTGGTGCCGAACAGGCCCTCGATCTCCTTGAGCATCATGCTAGCGGCCGAGGGTGTCATCGCCAGATGTTCGGCCGTGGCCGCCAGCGAGCCCAGCTGCGCCAGCAGGCCGACAAAGCGCAGTTGCTTGACGCGCAGCTGGTCCAGTCGCGGTGCGCTCATCGGGGTAACCCTCAATGCTCAGGGAGAGCTGATGTTAGGGTTTGAAAGACTGAGCCCACACTCAGGTTGCGCTCCTACAGTCCAGGATCTTTTTTCGAGCCTGGAGAGAGCCATGTCCACCAATCGATCGTCGCGGGCGCGACGGCGGGCGCTGTTGTCGCTGCGGGGGCTCGTGGCCCTGGTGTGGATGGTTGCGCTGACATCGGCACCCGCCATGGGCTGGGCCCAGAGCTGGCCCGGCAAGGCCGTGACGCTGGTGGTGCCGTTTCCGCCCGGAGGCTCCAACGACGTGGCTGCGCGCGTGGTGGCCGAGAGCGCGCGCAAGCGCCTGGGCCAGCCGGTGGTGGTGGACAACAAGCCTGGGGCCAACGGCGCGCTGGGTGTCGATGCGGTGCTGCGCGCGCCCAAGGACCACCACACCTTCCTGGTAGCGTCTGACTCGGTCTCGCTGCTGCCGTTGTTCAGGGCTACGCCCTGGGACCTGGGCAAGTCGTTCACGCCCGTGGCGGTGCTCTCCACGCAGCCAATCGTGGTGGTGACGGCCGCGTCCTCGGGCCTGAAGACGATGCAGGACCTGCAGGCCCGCGCGCGCGGCAAGCCCGACCAGGTGCCCTACGCCAGCTCGGGGCAGGGCTCGATCCAGCACCTGGTGGGCGAGCTGTTTGCGCACAACCTGGGCATCAACCTGCTGCACATCCCGTACAAGGGCGGTGGCCAGGCGGTCACCGATGTCATCGCAGGCCAGGTCACGGTGGCCGTGCTCGGCGCGGCGGCGGTTCTGCCGCACATCAAGTCGGGCAAGCTGGTGGCGCTGGCGGTCAGCACACGCCAGCGCTCACCCATGTTGCCCGACACCCCCACGCTGGCCGAAAGTGGCGCGGGCGACATCGACGTGCCGCAGTGGTCGGCGCTGTTTGCCGTGCAAGACACCCCGGCTGCCGTGATGGCGCAGCTGCGTCGCAGCGTCGAGGACAGCCTGGCCGAGCCGTCTGTGAAGCAGCAGTTGCTGAACCTGTCGATGGAAACCGTGGTCACCACGCCGCAGGCCTTCCAGCAGCGCATGCTGCAAGACCGCGAGCGCTGGGCGCGGCTGGTCAAGGACCGCAAGATCTCGCTGGATTGACGCAGTGCAGGCGAATCACCCGCACGCCGACAAGCGCCCGCACATCGTGCTGGTGCTGGCCGACAACCTGGGCTGGGGCGAACTGGGCTGCTACGGCGGCGGTGCCTTGCGCGGCGCGCCCACGCCGCGCATCGATGCCCTGGCCCGCCAGGGCCTGAAGTGCCTGAACTTCAACGTCGAAAGCGACTGCGTGCCCACGCGCTCGGCGCTGATGACGGGCCGCCACCCGATCCGCACCGGTGCGCTGCAGTCCGTGCCGGCCGGCCTGCCGCAAGGCATCCACCCCTGGGAACGCACGCTGCCGCAGGTGCTGAAGGAAGCCGGCTATGCCACCGGCATGTTCGGCAAGTGGCACCTGGGCGACCGCGAAGGGCGCTACCCACACCAGCGTGGATTCGACGAGTGGTATGGCATCCCGCGCACCACCAACGAGACGCTGTTTGCCAGCTCGCCCGGCTTCGACCCCGCGGTGGTGGAGTTGCCGCAGGTGATGGAAGGTTTGGCCGGCCAGCCTGCGCGCAACGTCGCCGAGTACGACCTCGCTAAGCGCCGCCTGATCGACAGTGAATTGACTGAACGCGCCATCGGCTTCATGCACCGGCACGCGGGCGGCGCGCAGCCGTTCTTCCTGTATGTGCCACTCACGCACCTGCACTTTCCGACGCTACCGCACCCGGACTTTGCGGGCCGCAGCGGGGTGGGCGACTTCGCCGATTCGATGATCGAGATGGACCACCGTGTCGGCCAGCTGATCGACGCGGTGCAGGCGCTAGGCGTCGAAGAGGACACGCTGTTCATCTTCGCCAGCGACAACGGCCCCGAGTTCCGCCGGCCCTGGCGTGGCACCGCCGGCCCCTGGACCGGCACCTACCACACGGCCATGGAAGGCGGCCTGCGCGTGCCGCTGATCGTGCGCTGGCCCGGGCGCGTGGCCGGCGATGCCGCCAGCGACGACATCGTGCATGTCACCGACCTCTACACCACCCTCGTGGCCGCGGCCGGCGGGGTGCTGCCCCATGACCGGCCCGTCGACGGCATCAACCAACTGGCCTGGTGGACGGGTGCCCAGCCGCACTCGGCCCGCGAGGGCTTTCTCTTCTACATCAAGAGCGAATTGCGGGCCGCCAAGTGGCGGCACTGGAAGCTGCACTACGTCTACGAGAGCGAACCCAACCACGGCACGCGTCACCTCGAGACACCCTGGCTCTTCAACATCAAGCGCGACCCGAAAGAAGAAACCGACGCGGCGATGGAAGACGGCTGGGTGCGCGGCCCGATGCGGCGCATGGTGCTGGCGTTCGAGCAGTCGCTGCGCGAGCACCCGCCCATCGCGCCCGGCGCCCCCGACGAGTTCGATCCCGCCGCCGTTTCCGCACGCCCCGCCACCCAGGCGCGCTGAACCCTGCCCCCGCAAGACCCCACCTTCGCCGGACCACCGACCATGCCAATGAACGCACGCCTCGCCCTCAGCACCTTCACCTGCCTGGCCCTGGCCAGCGCTGCCAGCACGGCGCAGACGGTCACCGTCTACGGCCGCGTCGTCACCAGCACCAACCAGATCGACACCGGCGGCGTCAGCAAGTTGTACGAACTTCGCGACAACGCCTCGCGTCTGGGCTTCCGGGGCGTGGAAGACCTGGGCGGCGGGCTGCAGGCCCTGTTCGGGCTGGAGATGGGCCTGAGCGTGGACACCGGCACGCCCAACAATCCCTTCTACCGCAACAGCTATGTGGCACTTCGTGGCGGCTGGGGCACGGTGGCCCTGGGCCGGCTGGACTCGGCCAACCCCACGGGTTCGCCGCTCTATTCGCAAGTCATTGCGCTCACCCACTTCGCACCCAATGACGCAGGAGCCACTGCCACGAGCACGTCGATGCAGAACGCGCGCAACCGCACGTCCAACAGCATCGGCTTTGCCAGCCCCACCTGGGCCGGCGCCAACGTACGGGCGCGCTTCTACTGGCGCGGCGCCGGCACCGCGGTGGAGCCTGAAGATGCGGCCAGCTCCGTGGACCTGGGCCTCAACTACCAGACCGGTGGCTTGAAAGCGGCGCTGGGTTTTGCCAAGGACAGCCGACGTGGCGGCCTGGCCAACAATGAGTTCGAAGACAAGTGGCAGGCCGGGCTGAACTATCAGGTGCTGCCTGCGATGGATGTGTACCTGCTCGGCGGTGTCGACCGCTACAAGAACACTGCCACACAGCGGCGCGACGTGCAGTACGCTGTCCTGGGCACCTCCTACACCCAGGGCCAGCACAAGGTGGTATTCAACCTGATGCAGCGCGACGTGCAGACCTCACTGACCGGCGAGCGCGACCGCAAGCAACTCAGCTACCAGTACTTCCTGAGCAAGCGCACCGACCTGCAGGCCTTCATCGACAACGACGGCATCGACTCCAGCCGCAGCAACGTGCGCGTGCGCGCCATCGGTGTGGGCATTCGGCACAATTTCTAAGGGTTGTCTATTGAGAGGGTGCGACGCGCCGCAGGTCTGTGCGGGCTTGACCGCACTGACATGCAAGAGGGGAACACCACCATGAAGCGCATCGTTACCCGCCACGGGCGGGCCAGTACCCTCTTCGCTGCCTTGCTGGCGCTGGCCGGCCTGGCCCAGGCCCAGTTCGACGCCGCCCGTGTCGTGGCCCTGCCCGAAGCCATCACACGGCAGTTTCCCGAGCCTGCCACGCCGTTCACGACGCCGGCCTTCGCACCCGGCCGCCAGGATTTCACCACGCACGCGGAGGCTCATCGCTTCCTCGACACCCTGGCCCGTGGCTCGGCCCGCATGACTATCGAGACCGTGGGCCGCTCGCAGCAGGGGCGGGCGATGGTGGCGGTGGTGCTGACGGGCCCGCGCGGCTTTGACGCCCGGCTGCCCACTGTCATGTTGCTGGCGCAGCAACACGGCAACGAACCCGCCGGCGGCGAGGCCGCGCTGGTGCTGGCGCAGAGCCTGGCCACCGAGCGCAGTGCGCTGCTGGACCGCGTCAACGTGGTCATCATCCCGCGTGCCAACCCCGACGCCGCCGAACGCTTTGCGCGCGAGTCGGCCAGCGGCATCGACGTCAACCGCGACCACCTGCTGGTGCGCACGCTGGAAGTGCAGGCCATCACCGCCACGGTGCTGCGCTACTCGCCCCAGGTGCTGCTCGACCTGCACGAGTTCACCGTCGCCGGGCGCTGGGCCAGCAAGTTCGGTGCCGTGATGCGTGCCGACGCCTTGCTGCAGGCGGCCACCGTGGGCAACCTGAGCACTGCGGTGCAGGCCGCACAAGAGCGCTACCTGGCCGCGGCGCGCAGGGCGCTCGAAGCGGGCGGGCACCGGGTGGACGACTACCACACCTCCTCGCCCGACGCCAAGGATCTGGCGGTGGCCATGGGTGGCGTCAACGTCGATACCGGCCGCAACGTGGGTGGCCTGCGCAACGCCATCAGCCTGCTGCTGGAGACCCGCGGCATCGGCATTGGCCGCGCGCACTATGCCCGGCGCGTGCAGTCGCATGTGCTGGCGGCCATGGCAGTGATCGAACAGGCCGCCCAGGAGGGCCCGGGGTTGGTCCAGATGCAGCGCGAAGCCGGCCTGGCCGTCGGCCGCCAGGCGTGCAGCGGCAGCATGGCAGTGGCCGTGCGCCAGACCGAGCAGCGCCGCGTCTTGAACTTTCTGGACGCCAGGACCGGCGAGCCACGGGATGTGGACGTGCTGTGGCGCTCATCGCACCAGCTCACGCTGGAGCGGGAGAGGGCCTGGCCCTGTGGCTACCTGATCGGTGCCGACCAGGCCCAGGCCGTGCAGCGCCTGCGCGCGCTGGGCGTCGAGGTGGCCACCGTGTCGGCCGGTGCGGCCCAGCTCCTGTGGGAGGTGGAAGACTATGTCGTCGAAGCCGAGGCCGCCGGCCAGCGCCAGGATGCGCGTGGCCCGATCGCCGACAACCAGGACGGCATCCGCGTGTTGCGGGTGCAGACACGACCCGCCCGACTTGCGCCAGTTCCAGGCAGCTTCTACGTCACCATGAACCAGCCGCTGGCGGCACTGGTGAGTGCCGCACTGGAGCCCGATTCTCAGAACAGTTTCGCCGCCAACCGCCTGCTGGCCATCGATGGCGGTCAGCTGCGCCGGGTGATGCAATCGCCGCCAGCCGGATCCACCGGCCAAACCAACCCCTGACCCGAGGTGCGCGGTGCGGCACGCACCACGGATGCCTGTTTCACCCCTGCCACAGGACGCCATGCCCATGAAAGTCCAGCCTTGTCAACGCGCTGTCCGGGCTGCGCTGGGCTCTTCGGCCCTGGCCTTGGCTGGTTGCGCAAGTCCGCCGGCCCTGCCGCCAGAAGCGCCGCCGCTGGCCCAGGCCTGCCCCGAGGGCGTGCCGGCCGGGGCCCGCTGCCTGCGTGGCCAGGACTCCGCGTCGTCGCACTACCTGATCGTCATGCCCGAGAAGTGGAGTGGCGTGCTTGTGGTGCACGCCCACGGCGGCCCCTCGCTGGGAACGCCCACCGCCAAGCGCAACGACGAAGACATCAAGCGCTGGGCCATCACCGTGCGCGAAGGCCACGCCTGGGCCGGCTCGGTGTTCCGCCAGGGCGGCTTCGCCGTCACCACCGCAGCCGAAGACACCGAGCGCGTGCGCCGCATCTTCGTGAGCCACGTGGCCAAGCCGCGCCGCACCTTGCTGCACGGCCAGTCCTGGGGCGGCATGGTGGCCATGCGAGCCGCGGAGCTGTTCCCTGGGTCGTGCGACGGCATCCTGCTCACCAGCGCCGTGGTGGCCAGCCCGGCGACCTACGACTTCCGGGTCGACCTGCGCGCCACCTACCAGTACCTGTGCAACAACCTCCCGCGGCCTGGCGAGCCGGCCTATCCGCTGTCCATCGGGCTGCCGGCAGACAGCCAGCTGACCCATGCCGACCTGGCCAAGCGGGTGGACGAGTGTCTGGGCACGGGCCGGCCGGCCGCACAACGCTCGCCCGAACAGGCCGCGAGGCTCAGAACCTTGACCACGGTGCTGAAGATCCCCGAGGCGTCCGTGCTCAGCCACTTCAACACCGCGACCTTCGTCTTGCGCGACATCACCCGCAAGACCGGTGGCGTGAGCCCTTTCGGCAACGAGGGCGTGCGCTATGTCGGCTCTGCGGATGACGCCGCGCTGAACGCCGGCGTGCCGCGCTTCAAGGCCGACCCCGCCGCCGTGGCGCGCTTCGCCGCCGACACCGGATATCGCGGCCGCTTCGTCGTGCCCATGCTCACCGCGCACGGCGTCGGCGATCCCTCGGTGTTTGTCGAAGGCCACCATACCTTGCGTCAGCGCTTGGTGGCCGCCGGCAGCGGCGAGCACCTGGTGCAGACTTTCGTGGACTCCAGCGAGCACAGCTACTGGGGTGACGCGATGTACCCGCCGCTGTTCGCAGCACTGCTGACCTGGGTGGACAAGGGCCAGAAACCCAGCCCCGCCAGCGTGGCCGAGCGCTGCCGGCAGCTGCGCGCCGCGCAGCCGGCCGACTGCCGCTTCTTGCCCGACTACGCACCGCAGCCACTGGCCTCGCGCATCTTGCCGCGCTGAGATGAACCACGCCACCTACCCCTCGCTGCGCGGCCGCGTGGTCTTCATCTCCGGCGGCAGCTCGGGCATCGGCGCCGAACTCGTGCGTGCGTTCGCGCGGCAGGGCGCACGCGTGGCGTTCTGCGGCACCAAGGCCGACGGCGGCCGTGCGCTCATCGAAGAGGTCACCGCGGACGGCCATGCGCCACCCTGGTACGCCGCCTGCGACGTGCGCGACGTGGCCGCCTACCAGGCGCTGCTGGCCCGCGTGGCGGCCGAGGTGGGGCCGGTGCGCGTGCTGGTGAACAACGCCGGCCGCGACGACCGCCACACCATGGAGGATGTGACGCCCGAGTTCTGGGACGAGCGGCTGGCGTTGAACCTGAAGCACTACTTCTTCGCCATCCAGGCCGTGGCGCCGGGCATGGCGGCCGCTGGCGGCGGCAGCGTGGTGAACATGGGCTCGGTGAGCTGGATGCGCGGGCGGCCCAACCTGGTGGGCTACACCACCGCCAAGGCCGGCATCCTGGGCCTCACGCGCACGCTGGCGCGCGAGCTGGGCGGGCGCGGCATTCGCGTCAATGCGCTGGTGCCGGGGGCCATCGTCACCGAGCGGCAGAACACGCTGCACCGCGATGCCGCGGCCGACCAGGCGTTCCTCGACCAGCAATGCCTGAAGCTGCGCCTGGACCCCGGCCACGTGGCGCGTGCCACACTGTTCCTGGCCGCTGATGACAGCGACGGCATGACCGGCCAGCATGTGCTGGTGGATGCGGGGCTGGCGCAGCAGTCGGTGGTGAGCTGAGCCCAGGCCGCACCAGAAAAAATCCCGCAGCGCCCGCTGCACATTCACCAACGAGGAGAGGCGAGCATGAGCACCATCATCAAACGCATCAAACCCGGCCCGCGCATGAGCGGCGCCGTCGTGCACGGCAACACCGTGTACCTGGCCGGCCTCACTGCCGACGACAAGAGCCAGGACGTGAAAGGCCAGACGCGCCAGATCCTGGCCAAGATCGACGGCCTGCTGGCCGAGGCCGGCAGCGACAAGAGCAAGATCCTGTCGGCCAACATCTGGCTCACCGACATCGGCACCTGGAGCCAGATGAACGAGGTGTGGGACGCCTGGGTCGCGCCCGGCCACACGCCCGCGCGCGCCACGGTCGAGGCCCGGCTCGCGGCGCCGGGGCTGACCGTGGAGATCATGGTGCAGGCGGCCGTCTGACGTCTGAGGCGGCGGCCGGAAGCAGGCGGCCGGGAGCAGGCGGCAGCGGGCTCCACCCCGCCGCCTGCGCCGGCCCAACCCGGGTGGCCGCTCAGAAGTCCCAGCGGAAGCTCATGCCGACATAGCGCTCGTCATCGCGCGGCACATAGCGGTTGATGTGGTTGCCCGAGCTCTGGATGAAGGTGGCGTACGACTTGTCGAAGACGTTCTTCACCATCAGCGCCACGCGCCAGCCGGCCGATGAATCGGACAAGCCGATGCTGGCGTTGACGATGCTGTACTCGCCTTGCACCGAGTCGGGCTGCTGCGCGAGGTCGAAGTTGATCTTGCTCTGCCAGGTGGCATCGACGCCGTAGTCGAGCGCGTACTTGCCGCCCAGGCCCTGCACGTACTTGGCGCGCACGCTGGCCTTCCAGTCGGGCGAGAAGGGCAGGGGCTTGCCGTTGATGTCGCAGCTGGCGGCTGCACCCGGCGGGCACGAGAAGCTCTTCACCCGCGCGATGATGTTGGCCAGGCCCAGGTTCAGCGTGAGGTCGGGGATCGGCCGTGCGGTCACGTCGAGCTCCACGCCCTTGGTGGAAACCTTGCCGGCGTTGATGAGCCGAGTGACGATGACGCCGTTGACGAGGTCGGGCACGTTGGCCTGGTAGCCGTCGTACTCGGTCTGGAAGGCCGCCAGGTTGACGCGCAGCTTCTTGCCCATCAACTCGGTCTTCAGTCCGATCTCGAACGAGTCGCTGGTTTCCGGCGCCAGCACGTTGTCTTGCGTGGGCGACATGTTGAAGAACACGTTGTAGGCCGGGCCCTTGTAGCCGCGCGAGAGGGTGCCGTAGACCATGGTGTCGGGCATCACGTCCCATTGCGGGCCGACGCGGCCGGACCACGCCGTCTCGCGCGTGCTGCCTTCCACCGTGGCGCGGGTGGCGCCCACGCCCGGCACGCCGGCGGCGGTGGCCACGCGGCCGTGGTAGTAGCTGAGGTCGTCTTGCGTGTAGCGCAGGCCGGCGATGGCGCGCAGCGCGCTCGAGAAGTGCACGGTGCTCTCGCCGAACAGGCTCGCGCTCTTGCTCTTCACGCCGTAGGTGGCCACGCCGTTGTCGCTGACGGTGGTGGCGGGCGTGCAAGGCACCAGCCCCGAGGGCAGCGCCGGCTCCACGCTGGTGGGGCAGCGCGTCACGTCGCGGCGGTACTGCTCGTCGTTGTCGCCTTGCAGGTAGAACAGGCCGGCGACGTAGTCGAACATGCCCTTCGTGGTGGAGGCGATGCGCAGTTCCTGCGAGAACTGCGTGAAGTCGAGGTCACCGCGGTCGGCGATCTGGTTGAACTGGCGGTACAGCGTGGCCAGCCGGTCCTGGTCCTGGAACTGCGTGTTCTTCCACTGGCGGTTGGCGGTGATGCTGGTCAGCAGGTGGCCGGGGATGCCCCAGTCCACCTGGGCCGAGAAGCCCGAGTTGGTGTCGTGCACGCGAGTCGCCATCTCGCTGTTGATCTGGCGGTTCTCGGGGCCGGGCACCACCGGCGCCACGGCGGCGCCGAACAGCGGGTTGGCCGTGACCGCGTTCGTGGGGTAGGTGGTCACGTTGGTGGAGTACGCCACGCCGGTGGGCGTGGTGTCCTTGCTGCGCGTGTAGTCGGCGATGAGGCCGATCTTCAGCGCGGGCGCGGGCGTGATGTCCACGCGGGCGCGCACGCCGCTGCGGTCGTAGCCGTTGACCTTGCTGCCGTCGAAGACGTTGGTGACGTTGCCGTCGAACTGGCCGGCCATGCCCGAGATGCTGGCGCGCAACAGGTCCTTCACCAGCTCGCCCGAGGCACCCAGGCGCACGCGCTTCTCGCCGCCTTGGTAGTACGAGAGATCGAGGTAGCCCTCGCGCGCCTTGCTCGGCGCCTTGGTGATGATGTTGATGACGCCGGCCGAGGCGTTCTTGCCGAACAGGGTGCCCTGCGGGCCGCGCAGGATCTCGATGCGATCCACTTCCACCAGGTCGAGCGTGGCCTGGCCCGGGCGTGCGGTCACCACGCCATCGAGCACCGTGCTCACCGTGGGCTCGACACCCGGCGACGTGGAGATGGTGCCCACGCCGCGGATGAACAGCGCACTGTCCTTGTTGGAGGCGTTGGTGCGGAAGTTCACCGTCGGCGTCTGCGCGGTGATGGTGCTGAGGTTGTTCAGGTTCAGCTCTTCCAGCGCGCCGCCGGAGAGCACGCTGATGGCGATGGGCGTGCTTTGCAGCGGCTGCGGGCGCTTGGTGGCGGTGATGGTGATGGTTTCCAGCTTGCCGTCGTCGGGCGGCGTGGCCGCGGCAGGGGCGGCCTGCTGGGCTGCGGCCGGGGCCAGGCCGCCGGCGGCGAGGGCGGCCGCCAAGGCGGCGACCAGCGGGCGCAGCGAGTGCTTGGCGCGGGCCGCGGGCGGGTGGGGGTGCGATGCGGGCATGGACGGGTCTCCTCGACGTGGGCCGGCGGCAGGCAGCAGGCTGCGGCGGCTGTTAGCGCTAACAGAAGGGGCGCGAGACATTAGCACCGGGTCGATTTCCGGCGCACTCATGCAAACCCGAAGGGCGGCGCGTCGTGCCGGCCCGCGTTTCACAGCGGCAGTGTCGTAACCAGGCATTGCAGCCCTGGGCGGCTACGGGCGGGCCGCGGGCGCCAGTGCCGGGGCCCCGCGGGGCGGGCGCGCCTGACCGGCCGCGCGCCATCCGTCAAGGCCCGCTGAACGCCGTGCCAGGCGGACCGGCGAAAAGTCACATCGGTGAAAACGCGGCTCCGGCCTGCGGCAGGCCCACAGCGCCGGCGCTTGCGGCGCAGGAAGAGCCCTTCGTCAGGCGTTGCCAGGCCTGTCTCCGCACCCGCCGCCCGTGCCGCTGCAGGCCGCCCGCGGAAGCCATTGGTTGCAGGCGCAATGGTTGCGAACGCCCTTCAAACATGGGGGGTGGCATCGTTCACGCACACCCCGCCGCCGCAATGCAAGCGGTTCACACCGGCCGGCGCGGCACCCAGATCGGACTCTTCGATGCCCTGGCATCGGCAACACGCGAACACGAGGGAAACATCATGAATCCGGTGGCACGCCTGACGGCGGGATGGTTGATCGGCGCGGCGGCTCTGGCCGCCGCGGCGGGTAGCGCGCTGGCCGAGCCGCCGGCCGGCGACCGCGCACGTGCCGAACGTGCCGCCGCGGCCGTGGCCTCCGAACTTGCGCAGGCCTGCCCGCTGGCCGACACCGCCAGCGAAGCCGCGCTGACCACCTGCCGCAGCGCGCTGTATGGCGACTCGCAGCTGCGCCGCCACCTCAGCAAGATCACCCTGTGGGGCCGGCAGGTGAGCCCGGATCGATCGCTGAAGGAAACCAACCTCACGCAGTTCGCGCCCGACGTGCTCACCGGGATGTACATCCCGCTGTTCATGTTCAACGGCGACTACAAGGTGCAGTGGCACGAGGCCGAAGGCCTGTACCAGGTGCGCCTGCGCACGGCGTTCCGCAACCGGCTGGCGCCCGGGCAGTTCCCGTACCCCTTCTGGCACGAGGCCCAGAAGTGGGAGATGTACGAGCACGCCAACGAGCTGATCCTGTGGTGGGACACCAAGAAGGCTGCCGTTGCGGCGGCGCAGTTCACCGTGCACGGTGCCAACCCGCCGGTGCGGCCGGTGGCGCGGGCCAAGGCCCGGGTGTTCGACGGCGGCTGGACCTGGACCGATGACCGCGGCCGCACGCAACCGGCGGTCACCGCCTTCAGCGGCCTGCTGCGCGATGACAACCCCTTCATGACGCAGGTGGATGCCGCCTACCGCACCTTTGCGCTGCGCCTGCGCGAAGGGCAGTGCATGGACTGCCACGTGCCCAACAACCCCGACCACTCCAAGCGCCTGGTGCTGCTGCAGACGCCCGTGCACGCTGCCGCCGAGATCAAGCGCGTGCTCAAGTCGGTGCTCGATGACCGCATGCCGCGCGACGAAGCCGGCATCGAGCAGCCGCTGGACAAGCGCGCCAAGGCCGCCTTGCTGGCCGAAGGCGCCGCCTTCGACCGCGTGCTCGACCTCGCGCGCCAATGGGAGGCCGACCGCGAGGCGCTGGTCGCCGCGGCAGCGCCGGCACGCAGCAAGTCCGGCGCGGTGGGGGCGAGCCTGTTCCGCTCGGGGTTCGCCGCGCGCTAGAAGCCGCCGCCCGGCAGCGGCGACGCCAGGCGCCCCTCGGCGCCCCGGCCCGCTACTTCTGGATGTCCCCCAGGCACAGGTACTTGATCTCGACGTAGTCGTCGACGCCCTGGCGCGCGCCCTCGCGGCCCAAGCCGCTTTGCTTCACGCCGCCGAAGGGCACTTCGGCCGTGCTGATGAGGCCGGTGTTGATGCCCACCATGCCGTACTCCAGCGCCTCGGCGACGCGGAAGATGCGGCCGACATCCCGGCTGTAGAAGTAGCTGGCCAGGCCGAACTCGGTGGCGTTGGCCAGCGCCACCGCTTCGTCTTCGGTCTTGAAGCGGAACACCGGTGCCACCGGGCCGAAGGTCTCTTCGCGTGCGCACTGCATCTCGCCGGTCACGTCGGCCAGCACGGTGGGCGTGTAGAAGCGCTCGCCGATCTTCTGCCCGCCCACCACCACGCGTGCGCCCTTGGCCAGTGCGTCGGCCACATGCCGCTCCACCTTGGCGAGCGCCGCGTCATCGATCAGCGGGCCCTGGGTGATGCCGGCTTCGAAGCCGTTGCCGACCTTGATGCCTTGCGACTTCTCGGCCAGCCGCGCGACGAAACGGTCGTAGACGCCCTCCTGCACGTACAGGCGGTTGGCGCATACGCAGGTCTGCCCGGCGTTGCGGTACTTGCTGATCATCGCGCCCTCGACGGCGCTGTCGATGTCGGCGTCGTCGAAGACGATGAACGGCGCGTTGCCGCCGAGCTCCAGGCTGATCTTCTTGATCGTCGGCGCGCACTGCGCGGCCAGGATGCGGCCGACCTCGGTGCTGCCGGTGAAGGACAGGTGCCGCACCACGTCGCTGCCGCACAGCACCTTGCCGATGGCGATGCTGTTGGCGGCATCGGCCGACAGCACGTTGAGCACGCCGGCCGGCATGCCCGCGCGCTGCGCCAGTTCGGCCACGGCCAGCGCCGACAGCGGCGTCTGTTCGGCCGGCTTGATGACCACGGGGCAGCCCGCGGCCAGGGCTGGCGCCACCTTGCGCGTGATCATCGCGATCGGAAAGTTCCACGGCGTGATGGCCGCGCACACGCCGATCGGCTGCTTGATCGCGAGGTAGCGCTTGTTGTTGTCGGTGGTGGGAATCGTCTCGCCGTAGATGCGCCGCGCTTCTTCGGCGAACCACTCGATGAAGCTGGCGCCGTAGCCGACCTCGCCCTTGGCCTCGGCCAGCGGCTTGCCCTGCTCGGCGGTCATGATGCGCGCCAGATCGTCGGCGTGCTGGTGCATCAGGTGGAACCACTTCATCATCACCGCGGCGCGTTCCTTGGCGGTCTTCTTGCGCCACGCGGGCCAGGCCTTTTCGGCGGCGGCGATGGCCGCCTCGGCCTGCTCGGCGCCGACGTTGGCCACCTGGGCCAGCGCGAGGCCGGTGGCCGGGTCGTGCACGTCGAAGCGGCCGTGGCCGCCGACCCACTCGCCGTTGATGAGCGCATCGGTCTTGAGCAGGCTGGCGTCGGCAAGGGTGGAAAGCGGCGAGGTCTTCATGTCCATGATCGTGCGTTCCCAGGGTCGCGGGCGAAAGTTGTCAGGGCGGGCCGGCGGACGATAGCAAGCAGGCCGGCCCGGCGCACGCCGCGTCGGGGGCGGTGCCCGGGTCGGCCCGTCGCCGCGACCCCGGGCGGCTACAATTCTGGTTGAATCAACCAATCAGCGTGGCGCGGAAGGAATGGCATGGAGTCGATCGGTCTGTTCGAAGCCAAGACGCACCTGTCCGATTTGGTCGCTCGCGCCGAGCGCGGCGAGGAGACGGTGATTACCCGCCACAACAAGCCCGTGGCGTGCATCGTGCCCGTGCGCCGCAGCGCGCGTGCCAGCCGCGGCGCGCGCGATCGCGAGCGGGCGCTGGCCGTGCTGGCTGGCTTCGAGCCGATCGACGTGCCGGGCGCGTCGATCGAAGAGCTCATCCGCAGCGGCCGCCGCTGAGGGGGCGCGCTCGGCCCACTACCCATCGCGCGTTCGACTCCCACCTCCTGCCCCACTGCGCCCCTCTTCGAAAACCCTTCCAGCATGGCCGCCGCCCTGACCGAACCCGCGCCAGCGCCCGATATCGTGGTGCTCGATGCCTCGTTCGTGCTGCGCTACGTGCTGCACACCGCCGCACCGCGGCCCAGCGGTGCCGGGCTGCAGGCGCTGCGCGACTGCGAGCTGATCGTGCCGCCGCTGTGGAACGCCGAGGTTGCCAACGCGCTGGTGCAGGCCGAGCGGCGCGCCGCCGTGGTGCCGGAACGCATCGGCCAGGCGCTGGCGGCCATCCTGGCGCTGGCGCCTGCAGTCGACGGCACGCCGATCGATGTGCCGCGCAACCTGGAATGTGCGCGCGCCTATGGCCTTTCGGCCCACGACAGCCTGTACATCGAGCTGGCGCTGCGCCGCCGGGCCGCGCTGGCCACGTTCGACGCCGACCTCATCGCCGTTGCGCCGCGCGCTGGCGTGCGCCTGTTCCCCGAACCCGCCACCTTGTTTGCAGCGCCGCTGCGAAAGCCGAAGCCATGAAGCTCGCCGATATCCGTTCCACGTTCCTCAGGTTCTTCGAGGGCAAGGGCCACGCCGTGGTGGCCAGCTCCCCTGTGGTGCCAGGCGACGACCCGACGCTGCTGTTCACCAACGCCGGCATGAACCAGTTCAAGGACGTGTTCCTCGGCTTCGACAAGCGGCCCTACAGCCGCGCGGCCACCAGCCAGAAGTGCATCCGCGCCGGCGGCAAGCACAACGACCTCGAGAACGTGGGCTACACCGCGCGCCACCACACGTTCTTCGAGATGCTGGGCAACTTCAGCTTCGGCGACTACTTCAAGCGCGACGCCATCCAGTACGCGTGGGAGTTGCTCACCGTCAACTTCAAGCTGCCGAAAGACAAGCTGTGGGCCACCGTCTACGCCGAAGACGACGAGGCCTACGCCATCTGGAAAGACGTGATCGGGCTGCCCGCCGAGCGCATCGTGCGCATCGGCGACAACAAGGGCGCGCGCTACATGTCCGACAACTTCTGGATGATGGGCGACACCGGTCCTTGCGGGCCGTGCTCCGAGATCTTCTACGACCACGGCCCGGCGGTGGCCGGCGGCCCGCCCGGCAGCCCCGAGCAAGACGGCGACCGCTACATCGAGATCTGGAACAACGTCTTCATGCAGTTCAACCGCACCGAAGACGGCGTGATGCACCCGCTGCCCAAACCGAGTGTGGACACCGGCATGGGCCTGGAGCGCCTGGCCGCGGTGCTGCAGCGCGTGCACAGCAACTACCAGATCGACCTCTTCGTGCGCCTGCTGGCCGCGGCGAAGAACGCGGTGCAGTTTGCGGGCGGCAAGAACGTCGATGCGGATTCGCCTTCGCTCAAGGTGCTGGTCGACCACATCCGCGCCACCGCGTTCACCATCACCGACGGCGTGATCCCGGGCAACGAGGGGCGCGGCTACGTGCTTCGCCGCATCACACGCCGCGCCATCCGCCACGGCTACAAGCTCGGTGCGCGCAAGCCCTTCTTCCACACGCTGGTGATGCCGCTGGTGGCCGAGATGGGCGAGGCCTACCCGGAACTCGCGCGCGAGGCGCCGCGCGTCACGGACGTGCTGAAGCAGGAAGAAGAGCGCTTCTTCCAGACCATCAGCAACGGCATGGAGATCCTCGAGGCGGCACTGGCTTCCGATGCGGTCAAGGGCACGAAGCAGATCGACGGCGACACCGCCTTCAAGCTGCACGACACCTTCGGCTTCCCGCTCGACCTCACCGCGGATGTGTGCCGCGAGCGCGGCGTGTCGGTCGACGAAGCCGGCTTCAACGCCGCGATGCAGCGCCAGCGCGAGCAGGCCCGCGCCAGCGCCAAGTTCAAGATGGCCGCGGGCCTGGCCTACACCGGTGCCGACACGGCGTTCCACGGCTACGAGCACCTGGTGTGCGAGCACAGCAAGATCGTCGCGCTGTACATCGACGGCACGCCGGTGGCCAAGGCCAAGGCCGGTGACGACGTGGTGATCGTGCTCGACCACACGCCCTTCTATGCCGAAAGCGGCGGCCAGGTCGGCGACGCCGGTGAGCTGCGCAACCAGCGTGCCCGCGTCCTGATCGAAGACACGGTGAAGGTGCAGGCGGCGGTGCACGGCCACCAGGGCCGCATCGTCGAAGGCGAGGTCGAGGTCGGCGACGGCGTCGTCGCGCGCGTCGATGCCGAGCAGCGCGCCAAGACCATGCGCAACCACAGCGTCACCCACCTCATGCACAAGGCGCTGCGCGAGGTGCTGGGCGCGCATGTGCAGCAAAAAGGCAGCCTGGTGAACGCCGATCGCACGCGCTTCGACTTCAGCCACAACGTGCCTGTCACCGACGCGCAGGTCGCCAGGATCGAGGCCATCGTCAACGCCGAGATCCTGGCCAACGCCGCCACGCAGGCGCGCGTGATGGCCATCGACGATGCACAGAAGAGCGGCGCGCTGATGCTCTTCGGCGAGAAGTACGGCGACACGGTCCGCGTGCTCGACATCGGCAGCAGCCGCGAACTGTGCGGCGGCACGCACGTGGCGCGCACCGGCGACATCGGCCTGTTCAAGATCGTCGCCGAAGGCGGCATCGCCGCCGGCATCCGCCGGGTGGAAGCGGTAACCGGCGACAACGCGCTGGCCTATCTGCAGGGCCTCGAGAGCACGGTGGCCGGCGTGGCCAGTACGCTGAAGGTCACGCCCGCCGAAGTGGGCGGGCGCGTGCACGCCGTGCTCGATCACGTGCGCGCGCTCGAAAAGGAAGTGGCGGCGCTGAAAGGCAAGCTCGCCAGCGCGCAAGGCGACGAACTGCTCGCGCAAGCCGTGGACGTGAACGGCATCAAGGTGCTCGCCGCCATGCTGCAAGGCGCCGACGCCAAGGCGCTGCGCGAGACGATGGACCAGCTCAAGAACAAGCTCAAGAGCGCGGCCATCGTGCTGGCGGCGGTCGAAGGCGGCAAGGTCCAGATCGCCGCCGGTGTCACCGCCGACAGCGTGGCCAAGGTGAAGGCCGGCGAGCTCGTCAACTTCGTCGCGCAGCAAGTGGGCGGCAAGGGCGGCGGCAAGGCCGACATGGCGATGGCCGGCGGCACCGATGCGGCCGCGCTGCCCAAGGCGCTGGCCAGCGTGAGGGGGTGGGTGGCCGAAAGGGCATGAGGTCGGTCCTCAGCCGGGCGGCGCCGCTTTTCGGGTGGGACGCCTTCGTTTCGTTCGCGCTCGGCGCCGCGCCCAGGGGCGCGACGGAGTATGCGCGGCGCCTGCACGAGGCCCTGGAGGCCAAGGGCTTCACGGTCTTCTTCAGCGAGGAGGCCGGGCTGGCCGGCTCGCACCTGAGCCGCTCGCTGAAGCGCCACCTGCGCCGGTCGCGCGTGCTGATCGTGCTGGCCAACCGTGGCACTCTGGACGATCCGCGATGGGTGCGCGACGAGGTCCTCGAGTTCAGGCAGTCCAGACCCGGCCGCACGATCATCCCCATCAGCTTCGACGGGGCGCTGCGAGACCCGGCCTGCGACCAGGCTGCCCAGCCCTGGTTGGCGCATCGCGAGCGGATCTGGATCGACGAGACGGACGACGCGCTCGCTCAGGGGCGGCCGAGCGCCGATGTCGTCGCCAAGGTCGCCGGTGCGTGTACGGCCATTCGGTCTACGGTCTGGTTGCGGGGGGTGCTGGTGGCCCTGGCCGCAGTCTTCGCCGGGCTGGCCGCGCTGGCCGCGGTATGGGCCGTGCTGGCCGACCGCGCTGAAAGCGCTGCCCGCGGCGAGCAAGACAAGGCAGTGGCGGCCGAACGGCGGGCGATCGGTGCCGCCAGTGCCGCCATCCGCGCCGAAGGCGAAGCCCGGCGCGCCGCGTCTGCGGCAGAGGACGCGCGGATGAGGGAAGAGCGCCAGCGCGCCAACGCCGAGGCCCGCGCACGCGAAGCGCAAGCCCATGCCGTGGCCGAGGCGAGTGCCTTCGAACTGGCCAGGGGGCGCGGTGGGCGAGCGCTGCTGGGTGCGGCCATCGCGTGGACCGTGGCACCGACGCCGCGCGCCGAGGCGGCACTGCTGGGAGCACTGCTGGCCCGCCCGAGGCTGATGCACGAAGTGCCGGGCGCGAAGAACGTCGGCCAGCTGGCCCTTGTCGGCGGGGGAAAGACGCTGCTGTCGATCGATGGTCGCGGAGACGTCGAGGGTTTCAGTGTCGGCTCGGGCGAACCGCTGTCCGCGTTTCGCCGCGCCGGGCTTGCCGCGCCAGGCGCCCGGCTCGTCGCCAGCCCAGACTCGCTGCGGGTGGCGGTGAACGGGCGAGACCACTGGCGGCTGTTGACCGCCAACGGCCACGACGGGCCCAGCCTGTGTGCGGCGCCCCGCGCCGCCAAGGCGACTTTCACCGCCGACGGCCGCCTGTTCGTCGCGCAATGCCTGGCCGAGCCGGTCGACCTGCCCAGGCGCCCCGAAGCGCCGCCGCGGCCCGATGCCCGCAGCGTGCTGGGCTTCTTCGACCCCGAAAGCGGTCGTGAGGTCGCGCCGCGTGCGGCGGTGCCGGCAGGCATCGTGGCCATCGGCGCGGTGCAGGCGCTGCCCGACGAGATCATCGCTGTCACGTCCGACGGTCGCGTCCAGGGCTACCGGATGCGGGAGCCAGTGGCATGGCGCACGTTCAAGCCCGCGGCAGGCTCTCCGATGGGCCGCGTCTCGCATGCCGCCTTCGCCCCGGAGGGCAGCCGCCTGGTGCTGGTGGAGGCCGAGGGCGTGCAGCGGTCCGAGGCAGCAAGGGTGAGCTCGGTGCGGTTGTTCGCGTGGCGGCCCGCCGAACCGCAGCCGCAACTCATCGAGGCCGCGGCATCCAGGCGGGAGCTGCCAGACAACGAAGTGCCGGACAGTCTGGCCATCTCGGCGCAAGGGCACGAGGTGCTGGTCGGGACCCGCAGCGGTCTCTTGGGCCGGTTCGACCTGGGGCGTGGCGCGCCGCCGCGCATGGAAACTCTGGAGCGCATGGAAGGGCCGGTCACGGCCCTGGCGGTCAGCCGAGAAGGGCTGGTTGCCGCGGGCGGGGGCTTTGCGACCACCACGCTGCACGACCTTCGCCTCACGCATCCGCTGCGGCGGCCGCTGCCGCCGCACCTGAGCGGCGCACAAGTCCTCGCGCATTCAGCCGACGGGGGCCGAGTGGCAGCGGTCTTCGACGACGGCAAGCTGCGTGTCTACGAGGGCCGCCGCACCGAGCCCATGGCGGTTGCCGACCTGCCCACGGAGCCGCTGGCATGGCGACTGGCCTTCAGCGCCGACGGGCAGGTGCTGCACCTGCGCCGCCTCAACCGCGCCCCCAGCCTCGTGTGGGAGCTGCGCCAACCCGTGCGGCCGGCCAGCGAACTGCCAGCCGGCGAGTTGCATCCCGACGGGAAGCGGTTTCTGGCCGACCCGGTTCGCGCCGATGAACCGATGGCGCTGTGGCCGCTGGTGGGACCGCGTGGCGAGGCGCAAGGGCTCGGCGCGGCGGTCGGCCGCAAGCTCATGCGAAACAGCTTCAGTGCCGACGGCGCGCTGCTGGCGATGAACGCAGAAGACGGTGTGCAGGTACGGGCCTTGCCGCCGCGACCCGCTCGCGTGTGGACCCTGCCGCCGCCGCTGGGCCCGCAGCCGCTGGCGGCCCACTTCACGGCGCAAGGCCAGCTGGTGACCCAGGCGATGGAGGGTACGGCGTTGTGGAGCCTGCCGCCCGAAGAGCCGCCTCGCACCGTGCGCCGATGGCGCTCGGCGGCGGGCTGGCGCGCGACGTCGCCGGCCGTGGCGATCACCATGGACCCGCGGCAGCGCTGGTTGGCCATGGCGGAGGCCAACGGCCGGGTGCATGTGTGGCAAGCCGCAGCGGTGGAAGCCATCGGCCCTTCGCTGCCAAGCGGCCTGGAAAGGCTGTCGCAGTTGTCATTCGACGCGGCCGGCCAGCACCTGTTCGTCAGTGGGCAGGGCGGGCCGGTCGAGGTGATCGGGCTCGACCCGCGGCGATGGGCCGGGCTGGCCTGCGAACAGGTGCGGCGCAATCCGGACTGTGCGGAGTGGGAGCGCTTTCGCCCTGGCCAACCGTACCGCGCGCTTTGCCCCAAGCTGTCGGTGCCGCGCTGTTCCGGCTGAGCGGGCGGGGTTGAGCGTCGGGGTTGAGCGTCGGGGTGAGCGGCGGTCGCGCACGACGCGCCGACCGGCGGCAGGCTGGCTGTGCGCCGTGCCCCGCCGTTGCTGATCCGTAGTCGTCTGGACGCACAAGCCGCCTCGTGCGGGCACACTCGCGCCACACCGCGCTGCCTGGCGCGGGAGATGGAGGAGGGCAAACGCGATGGCCAAGCACCAGATCTTCCTGCTGCACGGCATGGGCAGCTTCGAGCCGGGCTGGTCGGCGCGCATCCAGCAGCAGATCGGCGAGCTGTTCGCGCGCTATCCGGGCGCCGCGGCGTTCGTCGACGACGTCGAGTTCAAGGAGATCACCTACGACGCGGCCTTCGAGGCCTGGCGCACGCAATGGGCGCAAGACGCCAAGGGCGCGGCCGGCGCTCTCACCGCCGTCGGGCTGGCCGGTGGCGCGGCAGCCCGGCTCGTCGAGTTGTCGGGCAAGGCGAGCGGTGACAACCTACTGCGCACCCATGTGCTCGACGTCGTCGCCTACCGCTTCTTGCTGCCGGTGGCGCAGGAGGTGTGGCGCAGCGTGCAGAAGCAGATCACCGGCCACCTGAAGAGCCTGCCGCAGGGCGACAGCCTGCACTCGAGCGTGATCGCGCACGGCCTGGGCACCGCGGTGGCCTACGAGGCGTACCACGGCATGATGACCGATGGCCTGGACAGCGTGCGCCTGGCCAGCGCGTTCCGGCCGGACAACGTGTTCCTGGTCGCCAACGCCGTCAAGCCGCTGTGGAACCGCGGCGGCTCGGTCTACCCGGCAGTGATGGCGCCCAGCCTCAGCGTGGCCGACGGCTGGTGCTTCCGCATGGCCAGCTTCGCCCACCGGCTCGACCCGTTCGCCCGCCTCGAGCGCTTCGATCCGCCCGACAGCTGGTTCTCACCGATGGCGCCCAGGGGCGAGGTCTACCTCGACGCCACGATCGCCGCCGAGGACCTGCAGGACGAGAACGTGCACGCCTTCGAGCACTACCTCGGCCACCCGGCGGTGCACGTGCCGTTGCTGCGCTGGCTGTCCTTCGACGCCGGCATCTCGAAGAAGGAGCACGATGCCGCGCTCGCCCAGTGGCGCACGAAGAGCCTGGCCACCGCGGCCAAGGCCAAGGCGCGCACGCGGCTCGAAGCCGCGCTGGTGTCGGCCAGCAAGGACTGGGCGCGCGAGATCAAGATGCTCGGGCTGCTGCGCGAGATCATGCTGGCCAGCAAGCTCAAAGGTGGGGAGAGTTGAGATGAGATGGTGGCGCTCGATGCGGTTCGGGCCGCGGACGGTCCCGCAGATGGTCCCGCGGACGGTGTCGCGGACGGTGCCGGGGACGGTGCCGGGGAGGGTGCCGCGGACGGTGCCGCAGATGGCATCGCCGGTGGTGCCCCTGCAGGGGCTGCTGCTCCTGCTGCTGGCATTGCCGGCCGGCCCGGCCGCCGCGCAGTGCTCGATTCCCGGGCCGGCCACGCCGGTGGCCAACTACGCGGCCACGCTGGCCCGCGTGGCGCGCGCGTCGTGCCTGGGCGACCCCAAGGCCGACACGCATGCACTGGTATCGCGCTTCGATGCGCTGGTCGAGCAGCCCATCGTGCTCGGGCAGACCGAGCGGCTGCTGGCTGCCGTCGACCTGCTCGTCGGCGAGGCCACGCGCGGCGTGGCCGGCGCGCACGAGCACGACCACTGGCGCGCGATGCTCGCCGAGCTGGGCGCGACGCGCACGCAGATCGCCGCGATGAAGGACCTGCACGCGCCGCGCGCGTGGCTCGACGCGATGGAAGCGGCGATCCCCGCCAAGTGGAAGCAGCCCGGCGGTGGCGTGGCGCTGCCGATGGTGCTGGGCGGCCAGCCGGTCAAGCTGCTGGAGCCGGTGGCTGCCTGCACCAACGAGCAGCCCTGCGCGGCCTTCCAGAGCCGGCTGGCGCTGATCCGCATCGCCAACCTGATGGCCCGCCTGCAGCGTTACGGCGAGCAGAACTCGCTCGATGCGCAGTACGCCGCCGCCGACCTGGCGCTCGGGCAGTGGGAGTCCTACCGCTCCAAGGCGCGCCACCAGTACATCTGGGAGGTGGCGCTCAACGGCGCGTTGATGGGCGACGAGCTGTGCCCGAAAGACGCCGGCACCGGCATGCGCATGGGCTTTTGCAAGGTGCCCACTTCGCAGATCATCCTGCTGCACCCGGAAGGCGCGTTGCGCTTCGCGCGCACGGCGCAGAAGGCCAGTGAGCTCAAGCCGGCGCTGCTGATCGAGATCATCGGCCGCTACCAGTGGGAGTGGGTGCAGGTCGACGGCCGCGACACGGGCGAGATGACGCGCCGCTTCGGCTACTCGCTGGCCGCCAGCTACACCGGCACCAGCACCGAGAAGGAATGGGCCTTCGGCCCGATGCTGCACTGGGGCGACTACACGCTGGCCATCACCAAGGCCGGCGGCGGCGGCCGCTGGAGCGTGGTGCTCAACCTCGCGCTGGGCGAACGCTTCTTCAGCCGCAAGCAAAGCGTGGTGGACGAGCTGGCCAAGGTGCGCAAGACCGACGTGCTCGATCTGTTGCTCAAATGACTGCCCGTGGAGAACACCGCCATGATGAAGCCTGTGATCGCCCTTTCGACGTTGGCGCTGCTGCCCGCCCTGGTCAGCGCGCAGGGCCAGGCGGCCCCTGCCGCGGTGGCCCGGCCCAAGCCCCCGGCCCTGGAAAAGCGCACCGTCGCGGCCACACCCATGTCGCCCGAGTACGTGCAGCTGGCGCGCAACGTCGAGATCATCCCCAGCATCGAAAGCGCGGTGCAGACCTCGGGCGTGGCCACGCACGAGGGGGTGTTCGGCCCGCTGCTGTTCGCCGAGCGCACGCGCGCCTTCTTCCTGGAACTCAAGCCGGGCATGTTCGTGCACGAGCACCCGCATGACCTCGGCAGCCTCGTCTACACGGTGCGGGGCAAGTGGGTGCTGGCCAGCGAGGGCAAGCGGCAGGTGATGGAGGCCGGCTCGCTGTTCCGCTTCGGCGACCGCATGCCCACCGGCTGGGAGGCCCCGTTTGCCGCAGGCGCGCTGCTGCTGATCGTGAAGTACAAGCCCAAGGCCGAGACCTACGCGTCGTTCCACAAGGGCCTCGAGGAGGTGCAGGCCGAACTCGAGAAGGAACACAAGAGCGGCGTGCCGTTCTACTTCGACGAGCTCAAGCCCGATCACCCGGCGGTGGTGTTCGCGCGCAGCGTGAACCCGGACTTCGACGCCGTGCTCAAGGCCCGGCGCAACTGAACGCGCGCGGGCCGCGCGCCGGGGCGGTGCCCCGGCCCGGCCGGTGCTCAGTGCGACGGGGGCGCCTCGCCGGGCACGAGAACCGGCTCGCCTTCGCCCGGCTGCGGCGGCGCGGCCAGCAGCATCGCATGGCGCCGCGCATCGTCGCCGCGCCTTGCAGCCTGGGTGGACTCGTCGGCCAGGCCATGGCCGCCCACGAGGAAGACGCCGGCCATCAGCGCGGCGATCAGCACAGGCGCGGCGTACCACCTGGCAGCAAAGGTCTCGTGGAGGGCGGGCATGGGGCGCTGGGGGGTCATCTGAGGCTCCTTCGGGTTGGCCCGGCGATTCATCAGCCGGCGAGTGAATGGTGGCTGGAACCGGGCACTGTGGAGCAGCGGCGTTCAATAGTGACCGCCGAGCGGCGCGCGTACCGTGGCCGCGCCGACGCCTCGCGGCCTACGGTCCGCTGGTGAGGCTGTTCGACGCGCTCGCGGCCCAAGCGAGGGGCGGCACTTCGCAGGCGCGGGCGCTGCGCCCCGCCTTCTTCAACCGGCGGCCAGACGCCAGGCGGCGGCCGCTTCGCGCAGCCGCTGCGAAAGGTGCAGGGCGAGATTGCGGTAGATGCGCGCGGCGACAGCCGGCTGCTCGCGCTGCAGGTCGGCCAGCAAGGCCGCCGGCATCTCCAGCACGGTGCTCGGCACATCGGCGCGCGCATCGGCGGTGCGGCCGCGGCCGTCGAGCACCGCGGTCTCGCCAAAGCACATGCCGGGCGAGAAACTGACGAAGCGCTGGCCGCTGGCGCGGTCGAGCACGCTCACCGAGCCTTGCACGAGCAGGAAGATCGCGTCGGCCGGTTCGCCCTGCGTGAACAGGCGCTCGCCGCCGGCCAGCTCGCGGCGCACCAGGCGCGCTTCGAGGGCCGCCAGCTGCGGCGGCGTGAGCCCTTCGAGCAGCGTCTGCCGGTGCAGCGGCACGGCCGTGTCGGTGGGCGCCGCGCCGCCGGCGCGTTGCAACGCGGCCTGCTCGGCCGCCTCGATGGCGTGGTCGGCGTCGGCGTGCAGGTGCCAGGCCGGCGCGGTGCCGGCCGGCGGCGCCGGCAGCACGCCTTGCGAGCGCATCATGCGGCCGTGGCGGTTGTCGGGCGTCACGCCGGCCAGCTGCAGCACCGTGCCGGCGCCGGCCAGCCGCTCGCGCAGCGCCGCCAGTGCCACCGCGCCGGAGGCATCGAGTGTGCTCACGCGGCGCAGATCGAGCACGAGGTCGCTGGCGTCGCGCGCAGCTTGCGCTGCTTCGCGCTCCAGCCGCTCGACGTTGCCGAAGAACAGCGCCCCTTCCAGCTCGACGATGGCGATGCGCCGGCGCAGCGGCGCCAGGCGTTCTTCCACCTCCGGCGGGTAGACGCGACGGCTGGCGATCTGCGCGGCGTTGTAGCGCAGGCGCACGAGTGAACGGTTCATCGCGCGCATGAACAGCAGCATCGCCAGCAGCACGCCAGCGGCCACGCCGGCCAGCAGCCCGGCCACGGCCGTGACGGCGCAGACCGTGGCCACGATGGCCAGGCTCCAGCGCAGCTCTGCCAGCGGCGCGCGCTCTTCGACGGCACCGGCAGCGCCGGTGGCGGCTGCGGTGCCGGTGCCGGTGCCGGTGCCGGTGCCGGTGCCGGTGGCGGTGGCGGCGGCGGTGGCGGCGGTGGCGGCGGCGGCGGCGGCGGTGCCGGCGGCGCGCCGGCCACGCCAACCCTGCGCAACGAGCTGCCTCGTCCATTGGTCCACCAGCGCCCACGCCAGCATCGCCACGATGCCGGCCACCACGGCCAGCGGCACGCCGGCCAACAGCGGCAAGGCGAGGAACAGCGCGCCGGTGATGAACAGGTTGCCCAGCCACTCCGGCCGCGCACCCAGGCCGCCGCCGGCCAGCGTGGCCAGCGCGCGCAGCCGCAGGTAGACCACCGGCAGGCCGGCGAACATCCCGCTGGCGACGTTGGCCACGCCGAGCGCGACGAGCTCGCGGTTCGGGTCGGTGCGCGCGTTCAGGCGCTGGTCGATCGGGGCGAGGTTGAGCGCCGACTCCAGCGCGCCCACGCAGGCCAGCAGCAGCGCCGAAGCCGCGAGCGTGAATGCATGGCGTTGCAGCAGTTCCCAGGTGGAAGCGTGAGCCAGCACGCCCAGCGCATCCACGCCCGGCCAGGCCCATTCGAGCGCGCCGATGGTGGCCAGGCGGCAGGCCGCCTCGGCTGCCGGCGGCCGCAGTGCGGCGCAACCGGCCTGCAGCCCCAGCGCCAGCACCGAGCCGGCCGCCAGCCCGATGAGCGAGGCCGGCAGCAGCGGCGCGCGCCAGCGCACCAGCGCCACCATGGCCGCCGTGCCCAGCGCCACGGCCAGCGCCAGCCCCTTGGTCAGCGCGTGCGGCCCGGCGCCGACGATGGCCGGCAGCTGCGCCAGCACCATCAGCACGGCCACGCCGTTCATGAACCCGGCCAGCACCGGCCGGGGCACGTAGCGCACCAGCACGCCGGCCCGCACCGCGCCGAGCGCGATCATCACCAGGCCGCTGGTCATGACCACCAGGCTGGTGGCGGCCAGCAGCGCCACCAGGCCGCTGCCGGGGCGCCTGAACGCCTCGTCGCGCAGCAGCTGCGCCACGCAGGCGCCCAGCAGCAGCGCCGCCGAGGAACTGGGGGCCGCCGCAGGCATCGGCGAGCGCGTGAGCGCGAGGTTGGCCAGGCTGCCGACGACGGTGGCCACGGCCGCGGCCGTCAAGGCCACCTGGGCGCCCGTGGGCCCCAGCAAGCCATAGGCGATGACGGCCCAGCCCAGCATCAGCGGCAGCATCGCCGCGGTGGCGTTGAGAGCCGCCAGCGCCGAACGCGGCCAGCTCGACCCCGTGCCGGGAGCGGGCGCGCTCATGGTCTCGCCATCGCGAGCACAGGGGCACCGACGATGGCACTCACAGCGGCACTCACATCGGCACGCACATCGGCACGCACAGCGGCACCCGGGGCGGCGCTCACAGCATCATTCACAACGTCATTCACCTCGCCGCCCCGTTCGATGGCGCTACCGGTGGTGCCGGTGCCGCCGGAGCCGCCGCTGCGCTGCGCCGCTGCACCTGCGCCCAATGCGGCACGCCTGTGAGCAGGCGTTCGCGGGCCGCCGCATCGGGGCATTGCCCGAGCTGCTCGTCCAGCTGGGCGCGCAGGCGGTCCAGCACGGCCTGCGCGCGCGCGTCGCCCGCCTGCTCGAGCACGCGCAGGCAGCGCAGCAGCTCGCGCGGGCCGAGGTCGAGGGCGCCCGCGGGCTGCGCGTTCCCGGCCACCGCGTCGGCGCCGGCCGGGCCCGGCGCGCCCAGCAGTTCGGCCACGCGGCGCATTGCATCGGCGAGGCGCCCCTCGTGCAGGTCGGCCTCGGCGAGCTGGCTCTTCACGTCGGCGGCATTGCCCGCCCGGCCCTGGGCCTCGAAGCGCTGCAGCGCCTGCTCCCACGCCGAACGCGCGCTGGTCCAGTCGGCGCGTGCGGCGGCCACGCGGCCCTGGCATTCCAGCACCGCGGGGCGGGCGTACTCGCTGTTGTGGCGCGCCAGCAAGGTGAGCGCCTGGTCCATGGCCGCGTGCGCCGCGTCCGCGTCGCCCAGGTCCAGCGCGGAGTCGGCCACGTGCACCAGCGCCGAGGCGTGCAGGCGCGGCATCGACATCTCCAGCACGCCGCGCAGCGCTTCGTGCGCCGTGGCGCGGGCGGCCGCCAGCTGGCCGGTCTCGCGCTGTGCCGTGTGCAGGAACTCCAGGTGGATGAAGCGGTCGTGCGGCTTCGCGTGGGGCTGCCATGCCGGGTTGTCGAGCGCGCGTTGCACCGCCTGCAGCGTCTGCGCGTGGCGCCGGCGGGCCAGCAGCGCGCTGAACGCAATGGCATTCAACTGCAGCTCGTAGTTGGGGTACCCGCCCTGTTCGGCCGGCAGCAGCGCGGCGCGCCGCGCGTGCACCCGCCCCTGGGCCAGATGGCGGTCTCCCACCTCGTAGTCGCCGGCGGAAGTGGCCAGCCAAGCGAGTTCACCGTAGGCCAGCGTCAGCGGCGCCGCTGCGCGGGGGTCACCGCTGGCGCCGACGAGGGCGATCACCTGCTCGGCCAGCGCACGCGCCTCCTCCGGGCGCCCCTCGTGGTCCAGGCGCAGCATCGCGGCGACCATCTCCTCGGCATGCATGGCGTCGTCGCGACTGAGTTCGGCCCATTCCTTCATCGCGCGGTGCGCCGCTGCCCAGTCGTCGCGGCGCTCCAGGCGGTCGTAGGCCTGGGCGCGCGAGTTGAGCAGCTGGAAGCGCTGCCACGGCAAGACGAGCGCCGGCTGTGCCAGGGCGCGCTCGACGAACTGCAGGGACGACTCGTGCGCGAAGCGCGCGGCGGCGTTGGACAGGGCCCGTTGGTAGTACGCCAGTGCGTGTTCGCTGTCGCCGGCGCGCTCGTAGTGCTCGGCGGTGATGGCCAGGAACTCGCCGTCGCGGCCGCCGACGCGTGCAGCCAGCCAGCGCGCGGCGTGCGCGTGGCCGGCGCGGCGCACCGCCTTCAGCACGGTGGCGTAGGTCACGTCGTGCAGCAGCTGGTGCTGGAACGCCCACTCGTCGGTCTGCGCGAAAGCGCCGCCTGGGCGCCGCACGATGAGGCCGCGGCGCATCAGCGCGGGCAGCGCCTGCACCGCCGCGGCGTGCAGCGCGGCGAGCGCCGCGGTCCAGAACACCGGGCCGAGGATGCTGGCCTGCTGCAGCGCGGCCGATTCGGCCTGCGGCAGCGCATCGAGGCGGGCCTGCATCACGCCCACCAGCGTGGTGGGCACGCGCAGCTGGGGCAGGCGCGCGGCGTGCACGCGCCACGGCCTGGCGCCGGTGTCGATGACTCCCTCGTCGATCATCATGCGCACCAGTTCTTCCATGAAGAACGGGTTGCCGGTGGCGCGCTCGATCAGCAGCGCGCGCAGCGCCGGCGGCGGCTTGTCGAGCGGCGCCAGCAGCGCGTCGGCCAGCGCCGCGCCGTGTTCGGCCGGCAGGTGGGCCAGCGTCAGCGTCAGCTTGGGCGGTGCGCCCGCCGGCCCGGCGCCCGGGCCGGCCGCGGCGCCGGCGGCCCACCAGGCCGGTTCGAACGAAGGCCGCGCCACCAGCAACACGAGCAGCGGCACCTCGGCCGGCGCGAGCAGGCGCTCGATGAACTCCAGCGAGCCGGCGTCGCTCCAGTGCAGGTCTTCCAGCACCAGCAGCAGTGGCGCCTGGGCGGCCATCGTCAGCAAGGCCTCGTGCAGCGCGCCGAAGGCCTGCTCGCGCAGCTCGCGCGCGCCCAGCGCCTGCACTGCGGCCTCGTCGTCGAAGCTCAGGCCGGCGAGCTGGCCCACGCGCTGCGCCCGCGCGATGCCGCTGTCGCGCAGCCACGGCGCCAGGCCCTCGACGAGGCGCGCGCGGGCCAGGGGCGGCGCCAGGTCGTCGGCGATGCCGAGCCAGCGGCTGAGCAGTTGGCGCAGCAGGCCGTAGGGTTGCAACGCGCTGCTGGGCTGCCCGCGCACGCGCAGGCAGTGCACCGGCGGGTCACCCGGGCCCGCCGCCTGCCGGCCGGGCGCGCCGTCGACGACTTCCAGCCGCCGCAGCAGTTCGCGTCGCAGCCGAGTCTTGCCCAGGCCCGCCTCGCCCAGCACCAGCGCCGCGGCCGGGGTGCCGGCCGCCGCGGCGTGCCGCAAGTGCGCGGCCAGCCGCTGCAGTTCGGCCTCGCGGCCGACCATCGGCGCGTGCACGCCTTCGATGCCGCGGCGGATGGTGCGCTCGCTTGCGTCCTCGTCACCGAGCACGAGGTAGGTGCGCAGCGGCTCGTCGTGGCCCTTCACCGCCAGCGGCGGCTGCGCCTGCGCGCGGAACAGGCCGCGCACCTGCTGCCAGGTTGCGTGGCTGACGCGCAGCTGCCCGACCGGCGCGCTTTGCTCCAGGCGCGCGGCCAGGTGCACGGCGTGGCCCATCGCCGAGTGGTCGGCCTCGATGCCGCCGCCCAGCAGCACCATGCCGCTGTGGATGCCCACGCGCACGCCGAAGCGCTCGACCCCCAGCGGCCGCGCGACGCGCTGCGCGTGCTCGGCCGCCGCTTCGATGATGCGCAGGCCGGCGCGCACCGCGCGCACGGCGTCGTCCTCGCGCGAGGCCACCGAGCCGAACACCGCCTTCAGCCCGTCGCCGGTGTAGCGCAGCACCTGCCCGTCGTGCGCCTGCACGATGCGCGCGAAGGCCTCCACCGCGCCACCGACCAGCGCCAGGGCGTCTTCGGTGCCCACCTGCTGCAGCATCGCGGTGGAGTCGGCCACGTCGACAAAGAGCACGCTGACCAGGCGCAGGCGTGGCGCGGCCGCGGCGGCGGGCTCCTGGGCCTCTGCGCGCGCCGCTTCGCGCCCGGGCTCGCCGAGGTCGTCGGCCGCCGGCATGCGCGCGGGCGAGGTGGGGGCCGCCGACCCGGCATTGCGCCGCAACGCCTGGATGGCCGCGTCGATGGCGGCGTCACCCAGCGCGGCGCGCTGGGCTTCCAGCTGGGCGATGGTGGTGTCGAGCGGGGTCGGGTCCGGCATGGGCGCTGCCCGGTGCCACGGGCGTGCGCCGGTTGTAGTGCCCCGCGGCCCCGCCCAAAGGTCAGGGCTTACCCGATTCCATCAGCCGCCCGGCGCTGCGACGTCCGCGGCCTCGCGCCGCGCGACCGCGGCGCCCGCCGGCCGTTCGCTGCGGACCGCCGGGTGGGTATCGGAGGGCAGGCGCGCACAGGCCACCGCCGCCGCATAAGGCAGCGACTGCAAGACCAGCACCAGCAGCCACGCCGCCCGCGGCGCATCCACCGGCCCCGGGCACAGCACCAGCCCGATGCCGGCGAGCCACAGCGCCAGCAGCAGCCAGGTCTGTTCCTGCACCGGCTCCAGCCAGGCCCGCCAGCGTGCGACGACCGACGTGCGCGGCCGCGGTTTCGGCGGGTGGGGCCGCCCCGGCGCCGGCCGCCCCTTGCGCGTGACATGAAACACCGCGCGCGCGCCGAACAGCCCCGCCAGCACGCCGCGCGCGATGGCGTGCGACAGCGCCATGCCGGCCCACGCGGCGCCGAAGATGTCGGCACCCGGACAGCGCACGCAGCGCCAGTACAGCAGCGGCCCGAGCACCCCGCGCGCGACGAGGTACACCACCAGCGGCACGACGAACAGCGCCATCGGCGGCGCAAACACCTGCGGCGCCGCGATGACGCCCACCGTCCACGCGATGGCGGCAATGGTGAACACCAGGTGCAGCGCATCGCCCAGCCACGGCAGCCAGCCGGCCACGAAGTGGTAGCGCTGGCCGGCGGTCAACCGGCCGCCGGCGCCGAAGAGGGCACGCAAGTGCGCACGCAGGATCTGCATCGCCCCCTGCGCCCAGCGCCGGCGCTGGCGCTGGAAGGCGGCGAAGTCGCTGGGCACGAGCCCGGTGCCCAACACCTTGTCGACATAGACCACCGACTGGCCCTGCTGCAGCAGGCGCAGGCCGAGCTCGGTGTCTTCGCACACGCAGTCTTCGGCCCAGCCGCCCAGCCGGCGCAGCGACTCGCGGCGCACGATGGTCATGGTGCCGTGCTGGACCAGCGCGTCGCGCTCGTGGCGGTGGTGCATGCCGATGCGGAAGAAGCCCTCGAACTCCCAGTTCATCATGCGCTTCAGGCGCGGCGCTGCGCAGTCGCGGTGGGCCTGCGGCGACTGCACGGCGCCGACCGCGGCGTCTTCCAGCCAGCCGGCCAGCTGGTGCAGCCAGTCGGGCGCCACCAGATAGTCGGCGTCGACCACCGCCACCCAGGCGGCGCGTGGGTCGGTGCGGCCCAGCGCGAAGTTCAGCGCCCCGGCCTTGAAGCCGGGCCAGCGCGGCAGGCGGAACCAGCGAATGCGCGGCCCGGGGCCGATGCCGCCGCCGATGGCGCGCTTGCCGCCGCCGCCCTGCGCCCGCCGCGCCGCTTCCAGCGCCTTGACGTGCGCGCGCACCGGGCGCCAGCAGGCCGGATCGGTGGTGTTGTTGTCGATGACGATGATCTCGAAGGCCGGCCAGTCCAGCGCGCGCAGGCTGTCGATGGTGGCGATCACCATCTCGGCGTTCTCGTTGCTGCACGCCAGGTGCACGCTGACGAAGGGCGCGGCGGCGCCTTCGGCCAGCGGGCGCGGCGCCAGCCGGCGGCGCAGGCTGCCGGGCCAGAAGGTCTCGGCAAACTCGAACGCCTGCGCCAGCAGCATGGCGGCCATCAGCGCCAGCGCCGGCACCAGCAGCCCCAGCAGCGCGATGTCCGGCAGCGACAGGTAATGCGCCAGCGGCACGGCGCCCAGCAGCACCGCGAACGCGGCCACCGCCTGCACCGTGAACGCGAAGGCCAGCCGCCCGGCCAGCCGCATGTGCGCGAAGGCCAGCAGGAACGGCAGCAGCGTCGCCAGCCCGAGGGCCGACGACAGCGCGGCCTTGCGCGCCCAGTACGGGTCGTCGAACAGCGGCCCGCTGAAGCTGAACTTCGGCGTGCGTGAGGCGTCCAGCAGTCCCCAGTGCGCGCCCACCCGGCCTTCGGTGGCGCGCTTCCACGGCTGGTCCACCGCCTCCATCAGGTAGACCTCGGAGGCCAGCGTGCCGCCGAACTCGCCGGCGCGCGCGAGGAACCCGCGCACGAATGCGGCCTGCGCCGCCGGCGTGGCGTGCGCGCTGCGCACGGAGTCGCCGCCGCTCGGCCAGCCGATCTCGCCGATGACGATGGGCTTGCGCGGGTGGCGCTCGCGCACCATGCGCAGCCTGAGCAGCGCATCTTCCAGCGCCTCGTGCACCGACACACCTTCCCAGTAGGGCAGCAGGTGCACGGTGATGAAGTCGACGTGGCGCGCGAGCTCGGGACGGTACACCCACACGTGCCACGGCTCGGCGGTGGACACCGGCACGCGGGTGGCCGCGCGCAGCCGGCGCAGCACCGTGTGCAGCTCGGTGGCGCTGAGCGTGCGGTGCAGCTGCGTCTCGTTGCCGGCGATGATGCGCTTGACGTTCGGGTGGTGCCGAGCCGCGTCGATGGCCGCGGAGACCTCGCGCTCGTTCGCGTCGGCGCGCCCGTCGAGCCACACGCCCAGCGAGACCTGCAACCCGTGGCGCCGGGCCAGCGCCGGCAGCGCCGGCAGCTCGCCGGCGCTGTAGGTGCGCAGTTGGGTGGTCAGCGCGGCCAGCTGCCGCAGATCGGCATCGACCTGCGCATCGGACGGGAAGCGGCCGGTGTGCGGGTCGCCCCAGCGCGGGAAGGCGTTGTACGCCAGCCCGCCCACACGGGCGGGCACGTCGGGCGCGGCCAGCGGCGGGTTGGCCAGCCGCCACAGGCCCAGGTTGACGAGGCTGGCCAGCCCGGCGATGGCCAGCGCCATGGCCCAGCGCACCGCGCGGCGCGGCGTGGCGGGGGCCGCACAATGCGGCGCCGCGGTGGGGGCCGGCGCACGGCTCACTCTCATGCGCGCCCCTGCCTGCTGCACCGGCCCCCGAGCGCAACATGCCCGCTTCCCCACCTGCCACCGAGCGCGGCCTGCCGCCGCGGGTGGTGCTCGCGCTGCTGGCGCTGGGGCTGGCGGCGCTGCTTGGGTGGCAGGTGTGGCAAGGCCGCCCCGTCACGCTGCCCGAGGCCGGCGCGGGCAGCAAGCTGCCGTGCGTCTCGTACGCCCCCTTCCGGCGCCCCGGGCACACGCCGTTCGATGCCACGCTGCGCATCGGCCCCGAGCTGATCGAAGCCGACCTGCGTCTGCTGGCCAAGGTGAGCGGCTGCGTGCGCACCTACGGCATCGACCATGGCCTCGATATGGTGCCTGCGGTGGCACGCAAGCTCGGCCTCACGGTGATGCTGGGCGCGTGGATCGGCCGCGACGCCGCGGCGAACGAAGCGCAGCTCGAGCGTGCGCTGGCACTGGCACGCGACAACGCCGACGTGGTCAGGCTGCTGGTCGTCGGCAACGAGGTGCTGCTGCGGCGCGAGCTGCCGCCGCACGAGCTGGCGGCCTTGCTGCAGCGCGCGCGGCGCCACTCGCCGGTGCCGGTGGCCTACGCCGATGTGTGGGAGTTCTGGTTGCGGCACGCAAGCGTGCTGCGCGGCCATGTCGACGTGGTGGCCGCGCATGTGCTGCCTTACTGGGAAGACGAGCCTGTGGGCATCGGCCATGCGGTGGACCACGTGCACGCGGTGACGGCGCAGGTGCGCCAGGCGCTGGCCCCGCTGCCGGTGTGGGTGGCCGAGACCGGCTGGCCCGCGCAGGGGCGCCAGCGCGGGCCGGCGCTGCCGGGCGCGCGCGAGCAGGCGCGCTTCGTGCGCGAGCTGCTGGCGCGGCCGCTGCCGGCGCAAGCCGGTGCGCCCGGCTTCAACGTGATCGAGGCCTTCGACCAGCCCTGGAAGCGCGCGCTCGAAGGGGCGATGGGCGGGGGCTGGGGCCTGTTCGACGCCGCCGGGCACCCGCGCGTGTTGCTGAGCGGGCCGCAGGTGCGCAGCGACGCTGGCTTCGAACGCGTGGCTGCCGGCGCGGCGCTGGGGGTGTTGGTGGGGGCGGTGGTGGGCTGGGTGGCCGGTCGCGCCACGGGCAGGAGCCTGGGCCGGCCAGGCGCTGATGAAGCGGGGCGTGCGAAGGCGGCGCCGGGCCTCGTCGGCCTGCTGGCTTTCACCTTTGCAATGGCATGGATCGGCGCGCTGGTGATGCTGCAATGGCCGCTTTGGCGGGCGTGGAGCCACGACCTTGCCCAGGCGTCCGCCGGCGGTCTCTTCGCGGCCACGGCAATCTCCGGCGGGCTCTTCGCCGCCTTGCAGTTGACCGAGCGGGTGGCAGCGGTCAGCCGGGCCGGGCCGATGCTCGCGCTGCCGCTGCACCCTCCCGGGCTGGCCGATGCCTGGCGGCAGCGCGCCCCCTGGCATCGGCGTGCCGCCGCGGCCGTGCGCCTGGCCACGTTGTTCGCCACCGCCTGCATCGCGCTCGGGTTGCTCTTCGACCCGCGCTACCGGCCACTGGCCTGGCCCGTGCTCGCCGCGCCCGCCGCAATGTGGGGCGCGCTGGCGCTGCTGGGCGAGAGGCTGTCGCCCGGTGCGCGTGAGGAGCGCGTGCTCGGTGCGCTCATCGGCCTGGCCGCGCCCGCGTTGATGGCGCAAGAGGGCATGGCCAACACCCAGGCGTGGGGGCTGGCAGCCACATGGGTGGCGATGGCGGCGGCGACTTGCTGGCCTCATCGCGCCGCCTGCGCCGATGCCGGCCGGGCGCACACCAGCGCGGCCAGCAGCACCGCGGGGGCCGCCAGCCCGCTGGAGTAGAGCACCAGGCCTGCCGCGCCCAGGCCTAGCGCCAGGAGCGCTGCCCACCGCCAGCGCGTGAACGTGGCCAGCAGCGCCAGCACCAGCGCCGCCAGCGCCAGCCGCTGCTGGACGAACGACTGCACGACGAACGTGCGCAGCGCGCACGCGGCGTCGCCCAGCGGCGCCGCGTCGCAGCGCGCGGTGAGCGCGGCCGGCTCGACGAGCCCGTGGCGCAGGCCTTGCGCCACGGCCACGGCCAGCGCCGCGGTCGCCACCGGCGCGCCGAACTGCCGCCAGCGCGAGGAGTGGGTCATGGCTGCACCCCGACGGCGGCACGCCCGACGGGACCGGCGTTGGCACCGTGGTTGCCATTTGCGCCATTTGCGCCGTTCGCGCCGTTCGTCCCGCTCACGCCACCCTTTGCACTGGGCAGCCCCTTTGCGCCGCCAAGGCGCTCTGCGGCCGCCGCGCCGCCAAGGCGCTCTGCAGCCGCCGCGCCGCCCGCGCGCTCTGCGGCCGCTGCGCCGTTCGCGCCCGTGGACCCGTTGTCCTGCTTCGTTTCCAGCGCGCCGGCGCCGAACGCCCGCAGCAGCACCGCCGTCAACTGGTGCAGCCCACCCAGGCTGGCGCGCGGCGGCTCCAGCCCGGGGTGGAACCCCTGTTCGACGAACCGCGCCAGCAGCGCCGGGTCGCGCGCGATCACGTGCACCGGCACGTCCCACGAGGCGCCTTCGCCGGTGACGTTGGCGGCCGGCTGGTGGTCGCCGGCCAGCACGTACACCGTTTCGCGCGGCGCCGGCCGGCGCAGGTGGTCGCCGAGCCAGCGGTAGGCGTAGTCGATCATGCGCACGTAATCCGCGAACATGTCCAGCCAGTTCGGCTTCTCGGCCAGCGCACGCTCGGCCTCGGCGGCGTCGAACGGCTGCGCGGTGAGCACACGTTGCCAGTCGGGCTGGAACGGCGGCACGGGGCTGAACGGCAGGTGCGTGGTGATGGTCGGAAAGAACACGAAGCGCGGCGGCGCGGCGGCATCGCGCGGGTGCAGCTGTTCGAACCGCGCGGCCGTGTACTGGTCGGGAATCAACCAGTAGCCCAGCGCCGGGCCGCGGTAGCCGAGTGTGCGGCCCTCGAGGAACACGTCGAAGCCGTAGAACGTGCGCTCGGGCCACTCCCAGCTCAGCGCCGGGTAGATGCCGAAGGTGCGGTAGCCCTCTTCGCGGAACAGCGAGACGAGGCTCGGCCGCTGCGTGGTGAGCAGCACGTCGTGGCGCATCCAGTCGGCGACGTCGATGCCGGTGAGGATCGACAGGTGCGCAAGGTCCGAAGCGCCGGCGAAGGTGGGCGAGCGCATGAACGCCGAGACCACGTGGTAGCCGCCGGCAGCGAGGTCGGCCGCGAAGCGCGCGCGCGCGGCGGCCAGGGCCTTCGCGGCGCGCGGGTTGTCGTGCACCACGGCGCCGTACGACTCGAGCATGATCACGTACACGTCGCGCCCACCCAGCGTGGCCAGCCGGCGGCCCGCCGGTTGGGCGGCCAGCGCATCGTCGACGGCGGTGCGCCCCGGCAGTACTTCGGCCAGCCGCTGCGGCGAAAACGCCGCGGCCAGCAATTGCGCCTGCCGCCAGTACACGGGGATGACCGGCTTGGACACCACCGGCCAGGTGGCGCGCACGCCGGCGTAGTTGGCAAGCATCAGCACCACCAGTGCCGCGCTCACGCCCCACACCCAGCGCCGCGCCAGGGCGTAGGGCACCGCCTCGCGCGCGGCGACGCGCATCGCCAGCTTCAGCGCACGGAACAGCAGCCACAGCCCGAGCGCCACCGCCAGCACCGTGCCTGCGCTCAGCCACCACGGCAGGTCTTGCGCCGAGACCCACAGGAAGCGCGGGATCTGGATGCCGTCCCAGTACAGGTTGATCGAGCGCCCGAACAACGCCGGCACCGTGACGTCGGCATAACGCCCGATCACCAGGGCCAGGTAACCCAGCGTGAACACCGTGAGCGCGCGTGCCCCGAGCGACCCGCGCCACGCCACCCAGCCCAGCAGCAGCAGCCACAGCCAGACGAACTCCGGCGCGATGCGGTGGTCGAGCACGATGCCCGGCGTCGGCCACCAGGTGCTGAAGCTGAGCGCGGCGTTGAGCACCAGCAGCGCCAGCACCGCGTGGGCGATGCGGCGCCACGGCCGCGACGCGGGCAGGGCCGCCGCGGCGGCCGGCGGCGGCTCAGCGGGCACCTTGAGCGGCCCCGGCCGGTTGCGACGAGGGCCGGGTTGCGGCCGGGGCGCGGGGGGGTGCGCCCCGGTCGCCCGCCGCAGCGGCGGCCGCGGCCTGGTCTGCCGCGCCCTGCCGCACGGTGCCGAACGCGAGGTAACCCATGCCGAACTGCGTGGGCGTGAGCTGCCAGCCGGCCAGGTGCGGCACGATGCGGTCCCACGGCCGGGCCAGCTGCCCCGGCGCGCCGTTGTAGCCGTGGTTCTTGAAGTAGACCCACAGGTTCAGCGGCGCCAGCCAGCGCGGAAAGTACTTCATGCCGGCCACCGCCACACGCGCGCCCGGCCTGGCGCTGCGCAGCACATGCTCGATGGCGCAAGGCGAGCGCAGGATGTCGTGCGTGTAGTGGAACAACACCGCGTCCACCGCCTCGGGCAGGCGCAACTCGTGCGCCGCGGCGTGCATCAACGTGACGTTAGGCCAGGGCGCCGCGAGCGCGCGGGCGCGCGCCAGCATCTCCGGGCTCTGATCGAAGCCGTAGACATGGCCGCGCTCGCCCACCGCGCTGCGCAGCAGCGCCAGGCTCATGCCGGTGCCGCAGCCCACATCCAGAACGCGCTGCCCGGCGCGCAGCCCGAGCCCTTGCACCGCGCGCTGGCGGATGGGCCAGGTGGGCCCGAGGCTGCCGTCGTACCGCGCCGCGTGGCGGCGGTACTTGGCCAGCGAGAGCGCGCGAATGCGCTCGTGCGCCGGGTCTGTGTCGGGCAGCTCCATCACACCATCGGTCGGGTCGTTTTCGCGCGATTAGAACGCAGCGCAGGGCGGATCGAGTGTGTGTGGGTAAGCGCGTGGCCTCTCTTCGCGCCCCGCGCGCGGGGCGACCTGAAACGACGTAAGAAGGCGCGCCCGTGACCGACCAAGGTCCCCGGCGCGGCACCCCCCGTCCGGCGCCGCTTCGAGAGTCCTCCAGCCGCTCAAGCCTGCCAGACGCCGAAGCCGCGCTCGCGCAGCGAGATGGCGAGTTCCACTTCCATCTCGCGTGCCGCCTCGTAGGGCATGGGGTTGAACACCTCGTACAGCGCCGGCAGCAGGCGCAGGCCGTAGCGCTGGACGAACGCATTGGCCTGGATGCCCGCCTTGTGCTTGTCAAAGCGCAGGTCGGGGTCGAGGCCCGTCATGCCGACGTAGACGAACGGCTGGCCGAGCTGGTAGCCCGGGTTGGCGCGGCGAAAGCGCGCCTCGTTCCACACGCGGTCGTCGAGTTCGACGACGTAGACGTGGTGGTGGTGGTGGCGCTGGCGGTGGTGCGGCTGGCGGGTCGCGGCGTTCACGCGCGCACGGTACCTCGGCGGCGACGTGAGTGCCGGGCCGCGTCGTCGCCGGCGCGGGGTCGAACGCGGATCAGCCGCGAACTTGCCGGCTGGTGGTCCTGAGCGAGGTCAACCGCTGGCGGGCGATGCCCCGCGACACCCGACCCTTCAGCGCTGCACGACCTTGTTGCCCGCGCCGGCTTCGGCGGCCGCCGCGGCCGCGTCGCTCAGCTCCACCAGCTTGACCTCGCCGTACTCCAGGCCCAGGCGCATGAGCTCTTCGCCTTGCGAGGTGGCCACGCGCTGGAACAGTTCCATGCGGTCGCTGTAGCTGCAGCGCAAGGCGACAACACCGGCCCGGTCGCCGGCCGGCTCGTGCTTGCAGGTGCGCGTCACGCGGTAGGCCTTGGCCGCTGCGAGGCCGCGGGACATGTACTCGCCGAAGCGCGGCGCGTCCAGCGAGATCACCTTGCCGTCGGGCCGCGTGATGCGCGAGACGAAGCCGCGCGCCAGCAGCCGGCGCAACGCGTTGACGTCGCGCGCCTGCATCGCATCGGTGAACCGCTTGGCGGTTTCCAGCGCGAGGGCGGGCGTCACCGCCTGCGCCTTCAAGGGCACGTGCTGCGGCGCGGCCTCGGGCCGCTCGCAGGGCTTGTCCTGGATCGACGACTTGCCGTCGGCGCCGGTGCACACGTGCAGCGCCAGGGCGGACATCGGTGCTGCGGCCAGCAGCAGGCAGGCGGTGGCGGCGTTCAGCCAGGGGCGCATGGGGAGTCCTTTCTCGATCGTCGTGTGCGGTTCGTCGGCGTCGGCTGGCGGCTTGGGCGGCCTCGATGGCCCAGCGGCTTCAGCGGCTGCACACCAGCCGGCGGCCCTGGACATCGGCCAGCACCAGCCGCTGATCGTTCATCTCCTCGACGGCCATCGACGCGTCGATCAGGAACAGGTGTTTGCCGTTCAGCGCCCAGCGCCCGCCGATGGGCTTGCCGCGGAAGGTTCCGGTGACGCTGCCGCCGGGCGCCAGCACCACCTCCATGCCGTTGCCGGTGAGCGGGCCGAAGCAGTGCCATCGCCCGTGCAGCTGCGCGCCGGGGTCCCGCGCGGGGGTTGCGCGGCCCGGCGCCTCGCGCGGCGGTGGCGCGGCGGCGGCCAGCTCGCGCGGCGCCGATGGCGCCATCGTGGCGATCCAGTCGGCCGGCAACGCGAAGTTCAGGTTCTGCCCGGCCCGCATCTGGAAGGTGACGATGCCCACCAGCGTGCCGCTCTCGTCGAACAGGCCGCCGCCGCTGGAGCCCGGCGAGATCGGCGCCGTGGTCTGCACGACGGTGCCGTCGGGCACCTCGCGCAGGCTGGACACCATGCCGTCGCTGAGCGTGAGGTCCAGCCCCTGCGGCGAGCCGATGGCGTAGACCTTCTGCCCCACGCGCAGGCTGGCCACCTCGCCGATGCGCACCGAAGGGGCGGCGAGCCCGACCACCGAGAGCTTGCACAGGTCGTGCGCCTCGTCGGCCGTGGTGATGCGCGCATCGAGCTTGTCGTTGCCGTGCTTGACGGTCAGCGTGGCGCCGCGGCGTGCGACATGACAGTTGGTGACCACCGTGCCTGCGTCCACGACGACGCCGCTGCCGAAGGCCGCCACCTCGCCGCCGGGGCCGATGGCGTTCACGCGCACCACGCTGGGCGCCGCGCGGGCGAAGACTTCCTCGGCGCTGAGCGGGCCGGCTGCGGCTGCCGGCGCGGGCGCGCTCGGCGCAGCGGGTGCCTCGGCCGTGGCCGCTGTGGCGGGCGGGGGCTGCACGGTGAAGACGACCTTGCTTTGCGCCGGGGGCGCAGGCCGCGCTGCCGGCGCGGAAGGCCGCGCCACCCACCACCCGCCGGCGACCAGCAGCAGCAACGCGCCGGCGACGAGCGGCAGCCGGCGGGTGCCGGCGCGCTGGGGCTGCACCTGCGTGGCGCTCGCTGCGCTGTGCAGCGAGGCGTCGTACGCCGCACGCCGCTGCGGGTGGATCAAGGTGCCGAACGCCTCCTTGGCGGCCAGCCGATGCACCGGGTCCAGCGGTGGCACGCGCTCGCACTGCCGGGCATAGGCCGCGCGCACCTCGTCGGCGCTGCTGTCCTGGGCCACGCCCAGGATCTGATAGAGAGTCTTGGCCATCCGTAACCACTTCGGCAGCCGGGCAGCCTACTTGAGGGCGGCGTCACCCGGAGCGGGCGGGGCGAGACTTCTGGCCGCGGAACGGAGAGCAGGGTGTGGCCGCAGATGGGCGCGTGTCGCGCAGGGTGACTTCTGGTCGCAGACGGTGTCCTTGACCAACTACTCCCACGGGTCCGGGCGGCTCAGCCCCGAGCGGGGAGGGTGGTGGCGTTCGGCGAAGAGCAACCATGGGGCCGTGCCCGCCATGGTGGACGGAAGCTCCCATGCCGCAGGCGCCATCACGACCTTGTTCGCTGCCAAGCGGGCCTGCTCAGCGCCGCGGTGCCTGCAGCGCGCCGATCACGCCGCCAAGGACCCGGATGCCCTCCTCGATGGCCGGCGCTGCAATCGACTGATAGCCCAGCCGCACATACCCGGCCGGCGGCTGCGGCGAGGCGAAGAACACGTCGCCCGGTTCCACCAGCACGCCCGCCGCCGCAGCGTGCTCGGCCAGCCCCAGCGCCGAGACGCCATCGGGCAAGCGCACCCAGAGTGATCCGCCGCCATCGGCCGGCGTCACGACGCAACCCGGCGCATGCTGGGCGAGCGCGCTCAGCACCACCGCGGCGCGCTCGCGGTGCGCCAGTGCCAAACGGCGCAGCTGCGCATCATGGTGGCCGAGCGAGACGAAGAGCGCGAAGGCGCGCTGGGTGAAGGCCGACGGGTGCCTGAGCATCAGCCGGCGCAATGCGCGCAGCTCGGCGATGAGCGCCGGTGCGGCGACGATGTAGCCGATGCGCAGACCCGGCGCCAGGCTCTTGGAGAGGCTGCCGACGTAGATCACGCGGTGACCGCGGTCCAGGCTCTTCAGCGCCGGCGTGGGCTCGCCATCGAAGCGGTTCTCGCTCTCGAAGTCATCCTCGATCACGATGAAGTCGCGCCGCTGCGCCAACTCCAGCAATGCCTGCCGGCGCGCCAGCGGCATCGTCACACCGGTGGGGCATTGATGACTCGGGGTGGCGTAGACATAGTCCGGCGCATCGGCGTTCTCGTCGATCACCAGACCCTGCTCGTCCACCGGCAGGGCTGACAGCGCCGACGTGCGCGCGGCGAAGATGTTGCGCGCGTCCGGGTAGCCCGGGTCCTCGATGGCGACGCGCGTGCCCTCTCCCACCAACAAGTCGGCCACCAGGTACAGCGCATGCTGCGCGCCGATGGTGACGAGCAGCTCGTCAGCCGAGGCCCACACGCCGCGGCGCGGCAACACGCGCGTGCGGATCTGTTGCACAAGCTGTTCGTCGTCGCGCGTGATCTGGTCGGGCGCCCATTCGCGGATGTCGAGCACGCTCAGCGTCTTCAGGCAGCACTCGCGCCAGTCGGCGGTGGGGAACAGGGTGGCGTCGAATTGCCCGTAGAGGAAGGGGTAGCGGTACTTCTGCCAATCGGCCGGCTTGACGATGCTGCGCTGCGCGCTCGGCCGGATGTGCAGGCGGCGGTCCCAATCGGGTTGCCGTTCATTTGCCGCAGCCAAGGCCGCGCCACCGGCGGCCGCGCGGCCGGCCAGCATCTGCGGGTTGACGAAGTGCCCGCTGCGCTCGCGCGAGACGAGGTATCCCTCTTCGGCGAGCTGCTGGTAGGCCAGCACCACGGTGTTGCGCGCGACGCCCAGCTGATCGGCCATCTCGCGGCTGGAAGGGATCGACGTGCCGGCGGGGACGTGGCCGTCGAAAATCGCCGCCACCAACATCTCGCGAATCTGCCCTTGCAGGCTCAGGCTGTCACGCTGCGAGCGCTGCAGCAACTGCTTCCACAACACCGGACCCAGGCGTTGGACCATGCGTTTTCCCCATCCACCGGTGCGCGATAGCTTACGGCGGGGGCTCGCTGAAGTGGCGCAGTTGCTCGCGTTCGCGGTCGCCCTCGGCGGCCGCCACCGTCACATCCTGCCCTTCCACGGCACCAGCCGGCGCTCGACCCAGCGCATCAGCAGGTCGAAGGCGTAAGCCACCACGCCGATGACGACAATGCCCATGATGACAATGTCGGTGCGCAGGAAGTTGGAGGCGTTGAGCACCATCTGCCCGAGGCCGACGTTGGCCGCCACCATTTCCGCCGCCACGAGCGTGGTCCAGCCGAAGCCGATGGCGATGCGCATGCCCACCAGCACCTCCGGCAGCGCCGAGGGCAGGATGACGTGGCGAATCACCTGCACATAGCTGGCCCCCATCGAATACGCGGCGTGGATCTGCTCCTGCGAGGCACTGCGCATGCCCGCGCGCGCGGCAAGCGCCAGCGGCGCGAAGCAGCTCAGGTAGATCAGCAGCACCTTGGGCAGCTCTTCGATGCCGAACCAGATGATGATCAACGGCAGATAACTCAGCGGCGGCAGCGGCCGGTAGAACTCGATCGGCGGGTCGAAAATGCCGCGCGCGACGCTGCTCATGCCCATCGCGATGCCTACCGGCACGGCGGTCAGCACCGCCAGCACGAAAGCGCCGAACACGCGCCCCATGCTGGCAACGAAATGATGCGCCAGCGGCTTGTCGTTGGCGGTGCCGGTGAGGTAGTCGATGAACTGGCCGAACACGGCCTGTGGCGAAGGCAGGAAGAGCGGCTTCACCCACTCGAAGTGCGTGGCGGTGAACCACAGCGCGATGAGCGCGAACACCGTGGTGACGCTGATGGCGAGGCTCGAGCCCTCGCCGGGCGTCTTGAAGCGGCTGGTCCTGGGCGCGCCCGGCGGGGTCGCGATGGCCGCGGGGGCCTTGACGGCGAGATCAGGCATGGGCGGCCTCGCGCTGGTGGATGATGGAGAGCACCTCTTCGCGCATGCGGATGAACTCTGTCTCCGACTTGACGCGGCGCGCATCACCGTGGCCGAGGAACGCGCGCGAGAAGGGCACGTCGTCGTAGACATGCGTGATGCGGCCCGGGCTCGGGCTCATCACGATCAGCCGGGTGGCCAGAAACAGCGCCTCCTCCACCGAGTGCGTGATGAAGAACACCATCTTGTGCGTGGCCGCCCAGGCGCGCAGCAAGATCTCCTGCACCTGCTCGCGCGTGAAGGCGTCCAGCGCCCCCATGGGCTCGTCCATCAGCAGCACTTCGGGGTCGTTGGCGAGGGCGCGGGCGATGCCCACGCGCTGCTGCATGCCGCCGGAGAGCTCGTACACGTGGCGGTCGGCGTACTTCTCGAGCCCGACCATGGCGAGCTTCTCTTCGGCCGCACGCGCGCGCCGAGCCCGGTCCGCGCCTTGCAGCCGCAGGCCGAGCGCGACGTTGTCGCGCACGTTCAGCCACGGCATCAGCGCGTGCTTCTGGAACACCACGCCGCGGTCGGCGCCGGGGCCCGAGATGGGCGCACCGTCCAGCAGGATCTCGCCCGAGGAGGGCGGCAGGAACCCGGCGATGCAGTTCAGCAGCGTCGTCTTGCCGCAGCCCGAGGCGCCGAGCGCGACGACGAAATCGCCCTCGCGCATCCGCAGGTTCACCGGCGCCAGGGCTTGCAGCATGCCGCCCTTGACGGCGTAGTTGACCGTCAGGTCGCGGATGTCCAGGCTTGGCATGGCAGCGCTCCGGGTTACCTGCCCGTCGCCTTCTTCACGTAGGCGTCGGTGACGAAGGCCTTGTAGTCGGGCTTGACCTCGGTGATGCGGCCCTGCTCCTTGAGGAACATGGCGGTGTCGGCCATGGCCTTGGCGGCACCACCACCGAGCCACTTCGCGCCGATCTGTTCGGCCGCGGTGGGGAAGGTGTACAGCGCCATCGCCGCGGGCACGTCCTTGGCATCGGCCTTGGTCCACTTTGCCACCGCCTTGACCTCGGCGCTGTCGGCGGTCCATTTGGCCTTGCCGGCGCGATAGCCGGAGTCGGCCTTGTCCAGCGCCTTCACCAGCGCCACCATGAAGGCCTCGTTTTCGGCGGCCCACTTGGCGTTGACGATCAGGCCGTCGAAGGTGGGATAGCCCTTGGCGCCGATGCTGGCGGAGCTGGCGATGGCCTTGCCGTTGCCCTTGATCTTGGACAGCACCGGGTCCCAGATGAAGGCGGCGTCGATGTCGCCGCGCTGCCAGGCGGCGGCGATCTCCGGCGGGCGCATGTTCATCACGTTCACGCTCTTGGCGTCCAGCCCTTCGAGCTTCAGCGCCACCATGAGTTGGTAGTGCGCCGTGCTGACGAAAGGCGTGGCGATCTTCTTGCCCTTGAGGTCCTTCAGACCGTCGACGCCGCTGCCGTTGCGGGCGATGAGCGCTTCGGCGTCGCCGATGTCGTCGAGGATCCAGAACAGGCGAATGTCCTGGCCCTGGCTGGCCGCGGCGGTGATCGGGCTGGAGCCCGCTTCGCCGATGTGCACGTCGCCGCTGGCCATGGCCTTGATGACGTCGCCGCCGCCGCCGAACATGCGCCAGTTGATCTTGTAGCCGGTGGCCTTCTCGAGCTCACCGGACTCCATGACGGTGCGCAGCGGCACCAGCATGTCCTGGTGCGCGAAGGTCACTTCCTTCTTCTGCGCCAGGGCGGGGCTGGTGCTCAGCGCCGCCGTCAGGGCCAGCGCGGCGAGGGTGAACAACCTGCGGGTGTGAGAGCTCATCCGTTCATCTCCAAATGTCTGGGTGTGGCGTGCCGCGGCGGCCCGACCGGGTGTGCGGCGCGGCGCGAGTGTCAAGGTGGGATCGGCCGGCCGGTGGTGCCAGCGGCGCGCGTTCGATGAGTCCAGCGGCTTCGCGTCGGGCTTGGTCCTATCGAATGCCGTGGGCTGGTTCTACGCCGCGGCGAGCCCCATCCTTACGCTCTCGTGCATCGACATGCCCCGAGCCCTGATCTCACGTAAACCCCTATGAGCAAGAACACCGCGAGACCCGTCGATGTCGACGTCCTGGTCGCCTTCGCCGCCGCCTGGAACCGCCACGACATCGATGCGCTGATGAGCATCATGACCGACGACTGCGTGTTTCATGCGGTGGCCGGCCCCGACCTGCAAGGCCGCACGTTCAGCGGCCGCGCCGAGGTGCGCACTGGATTCCAGCTGGCGTGGCAGACTTTCCCCGACGCGGCCTGGCTCGATGGCGAGCACTTCGTGTGCGGCGGGCGCGGTGTGTCGGAGTGCACGTTTCGCGGCACGCGCGCATCGGACGGCGTGCGCATCGAGGCGCGCATGGTGGACGTGTTCACCTTCCGCGATGGGCTGATCGCCGTGAAGAACGCGTTCCGCAAAGACCGGCCGCCACAGGCGGCCGCGTGAACGCCGAGGCACCGAACCCATGGACATGACTCTGCCCGGCGCGGCCGCGGCATGCGCGACCGCGCCCGCTGCGCCTTACGACCCACGTTATGACCCGCTCGCCGATGCGCACCCGGGGCGCGGCCGGGACTACGCGCCCACCTACTGGGTGGCCACCGCCGGCGAACCGCCGGCGGACGACGGCCCGGTGCAAGGCGACATGGATGTGGACGTGGCCATCGTCGGCTCGGGGTTCACGGGGCTGGCCACGGCGCTCTTTCTGGCGCGTGAACACGGCATTCGCGCTGTCGTGCTGGAGGCCAACCGCAGCGCCTGGGGCTGCACCAGCCGCAACGGCGGGCAGGGGCAGAACGCGAGCGGGCGGCTGTACCGCTCGCAGTGGCTCGCGCGTTGGGGTCGCGAGACCGCGCTGGCGCTCGATGCCGAGATCCGCGAAGGCTACGACACCTTCAAGGGTCTGGTGGCCGAGTTCCCGGCGTGCGAACCGCAGAGCGGTGGGCACCTCTGCATCGCACACCGTGACAAGAAGATGACCTTCCTGCGCCACGAGGCGAAGGTGATGCGCGAGGTCTTCGGCTACGACGTGCGGCTGCTCTCGCCCGCCGAGGTGGCCAGCCGCTACGTGCGCGACGCCGAAACGCACGGCGCGCTGCACGAGAGCGAAGGCATCGGCGTGCACCCGCTCAAGCTCGCCTACGGCTACCTGCGCGCGGCGCGCGCCGCCGGGGCGCGCATCCACCCCGCCTCGCCCGTGCTGGGCATGCACACGCAAGGCGGCGTGCACCACCTGCGCACGCCCGCGGGCACGGTGCGCGCGCGCGCCGTGGGCTTCGCCACCGGCGGCTACACCAGCAACGGCCTGCACGCGAGCCTGGACTCGAAGATCATGCCGATCCTCTCGAACTCGCTCGTCACGCGGCCGCTGACGCCGGCAGAGCTCGAGGCGACGAACTTCCGCACCAACGAGGTCATCACCGACACGCGCACGCTGCGCTTTTATTACCGCAAGCTGCCGGACAACCGGGTGCAGATCGGCAGCCGGAGCTCGATCACCGGCGCCGATGCGCCCAACCCCAAGCACATGGCGGTGCTGGTCAACGGCCTGCACCGCAAGTTCCCCGCGCTGCGCGGCATCGACATCGACTACTCGTGGTGGGGCTGGGTCGACGTGAGCCACGACATGATGCCGCGCATCGCGCAGCCCGATCCGGCACAAGGCGTCTTCTATGCGCTCGGCTACGGCGGCAACGGCGTGTCGTTCTCGGCGCACGCCGGGCGGCGCATGGCCGAGCGCATCGCGGGGCGGCGCCGCAAGGCCTTGGCGCTGCCGATCTACGACTCGCCGCTCGAGTACCCGAACCTCTTCGAGCTCGTGCGCTCGCGCGCCTTCGCGCCGTTTCGCCGCTTCGGCCAACGCTTCCTGTACCGCTGGTACTACCTGCGCGACGAAGTGCTCTGAGCGCGTTCACTGTGCGCCCCGTCCGCGCGCCGCCCCTTTCTCTTCCATCGACCCCAAGGATCCTTCATGTCATCCCAACCGCAACCCCAGCAGCACGAGCGCGCCGTCGTCTCGGGTCCGAACCGCATGACGCCCAGTGAGGCCTTCGTCGAGACGCTCGCCGCCCATGGCGTGAGCGACATGTTCGGCATCATGGGTTCGGCCTTCATGGATGCGATGGACATCTTCGCGCCCGCCGGCATCCGCCTGATCCCGGTGGTGCACGAGCAGGGCGCGGGCCACATGGCCGACGGCTACTCGCGCGTCTCGGGGCGCCACGGCGTTGTCATCGGACAAAACGGCCCGGGCATCAGCAACTGCGTGACCGCGATCGCGGCGGCCTACTGGGCGCATTCGCCGGTGGTGATCGTGACGCCGGAAACCGGCACGATGACCAAGGGCCTGGGCGGCTTCCAGGAGTGCAACCAGCTGCCGATGTTCCAGGAGTTCACCAAGTACCAGGGCCACGTCACGCACCCGGCGCGCATGGCCGAATACACCGCGCGCTGCTTCGACCGCGCCATGTCGGACATGGGGCCGACGCAGCTGAACATCCCGCGCGACTACTTCTACGGCGAGGTCACCTGCGAGATCCCGAGGCCGCAGCGGGTGGAGCGTGGCGCGGGCGGGGAGCAGGCGTTGAACGATGCCGCCGAGCTGCTGGCGAGTGCGCGCTTCCCAGTCATCATCGCCGGCGGTGGTGTGGTGTTTGCCGATGCGGTCGACGAGTGCAAGGCCTTGGCCGAGCGCCTGGGTGCGCCGGTGGTCAACAGCTACCTGCACAACGACTCGTTCCCGGCCAGCCACCCGCTGTGGTGCGGCCCGCTCGGCTACCAGGGCTCCAAGGCGGCGATGAAGCTGCTGGCGCAGGCCGACGTGGTGGTGGCGCTGGGCTCGCGCCTGGGGCCCTTCGGCACGCTGCCGCAGCACGGCATCGACTACTGGCCCAAGGAAGCCAAGGTGATCCAGATCGACGCCGACCACAAGATGCTCGGCCTGGTGAAGAAGACCACGGTGGGCATCTGCGGCGACGCCAAGGCGGCGGCGATCGCGCTCACCGCGCGGCTGGCGAACCGGGCGCTGGCCTGCGATGCCGGCAAGGCCGAACGCGCCGCCAAGATCGCCGCCGAAAAGGCTGCATGGGAAAAGGAGCTCGACGGGTGGACCCACGAGCTCGACCCCTACAGCCTGGACATGATCGAAGAGAACGCGCGCGAGAAGCCCTTCTCCGGCGGCCAGTACCTGCACCCGCGCCAGGTGCTGCGTGAACTGGAAAAGGCGATGCCGCCGGACGTGATGGTCTCCACCGACATCGGCAACATCAACTCGATCGCCAACAGCTACCTGCGCTTCGACAAGCCGCGCAGCTTCTTCGCGGCGATGAGCTTCGGCAACTGCGGCTACGCCTTCCCCACCATCATCGGCGCCAAGGTGGCCGCGCCGCACCGCCCGGCGATCAGCTACGCAGGCGATGGCGCCTGGGGCATGAGCTTGATGGAGACCCTGACCTGCGTGCGCCATCACATCCCGGTCACGGCGGTGGTGTTCCACAACCGCCAATGGGGCGCGGAAAAGAAGAACCAGGTCGACTTCTACAACCGCCGCTTCGTCGCCGGCGAGCTTGACAACCCGAGCTTCGCGGCCATTGCCAAGGCGATGGGCGCCGAAGGCCTCGTCGTGGACCGGATCGAGGATGTCGGTCCGGCGCTGAAGAAGGCCATCGACATGCAGATGAATCAAGGCAAGACATGCATCGTCGAGATCATGTGCACGCGCGAGCTCGGCGACCCGTTCAGGCGCGATGCGCTGAGCAAGCCCAAGCGCCTGCTCGAGAAGTTTCGCGACTACGTCTGATGAACGTCTGATGGCGACGCCCGAGCCCGTGAAGAGCGCTGCCGCGGCAGCCGCCCCGGCGCGGCCCCACCTGGAGCGCCTGGTGGCGCTGGCGGGCAAGCGCGGGCCGGTGCCGGTGGCCGTGGCCTACCCCTGCGACGCCGCGTCGCTCGAGGCCGCGGTGCTGGCCGCGCAGGCGCGGCTGATCGACCCGATCCTGGTCGGGCCGGCCGAGCGCATTCGCGCGCTCGCCGCGCGCAACGCGCTCGATCTCGATGGCTGCCGCCTGCTGGACAGCACCGACGACCCGCGCGACGCCGCGGCGCTGGCGGCGGCGCAGTGCCGCGACGGCATCGCCCAGGCGCTGATGAAGGGCAGCCTGCACACCGATGAGTTGCTCGGTGCGGCCGTGTCGCGCGATGCCCGGCTGCGCTCGGAGCGGCGCGCCAGTCACGTGTTCGTCCTCGACATGCCCGGGTTGGACCGGCCGCTTCTGATCACCGATTGCGTCGTCAACATCGCGCCCGGGCTGGCCGACAAGCGCGACATCGCACAAAGCGCGATCGATCTCGCGCACGCGCTGGGCATCGCGTGCCCGAAGGTGGCCATCCTGTCCGCGGTGGAGACCGTCAACCCGGCGATCCCCAGCACGCTGGACGCGGCGGCGCTGTGCAAGATGGCCGACCGCAAGCAGATCCGCGGCGCTGTGCTCGACGGACCGCTCGCGTTCGATCTGGCGATCTCGGCGGATTCGGCACGCACCAAGGGAATCGATTCGCCGGTGGCGGGCTCGCCGGACATCCTTCTCGTGCCCAACCTCGAAGCGGGCAACATCGTCTACAAGCAGCTGATCTACATGGCCCAAGCCGATTGCGCCGGGGTCGTGCTGGGCATGCATGTGCCGATCATCCTCACCAGCCGCTCGGACTCGGTGCCAAGCCGCGTCGCCTCCTGTGCGCTGGGGGTGCTGGCGGTGCAGCGCAAGCAGCCGCGCCCAGCTGATGCGGTGCGGCCGGACCTGGACCGTCTCGACCTCGCAGTTGATCTACTACCACGCTGACCCGTTCATCGTGGATGGCGTGTTGGCGATGCGGGGGCTGGCTCGCGTGGGGTGACTGCGGCGACCACCCGTCACGGCGGCAGACCGAGCTCCAGCGCCCGAGCAACCACCCGGTCGCGGCCTCGCTGGAAGCCCGCGTCGTCGGCGATCCAGAAGCGGCCGATCGCACCGGCACGATAGTCGGGGTGACGTGTGCGCACATCTGCCATCGCGGTTGCCGCCTCATCGCGGCGGTCCTGCTCGGCCAGCGCCGCCGCGAGCACGACGCCATAGAACGGCACGCGCGGATTCCCGAGCACCGAGTGGCGCAGCGCCTGTTCGGCCTCGGGCCAGCGGCCCCGCATGAATTCGTTGTAGCCGACAGCCCCTGCCAGGTGGCGACGCGCGAGTCGCGCGGGCTGATGCGCTGGGCGCGCCAGCAGGCAGCGATGCTGTCCTCGAAGCGACCCAGCCGCAGCAGTGCCGAGCAGCGATGGTGGTGCGCCGCAGGGTCGTTCGGAAAGTGTTCGGCGAGCTGGTCGCCGATCGACAGCACCGCCGTCCAGTCGCGCCGCGCGTGCGCCAGGCTGGCGCGCGCCAGGAGTGCGATCGAGCGGTTCGGCGCGATCGCGTCGAGCCGAGCCGAGGCCTGCTCGGCCGCCGCCAGGGTGGCGGCCCGGTCCGGCGTCCACTCCCACAGCACTAGGTTGCTGTTGGCCAGCGACAAGCCGCCGAGGCAGCGCACGCAATCGGGGTCCAGCGCGACCGCGGCCTCGAACAGACCGCGCGCGCGCTCCCAGCCCTCGCGCGACACGGTTCGCAGCAGCTCGGCCACCCCTTGCAGCGCCAGATCGTCGGCCTGCGCCTGATGCGGCGCCAGCGCGCGCACGTCGCGCTTGACGGCGTCGCCGTAGGCCACGGCCAGCGCGCGCGCCAGGCCGCCGGCGACGTCACCCACCAGCGCCGGCAGCTCGGTGCGCGGCACGTCGCGCAGGTCGGACCACTCGACCTCGCCGGTGCGCGCGTCGACCAGCGTCACCGTCAGGCGCACGCGCTCGCCGTCGCGCCGCGCGCGGCCGGTGAGCACGTGGCGCACCCTGAGCTCGGTGCCAACCGCACGCGGGTCGACGGCGCGGCCCTTGTAGGCCGCCATCGTGCCGCGGCCGATCACGGTGAGGTCCGCCCAGCCGGCGAGGATGGCTTCGAGGTCGTTGCCCACGCCGTCGACGAACCAGGGCGCAGTGCCGTCGTCGCCTTCGAACGGCAGGATCGCCAACGAGCGCGGCGCCGCTGCCTTGGCGGCGTCGCGCTGCGCACCCCACAGCAGCGCACCGAGCGCGATCACGACGGCAAGCCCGAGGGCCAGGGCGACCCTGGTTCCGCCGCTGGCCCGCTGCCACAGCGGGCGGCTGACCTGCGCTGCCCCGGCAGCCGGCGCGGCGGACTGTGCAGGCTCCGGCGGCCCCGGCAGGGCGACCGAGGCCCCCGCGTCGGCCGGCTCGACGCACAGCATGTAGCCGCGCCGCGGCACCGTGCGCACGCGTTCGTGGCGCGCGTCGCCGAGCACGCGGCGGATGTCGCCCACCGCCTGCACGAGCGAGTCCTCGGTGACGATCACCTCGCCCCAGACGCGGTGCATCAGGTCGTCCTTGCTGACGATCTGCCCGGCCCGCTCGCCCAGCACCAACAGCACCTTGAGCGCCTGCGCGCGCAGCTCGGTCGGCCGCCCGTTGGCGTCGAGCAGCTCGCCGGCGCCGAGGTCGAGCACGAAGCCGGGCCACGTCAGCTGCCCGGCTGCCATCAATGAGGCTCTGGCTTCCCGATGCATCGCTCGACTTCGGTTCGGTTTCGGGTCGGTTTCGGATCGATTTCGGGGCTGTTTCGTGACGCCGCGTGCCCCCGCTCGGCAATCTTGCCCGCGTGGCCTGCACCCCGCAAGCCGAGCCCAGGGAAGATCCCATGACGCACCGACTCGCCGCGGCTGCCATCGCGGTGGCCATCGTGGTGGCCATCAGCGCCGCAACGCCGGCCGCCAACGCACAGAACACGCCCGACGAGGCCGGCGTGCGCGCCGCCTTGGCTTCTTGTGTCGCCGCCTGGAACCGACACCAGCCGCCGGCGTTCGCAGACGCCTGCCTGACCGAAGACGTGTGGTTCACCGAAGCCGACGACAGCTTCTACAAGCGCTTTCGCGGCCGGGCAGCGGTGCTGGGCTTGATCGATGATGGCGTGCGCAACACCACGCTGAGCTGGGAGCCCACCTGGATCCGCCCACAGCCCGACGGCACGATGGCCGTGCGCCTGAAGCAGCAAGTCGAAACCGCTTCGGGCAAGCGCTTCACCAGCGACCCGTCGTTTGCACGCCTGCGCCGGCAGGGCGGCGACTGGAAGGTCTACTTCTTCACCTCGCACGAACGGTGGGCCGCGGCGCTGATGGCGGCGCTCGATGCTCCGGCATCACCGGCATCACCGGCATCACCGGCATCACCGCCGCAGGCGCAGCGGCCAACGATCGTTCCGGCGCCGGCGATCCCCGGCACCGAACCTGCGGCCTACGCGGCCCGGTTCGGATCGCCGGCGTACAGCTGCGCCTACTGCCATGGCCTGCCGAACCAGCGCGAGGATCCCAAGCGCGCTCGCATCGTCGCCGTCGCCGCGGCGGCGGCCGACGGTGCCGCGCTGCGCCGGGCGATGGGGGACGCGCACCTGGGTGGCATCCTGCGGCCGGGCGAGGACGACCCCACGCTCACCGACGCGCACCTCGACGCCATCCGGCTTTGGATGCGTTCGCTTCGCGATGGGCGGGCCGAATCGGCGCAAGGGGTCCTGAAGATCCACAACCCGCGCTCGCCGCGCGACGAACCGGCGCGCATCGCCGCGCTGCGCGCCGAAGGCGGCTGGAAGCTGCCGCACGATGCCGGCTGCCGTGTCGGCAAGGCGCTGGCTGGCGGTACGCACTGCGAGATCCGCCTGCCTTCTGGCGCGCGCGGTGCCCTCGTGTTCCAGCTGCGAAGAGGCAACGGCCTGGATCCGCAGCCGGTGAGGCTCGAGCTCGGCGGCTGAGCGCCGCGGGCCACGGCCAGGCGTCGAAGTGGCCGAAGTGGACCAGGTCGAACCTCGCGCCCGCGGCCAGCGCGACGGCCGCCGCCGTACCGGTCAACGCGGCGGGGGCGGCTGCATGCGCCGGGGGCGCAGCGGCACCAGCGGCCAGGCAACGTCGGCGGGGAAGGACCTGAGGTTGCATCGGTGCGCTCCTCATCGGCAGGCGTTGTGCAGCTTCCACTTCTCTTCATGGCCCATCGCCTTCGCGAAGTCCGGCACCTTGCAGCGCTCGGCCTCCGCGGCGTCCATCGGTGGCGCAGCCGCAGCGGCAGCGGCAGGCGCTGGGCGCGCGTAGGGATCGTTGGCCGCCACGTGGCTCGTCCACGCCGCCACCGTGCCGGCAAAGGCAAGCACCACCGCCCCCTGCCCCCACGAGCCGCCGGCGCCCCGCGTTGGCACGAACTCGCACACCCCGCCCGGGCACAGCTTTGCCTGGTCCTTGTTGAACCAGTTGTAGACCTTGCAGCCGATGCAGATGCCGAAGGCCGTCTCGAAGAACAGCAGCACCAGGCAGGCTGCGCAGACGACCAGGTTGATCGGCCCGATGACGTGCTTGACGACCACCAGGACCAACATCACCACCGCCAGCACGAAGCCGATCGCCCAGGCGAAGCGCTTCTGCGGTGCGCCTGCCCACTCGGGCTGCTGCTTGCGCACCATCCACTGGCCGAGGATCAGGCTGGGGGCGAACTTCGGATTGACGAAGATGCGCAGCGTGAAGTCGATCAGAAAGGCCACCACGAACACCCGCGTCGGCTGGAAGTTGCCGATCAGCCAGGCGTTCATGAACGAGACGATGGCGAAGAAGAACACGATGCCGGCGGCGGCGCGCACGGCGCGTTCGTTGAGCACCGGCACGGCGTAGCCTTCGAGGCGTTCGCCGAAGGAGAAGACGTTGGACATGGGCATCGGCCTTGACGAATGTCGATGCCCGCATTGAACCCGGTGCATGCCGACTGGCGGATGGCCGAAGTCCGTCGAATTGCATCGCCAGCTTGCATGCCGGCCGCATGCAACACTGCGATACAAAACCCACTGGTCGCCGGGCACCTGGCTCGGCGAACCTCCAGCCATGGACGCCAAGGACCGCATCCTCATCGTCGACGACGACCCCGAGATCCGTCAATTGCTGGCGGGCTACCTGCTGCGCAACGGCTGCGACGCCGTGTCGGCCGGCAATGGCCGGGAGATGTGGCAGATGCTGGACCGGCATGCGATCGACCTGGTCGTGCTCGATCTGATGCTGCCCGATGCCGACGGCCTGTCGCTGTGCCGCGACCTGCGCGCGAAATCGAACCTGCCGGTGCTGATGCTCACCGCGCGCGGTGAAGAGGCCGACCGCATCGTCGGCATCGAGATGGGCGCCGACGACTACCTGGTCAAGCCCTTCAGCCCGCGCGAGCTGCTGGCACGCATCAAGGGCATCCTGCGCCGCACGCGCGCCCTGCCGCCGAACCTGAGGCCCGATGCCCAACGCTGTCTCCTGTTTGCCGGCTGGAAGCTCGATACGGCCACCCGCGTGCTCCGCAGCCCGGCCGGTGTCGCCACACCACTGTCCGGCGCCGAGTTCCGGCTGCTGCGAATCCTTCTCGACCATCCGAACCGGGTGCTCAACCGCGACCAGCTCGTCGAGCTGATCCACGGCCGCGAAGCCGAGCCCTACGACCGGGCCATCGATGTCCAGGTCAGCCGACTGCGCCAGCGGCTGCAGGATGGGCGCGAGGCCCGTCTGATCAAGACCGTGCGCGGCGAGGGCTATGTGCTCGCCGCCACCGTCGAAGGACGCGTCGAATGCGACTGATGCTGGAGAAGCTGCTGCCCCGCTCGCTGTCTGGGCGGATGACCCTGATCCTGGTGCTGGGCCTGCTGGTGGCGCAGGTCGCCAGCCTGCTGTTGCACCTGCAGGAGCGCTCGGCCTTGATGGCCGCAGGCCACATCCACCCCGGGATGCCGGCGTTCGACGCGCTGCCGCTGCGCTTCGTCTGGCACGTCTGGCTGACGCTGGGCGCGGTCATCCTGGTGTCCCTGGTTGCGGTGCGGTGGGCCACCCGCCCGCTGAAGCGGCTGGCTGACGCGGCCAACGCCTTTGCGCACGACCTCGACGCCCCCTCCATCGCCGAGCAAGGGCCATCGGAGGTGCGGCGCGCGGCGCAAGCGTTCAACTTCATGCAGCAGCGGGTGCGCGAGCTGGTGGTCGAGCGCGGCCGCGCGCTGGCTGCGGTCTCGCACGACCTGCGCACGCCGTTGACCCGCATGCGGCTGCGCGCCGAACTGATCGATGACCAGGCGCTGCAGGCCAAGCTCAACGCCGACATCGACGCCATGCAAGGCATGGTCAACAGCGTACTGACCTACCTGCGGGGGCTCGAAGACGACGAACCCGCGCAGGCCATCGACATGGAGGCGCTGCTGTCGAGCCTGGTCGAGGACGGGCAGTCGATGGGCCGGCCGGTCCACTTGAAGGAGCCGCGTCGGGACGCTCCCAGGATCGAGCCCTTCGTGGGCAAGCTTTCGCTGTTGCGCCGGGCGACGGGGAACCTGATCGACAACGCGGTGGCGCACGGACGCGACGTGGCGGTCAGTCTGGATGTCGCGCCGGGTCATCTGGACATCGTGGTCGAGGACGACGGGCCCGGCATCCCGCCGGCGGACCTGGCTCGCGTCATGGAGCCCTACGTCCGCCTTGACGCTGCACGCGCGTTGGACAGCGGCGGGGTGGGCTTGGGACTGGCGATTGCGCGCGACGCGGCGGCGTATCACGGCGGGCTGCTGACGCTGTCCAATCGGGAGGGGGGCGGTCTGCGGGCGGTGCTTCGGCTTGCGACGAGAACGGAGTGACACGACGCCGGGCTCGCAAGATCACGGCGCTGCGGAGTTCCCGCCAAGGGTGGCGTTGGCGTGTCGCGCTGAGCGGCGGCTCCTGGCCGTCAGCGTGAATGAACGCAGCCGGGCAGGGCCGGCCGCGCAAGCGGCTGCGCGAGGCAAGCTTGCCTTGCGCAGCGGCCCTGCTCGGCCGCGGCTGAGCTGCCACGACGGTGAAAGTGTCTGAGGCGCTTCCCACTCATCGAGCATCAAGCAACGAGACGAAGCCCCGAGCAGCAGCGCCACCCCGCCGCATCAGAATGCCGCATGTTCGCCTTCTTCGAATCCCGCATCCGCCCCACTGCGCGCACCGGCAGCGCGCCGCCGCAGAGCCTGCTGGGCTTCTACTGGCACTTCGTGCGCCAGACGAAGGGTCTGTTCGGGACGATGCTCGTCACAGCGCTGGCGGTGGCGCTGGTGGACACGCTCATTCCCATCATCATCGGCCGGCTGGTGCGGCTGATGGAAGCACCCGATCGCGCGGCGGCGTTCGAGGCGGCGCTGCCCACGCTCATCGGCATGGCGCTGGTGGTGCTGGTGCTGCGGCCGCTCGCGCTGCTGGTGGACAGCCTGGTGCGCAACAACGCGGTGGTGCCGGGGGTGACGAGCCTGATCCGCTGGCAGAGCCACTGGCACGTGGTGCGGCAGAGCTGGCCGTTCTTTCAGAACGACTTTGCCGGGCGCATCGCCAACCGCGTGATGCAGACCAGCAACTCGGTGCGCGACACGGTCACGGCCACCATCCGCGGCGTCTGGTACATCTCGGTGTACGGCGTGTCGGCACTGGTGCTGATGAGCCTGGCCGACTGGCGCATCGCGGTGCCCACGGCGCTGTGGTTCGCGGCCTACGTGGTGGTGCTGCGCCAGTTCGTGCCGCGCATGCGCGACCTGGCCAAGGCCAGCAGCGAGCTGAGGAGCCTCGTGATGGGGCGCGTGGTCGACAGCTACACGAACATCCTCACGGTGAAGCTGTTCGCGCGCGCCCGCGACGAAGACGCCTATGTGCGCGAGGTGATCGAAGAGCACACCGTGGCCATCCAGGCGCACATGCGGATCATCACGCGCTTCATGACGACACTGGCGGTGCTCAATGCGGCGCTGCTCGTCAGCACCGCGGCCATCGGCCTGGTGCTGTGGAGCCGCGGCGTGGTGGATGCCGGCACCGTGGCCACCGCGCTGCCGCTGGCGTGGACGATCGCCAACGTCGCCGGCTGGGTGAGCTGGGAGGTGACGGGCATCTTCGAAAACGTGGGCGTCGTGCAGGAGGGCATGGAGACGATCGCCGTGCCGCATTCGCTGGTCGACATGCCGGGCGCGCGTGAGTTGGAAGTGCCGCAGGGCGAGGTGCGCTTCGACAACGTCACCTTCACCTATGGGCGAAGCGATGGCCGCAAGGTGCTCGACGCGCTCGAGCTCACCGTGAAGCCCGGCGAGCGCGTGGGCATCGTCGGCCGCTCGGGCGCGGGCAAGAGCACGCTGGTGAACCTGCTGCTGCGCTTTCATGAACTCGAAGATCACGATGGCCAAGGTGGAGGCAGCATCCGCATCGACGGCCACGACATCCGCAGCGTCACGCAGGAAAGCCTGCGCGCGGCGATCGGCATGGTCACGCAAGACACGTCGCTCTTGCACCGCTCGATCGCCGCCAACATCGGCTACGGCCGCCCGGGCGCGAGCGCCGAGTTGATCGAAGCGGCGGCCAAACGAGCGCAGGCGCACGAGTTCATCCTCGGTCTCTCCGACTGGAAAGGCCGCACCGGCTACGACGCGCATGTGGGCGAGCGCGGCGTCAAGCTCTCCGGCGGGCAGCGCCAGCGCATCGCCATCGCGCGTGTCATCCTGAAGGACGCGCCGATCCTCGTGCTCGACGAGGCGACTTCGGCACTGGACAGCGAAGTGGAGCTCGCGATCCAGGAGCAGCTGATCGGGCTGATGGAAGGCAAGACGGTGATCGCCATCGCGCACCGCCTTTCGACCATTGCTCGCATGGACCGGCTCATCGTGCTCGACCAGGGGCGCATCGTCGAGCAGGGCACCCATGCGGAGCTGATCGCGCTCGGCGGGCACTACGCGGCGCTGTGGGCGCACCAGAGCGGCGGGTTCCTGGCGGAAGATGTGGCGGGGCCTGGTGCGAAGGGGTTGGACAAAGCCGCGGCGAAGAAGGCGGCCAAGCTGGTGGCGCCGGACGACGGCGCCACGGCGCCGGAGATGCTCGACCCGGGTCCGGTGGACGACATGCGCGCCGAGGAGCGGCCCGAGCCGGATGTCGACGCTGAGCCGGCGCCGGTGCGCAGCTGAGCCCGGGCTCAGCGCCGGCGCACCACCGCGGGGCCCCGGGGCCGGCGGCGCAGCGGCCGGACTTGAGCCGCCTTTCCAAGGCTGCTGTGCCGATTGGCCAGCCGGGCCTGGGGCAATGATCCGGCGGTTGCGATGCTGGCGTGTCGCCCATGCGTCGCCCACGCGTCGCTTGCGCACCGTTCGCGCTCCGCTCGCCTCCTTCACCCAGGAACCGCCATGTCAGCCCTGTCCGAAGACCAGGCCCGCCACTACATGCACAAGCTGCTCGCGGCAATGGTGCAAGGCGGCGGGTCGGACCTGTTCATCGCCGCCGACTTCCCGCCCAGCATGAAGGCCCACGGCAGCATGCAGCCGATGACCGGGCAGAAGCTCAGCGCCGAAGCCAGCCGCATGCTGGCGCAGGCGATGATGAACCCGCGCCAGCGCGAGGAGTTCGCGCGCGAGATGGAGTGCAACTTCGCCATCTCGCTGCCCGGCGTCTCGCGCTTTCGCGTCAACGTCTGCGTGCAGCAGCAGACGGTGAGCATGGTCATCCGCACCATCGCCAACGAGATCCCGAACTTCGAGAAGCTCCAGCTGCCGCCGGTGCTGAAGGACGTGGTGATGAACAAGCGCGGCCTGGTGCTGGTGGTGGGCGCCACCGGCTCGGGCAAGTCGACCACGCTGGCGGCACTCATCGACCACCGCAACCGCACCTCGGCCGGCCACATCATCACCGTGGAAGACCCGGTGGAGTACGTGCACGTGTCGCAGAAGTCGCTCGTCACGCACCGCGAAGTGGGCGTGGACACGCACTCGTGGCATCACGCACTGAAGAACACGCTGCGCCAGGCGCCGGATGTCATTCTCATCGGCGAGATCCGCGACACCGAGACGATGGAGCACGCCATCGCCTTTGCCGAGACGGGCCACCTGTGCCTGGGCACGCTGCACGCCAACAGCGCCAGCCAGACCATCGAGCGCATCATCAACTTCTTCCCCGAAGAGCGCCGCGCGCAGCTGCTGATGGACCTGTCGGCCAACCTGCGCGCCATCGTCTCGCAGCGCCTGGTGCGGCGCGAAGACAGCAACGGTCGCGCCGCCGCCATCGAGATCCTGCTGAACACGCCCACCATCGCCGAACGCATCCTGCAAGGCGACCTGACCGAGCTGAAGACGATCATGAACCGCTCGCGCGAGCTGGGCATGCGCACCTTCGACTGGGCGCTGTTCGAGCTCTACAACGCGGGCTTGATCGGCTTCGACGAAGCGCTGCGCAACGCCGACTCGGCCAACGAGCTGCGGCTGAACATCAAGCTCAAGAGCGAACGCGGCGAGCCCGAGAGTTCGGCCTTCATGTCGCTGGCGTTGGAGCCAGAACCGCTGACGCCCGAGCAGGTCGAGGAGCAGCGCGCCAAGGAGCTGCAGCACCAAGCCGAGAACAAGAAGCGCATGGAAGACGAGGCGGTGCGGCAGCGCATGCTGGCCAACGCCGCGGCGGCGGCGGCGGGCAACGGGCCGCTGAAGCGCTGATCGGGATTGGTCAGCGGCGTTCGGGGTCCATCGGTGGCGCCGGCGCAGCGGCGTCGCCACCCCGGCGGCGCCGGCCGCCCGCCAGGTGCGCGCCCGCTGACGCGGCGGGCCGGCCGCGGCCCGCGCCGACGCTTCGTCAGGCCCGGATGCGCAGCAACTTCGGGTCGTAAAGAGGCTCGAGCGAGGCCTTCGCGGGCACGCGGCGGTCATTGACCTCCACCTCCCAGCGCCCGGCGGCGATCCACGCCGCATCGAGCGGCTGGCCCGCTTCGATCATCGCCAGGCCCACCGCGCCGCCGAGGGTGTGGCCGTAGGAGGCGCTGCGCAGATAGCCGACGCGAACGCCATTGCGCCACACGACTTCGGCGTGGTACATCAGCGGCTCGGGGTCGAGCAGCTGCATCTGCAGCAGGCGCCGGTGCGGCAGGCCCGCCGCCTTCTGCGCCGCCGCCGCGTCGCGGCCGATGAAGCCGCCGGGCTTGTCCAGCGCCACCGCGAAGCCCAGGCCCGCTTCGTACGCGTTGTCGGTGTTGTCGATGTCGTGCCCGTAATCGCGATAACCCTTCTCCATGCGCAGGCTGGCCAGGGCCTTCAGCCCGACATGCGCCAGGCCGAACGCGCGGCCGACCTCGACGATGCGCTCGTAGACATGCACCGCCTGCTCGGCGGGGATGTACAGCTCGTAGCCGAGCTCGCCGACGTAGGTGATGCGCACGCACAGCACGCGCGCGTAGCCGAGACCGATCTCGCGCGCAGCGCGGAACGGGAACGCCGCGTTCGAAAGATCCACTTCGGTCAGCGTCTGCAGCAGCTCGCGCGAGCGGGGGCCTTGCACATTGAGCTGAGCCCATGCGCCGGTGACGTCGGTGACGAAGACATGCGCGTCGGGCGCGGCGTCGAGTGACAGGTGCCGCTTCATCCACGCCTGCACATGGCGGTGCGCGGTGTCGGTGGCGACGACGAAGAAGCGTTCCCCGTCGAGCTGCGTGACGGTGAGATCGGCTTCCAGCCGGCCGGAGTCGTTGAGCCATTGCGTGTAGGTGATGCGTTCGTCTGTGCCGCTCACCTGGTTGGCCGACAGCCGCTCCAACGCCGCCGCCGCATCGCGCCCCTGCACGAGGAACTTGGACATGAACGACATGTCGATCAGCCCCACGCCTTCGCGAACGGCGCGGTGCTCGGCGGCCCAGCACGAGAACCAGTTCTGCCGGCCCCACGACAGGCGCTCGACCTTTGGCTCCACGCCCGGCGGCGCGTACCAGTCGGCGCCTTCCCAGCCGCTCACGTCCTTGAAATGCGCGCCGGCGGCCGCCAGCCGTTCGTGCAGCGGGCTGCGTTTGCCGCCGCGCGCCGTCTGCGGGCTCATCGTCGGGTAGTGGCAGCGGTAGACGAGGCCGAGCGTCTCGACGACGCGCGCGCGCCGGTAGGCCGGGTTGGCCTGCCCGGCGTGTACGCGGTCGATGTGGAAGGCCGAGACGTCGACGTCGGGCCGGCCGTGGACGATCCAGTGCGCGAGCACGCGGCCGATGCCGCCGCCGCTCAAGATGCCGATGCTGTTCAGCCCCGCGGCGACGAAGTAGTTCGTGAGTTCCGGTGCCTCGCCCACCAGCGGCTGCAGGTCGGGCGTGAAGCTCTCGGGGCCGCAGAAGAACTTGCGGATGCCGGCGGTGGCGGTGCGCGGAACGCGGCCCATCGCGCGTTCCAGGAACGGCGTCATGCGGTCCCAGTCGGGCGCCAGCTCGCCGAAGCTGAAGTTCGGCGGGATGCCTTCCAACGCCCAGGCCGCGGCCTCGGGCTCGAACAGGCCCACCATGAGCCCGCCGCCCTCTTCGCGGTAGTAACCGTAGGCGCCGGGGTCTTCGAGCACCGGCCAGGCGGGCGAGACTTCGGGCATCGGCTCGGTGATGAGGTAGTAGTGCTCGGCGGCCTGGTTGGGGATGACCACGCCCGAGCGCGCGCCGAGTTCGCGCGCCCACATGCCGGCGCAGTTGACGACCACCTCGCAGGCGATGTCGCCGGCCGCGGTGCGCACGCCGGTGACGCGGCCGCGCTGGTGCAGCACGTCCTGCACCACCACGCCTTCGACGAGCCTTGCACCGGTGAGCCGGGCGCCCTTGGCCAGCGCCATCGTCACGTCCACCGGGTTCACGCGGCCGTCGTCGGGCACGTAGAAGCCGGCCAGCAGGTCGTCGGTGCGGGCCAGCGGGAACAGCTCGCCCACCTCGCGCGGCGAGATCTCGTGCACGTCCACGCCGCAGTGGCGGTTGAAGGCAGCCACGCGGCGGAACTCCTCCAGCCGGTCGGCGTCGGCCGCCACCTCGATGAAGCCGCAGGGCCTGAGGCCCGTGGCCTGGCCGGTCTCGGCCTCCAACCGCGCATAGAGGCTGCGCGAGTACTTGCGCAGCTCGGTCGCGGTCTCCGAGGTCGAGCCGAAGGTCACCATCAGCCCGGCGGCGTGCCAGGTGGTGCCGCTGGTGAGGCGGTCGCGCTCCAGCAGCAGCACGTCGCGGCAGCCCAGGTGCGCCAGGTGATAGGCGACCGAGCAGCCGATGACGCCGCCGCCGATGATGACCACGTGCGCCTGGCTTGGCAGAGGGTTCATGGGTTCAGGGCAGGGCGGATGGATTCAAGAGGCGGGCCAGCCGATCGCGGTGCGGGTCATTCTGCCCGCAGGCGGCATGCACGCTGCAGGGGTGAGTGGCGGCCGTGCGGCGCGGCGGCCCGCGCCGTTGAGGCCACGCAATCGATCTGGCCCGCGCGTGCATAGATTCTGTCGGCAGCCGCCGTTTCGGCCAGCGGCTGTCGCGATGCAGGACGCCCAGATCTTCGTCAGCTACCGCCGCGACGACACGCGTGGCTGGCTGCGCCAGTTGGTGGGCCCGCTGCAGCGGGTGTTCGGGGCCGAGCGCGTTTTCGTCGACACGCGCAGCATCGAGCCCGGCGCGTTGTTCCCGGTCGAGCTGAACTGGGCTCTGGGGCGCGTGGCGGTGGTGCTGGTGCTGATCGGGCCGCACTGGGCCGATGCCGAAGGCTGCCGCCGCCTGGCGCAGCCCGCCGACTGGGTGCGGCGCGAGCTGCTCGCCGCACTGCAGCGCGATGTGCGCATCGTGCCGGTGCTGCTGGGCAAGGCAGCCCTGCCGGCCGCGGGCGACCTGCCCACCGAGTTGCAGCCCCTGCTCCAGCGGCAGGCCGCCGAGCTGAGCGAAGAGCATTGGGACAGCGCGCTCGATGACCTCATCGCGCGGTTGGCCGGCAGCGTGGAGCGCGACCCCGTCTGCGAGGTGACGATGGACCTGCGGCGGATGCTGCACCTGATCCACCTGAACCCCGAGACGGCGCGGGCGGTGGGCGAGTCGGCCGCGGTGCTGCGCGAGCTGTGCCGCGTGACGGCACGGCTGGCGTCGCGCAAGCGCATCCACGACCTGCTGCACGAGATCGAGGAAGAGTGCCTGCAGCCGCTGGTGCACGCGCCGGAGTCGCGCCATGTCACCACGCACGCGGTGAAGCTGGCCGACGCAGCCGCGGCGATCGATGCCGAGTTGCCGGCCAGCGCGGTGCCCTTCGCGCGCGCGCAGCGCCTGCGAGCCGACCTGGGCCGCGCGGCGCAAAGGCTGCGCGCGCTGGATGCCCTGGCGGCTGAGGCGAGCGGGGCCGGTCCGGCGGATGGGGCCGGCGAGAGCCCGGCGCCGCCGCGGTGCATTGGCGGCGGCACCGCGGTGCTCGAAGTGCCGGTGGTTGTGATGAGTGCGTCGCAGGGCATGCCGGCGCAGGTGCGCTGGCGCCAGGCCGTGCGCGGCGCGCTGAAGGCGCTGGCCGAGGTGATGTCGTCGCTGAGCCGGATGAACGATTTCATCGCCGATGCCGCGGGGCAGCTGCGGCTGGACGACCTGGCCACCATGCTGGCCGCGGTGCGCGCCACGCTCGACCCGCAGGCCCATGCCCATGACCGCGAGCGCCTGGCCGACAACGCCGCCAAGGTGGGCGCGCTGGCCGCCGAGTTGCGCTGGCGCGTGGCCGAGCATGGTGTGCTGCAGTCGGTGGATGACCATCTGCGTGCCGCCGGGCCGGCCGGCATGCGCGGACATGCGGGAGGCGACGGTGCGTGCGGCGCCACGTCAGCGGCGAACCCCGGCCGCGGCGCGCCTGTCGAGGCGGGAGAGCCGGGCGAGCTGGGCGAGCTGCGCCACCTGCTGGAAGAGATCGACACCAGCGACATCGACCCGATGCCGGTGCTGCGCGAGGCGATGCAAGCCGGCCATTGCCTGCACCTGCGGCGCGTGGTCACACAGCTGCGCGAGGTGGTGGGCACCCCGGCCTGCGCCGGCCCACCGGGCCGGGGCCCTGGTGCGGCGGGTGCTGCGGCTTCGTCTGGCGCGGCGTCAATGCCAACGGGGGCGGCGGCGTCTGCATCGGTCGCCTCGGCGTCGGCACCGGTCTCTGCGCGGGCCTGGCCCCGGCGCCTGCAGGCGCTTCATGCCCAGAGCGCACACCAGTTCAACGATGCCGATGTCGAGCTGATGGCGCTGTGCGCGCGCCTGGGCGACCTCGGCGACTCGCTGGCGCACCTGCTGGACAGCGTCGGAGGTCCACGATGACGCACGAAGCCTTTGCCGACATCGAAGCCCTGCGGGGCGCGCACGACGCGCTGCTGGCCGCGCTGGACGCCGAGCGCGAGCGCGCCGGGCCGAGTGCCGGCGACCGCGCCGCGCTGCTGGGCGTGGTGGTGCCGGCGCGCGCTTTCGTGGCGCAGGCGCTGGCCACCGGCACCCTGCTGGACGACCTGGAAGACCGCACTGCCGCGCAGGTGCTGGTGGACTACTGGTGCACGCGGCTGGCACGCGTGGGCGAGGCCTGCGCCGACGAGGAGCTGGCGGCCTTCGACGCCTCCCGGCTGCCCGAACTGGCCGACAGCGACATGCCGTTCGGCGGGCCCACGGCGTTGAGCGACGCCGTGCGCTTCTTCGGCCGCGAGGCCGAGACGAAGAAGCTGCTGGCGCTGGTGCAGGTGACGCCGCTGGTGCTGGTGTCGGGGCCGGCCGGTTGCGGCAAGTCGTCGCTGGTGATGGCCGGCCTGCTGCCCGCGCTGCGCGCGGCGGTGGGGGTCGACGGCCGGCCGGCTTGGCGTGTGCCCGATGCGGTGCGAGCGGGGCCCTCGTGGCCGGTGAACCTGGCCGACGCGCTGCGGGCCGCAGCGCCGGTTGCCGGCTCCGGCACCGGGTCGGCGGCAGGTGGCCTCGGCAGCACGACGTGGCTGGAGGCGATCGAGAACGCAGCGCAGTCTGCTGGTGCGCCGCTGGTGGTGACGCTCGACCAGGCCGAGGGCCTGTTCACGCAGGCCGACCCTGCGGTTCAAGAGGTTGCGCAAGAGGTTGCGCAAGGCGGTGCGCAAGGGGGTGCGCAGGGGGGTGCGCAAGGGGGTGCGCAAGGGGGTGCGCAAGGGGGTGCGCACGGGGGTGCGCAAGGGGGTGCGCAGCGGGGGGCGCAGGGGGAGGTGCAGAAGGCCGCGCAAGACGCGACGCAGGAGCCGGCGGCGGGCGCGCTGATGGCGCTGCTCGGGGCCGGCCGCGGCCACCACGTCGTGCTCGTGCTGCGCGAGGAGTTCGAGCCGCGCGTGCTGCAGCATCCCCTGCTCGCGCAGTGGTGCATCGGTGAGGGTGGCACCGGCGCGCGCCGCATGGCCCGCTTTGCAGTCGGCGCGCTCACGCCCGAGGGGCTGCGCGCAGCCATCGTCGGCCCGGCGCGGCGCGTGGGCCTGCAGGTGCAGCCCGAAGTGGCCGATGACCTCGTCAACCTGGTGGCCGGGCAGCGTTCGGCGCTGAAGCTGCTGCAGCACGCGCTCACCACGCTGTGGGCGGCCAGGCGCCGCAACCGCGTCGGCTGGGAGGAGTACCTGCCGCTGCGCGACAGACTCGAAGCCGACAAGTGGCGCTTCGAGTCCGAGCACCAGGCGGCGGCAGCGCAGCGTGAACGCGCCGCGGCCGAGCGCGAGCGTGCGGGCGCCGAGCGGGAGCGTGCCGCCGCGCAGCGCGAGCGGGCCAACGCCGAGCGCGAGCGGCAGGCGATGGAGGCCGAGCGTGCCCTGGCCCGCCGCAGCCGCCGGCAGCTGCGCTGGGCGCTGGCAGGGCTGGTGGTGTTTGTCGCAGCGACGATCGGCATCGGCTCGATCGCTGCGTACCAGCGACAGGTGGCTGAGCGGATCGGGGAACTCGACCGCCTGACCCTGGGGGACAGCCTGGAACAGATGCGCGCCGAGCAGGCCGGGCAGCTGGACCGGCAGCGCACCCGCATCGAGGCGCTGCTGGCCGAGAACCGGGCGCTGCGCGAGCAGGCTGGCGCCGTGCCGCCGGGCGCGTTGCCTGCGCGGCCTGCCCCGACGGTGCCGCTCGCGTCGCCGGGGGCGGCCACCTTGACGGGCGCCACACCCGGGCCGGCGCGAGCAGCGGCGCCGCCCGTGCCTGCCACGGTGCCGGCGACCGCAGCGTCGAGCCCGGCCACGAGGGCGCCTGCGCCGGGGCCCGCCTCTGAGCGCACGGCCGTGCTGCCGGCGACGCGTGGCCCCGCGGTCTCGATGGGCAGGGGCGCCGCCTCGCAGGCCGCAACGGTGGCGAGCGTGGCGACCAACGCATCGACCAACGCGCCGACCAACGCAGCGACGGTCCCGCCGACCAACGCGCCGACCAACGCGCCGACCAACGCGGCGGCCGGCGCGGGCACACGCGCCGATGGCCCGCCGCGGCAATCCTCGGCCATGCCACCAGCGGCCATCAGTGCCGAGGAGAAGCGCTGGCGCGCCCGGCGGCTCGTCCACTTCATCGACACCCAGCGCCCGGGAGCCAGCGCGGAAGAGTTGCGCCGGCTGCACGTGTTCAGCTACAGCTGGGCGCGCTCGCGCTGGGAAGAGCTGAACCTGCAGACGGCGCTGTCGCTGGCCGTGCTGTTCGACACCGCCGTCGCGCAAGGCCCCTTGCAGGCCGCGACGATGCGCATGAATGCCACGCCGATCGATGGCACGCCCGCGGCGGAGCGCAAGTTCGTCGAGAGCTACCTGGCCCGGCGTGTGTCGGGTGCCGCAAACGCGCTGCAACCGCAGGACGAACCGCGCCGCGTCGAGGCCCTGCGGCGGCACATGGCGCAGGACTGGCAATTGCCGGCATACGCGAGCGACGGATCGTGAGCCGATGTGTGGAGCCGGCGGCTGCGGCGGCCCGCGCCCTGCCGGGCTCGGGTGTTCTCAGGCCGGCATCACGTCGAAGGCGATGGTCAGCCGCTCGTCATCGTCCTGGAACGGCACGGTGCCGTGCCACAGGTACGAGGGGAACAGCACCAGGCGGCCGGGCCGCGGCCGCACGACCCTGCGCGCCGGGAGCCCGATGTCGAGGTCGGGTTGGCCGAACTGAATCCAGCCGGCGTGGCCCGCATCCTCGTCTCGCACCGAGCCCGGCACGCTGACGTAGTACGCGCTGCTGATCCAGCCGTGCGGGTGCACGTGGTGGGTGTGGAAGCCGCCGCGCGAAAGCCGCGACGACCACGAGTCGGTGAAGCGCCAGCGCTCGCTGCGGCGCGCCAGCAGCGGGTGCGAGACGAACCGCAGGCCCGGGGCGGGGCCCGAGGGTGCGTTCGATGCCGCACCCCGCGATGCCGAGGCCACCTCATCGGCCGGCAGCGCGGCGATGTAGCGCGACACCGCTTCACCGATCCGCACCTTCAGCGCATCGACCAGCGGGTGGCCCTGGTCGAACAGGTTGCCCAGCGTCTGCGTGCCGCGGCGCAGCGTCTGGTCGACCGGCTCGCGGCGGTCGTGGTGCAGCGCGCGCAGTTCTGCGGCCAGGGCGGCGTTGAAGGTGGCCATGTCGGCGAAGCCCGGCGGCGGCTCGAGGTCGAACGGCTGCACGAGCCGCGGCACGTCGTTCAGCCAGCCGTCGCGCGGGTCGCCGCGCAGGCGCCACGCGAGACCCAGGCGGGCCAGGGCATGCTGGTCCTGCGGGGCCAGCGCCACGGCACGTTCGGCGGCGGCCTGGGCGGCCTCGGGCATGCCGGCGGCAAGCCGGGCGGCGGCGAGGTTGGCATGCATCTCGGCATCGCCCGGCGCGGCCGCCACGGCGTGTTCGTGCTCGGCCACGGCGGCAGCGGTCTCGCCCAGGCGCAGCAGCGCGCGGCCCAGGCCGTCGTGGAAGCCCGCGGCTGCGGGGCTGCGGCGCAGGGCCTCGCGGAAGGCCTCGGCGGCTTCGGCATGGCGCTCGCCGCGGGCCAGCAGGTGGCCGCGCAGCCCGGGCCCCAGCGGCGAGGCCGGGTGCGCGGCCTGCACGGCGCGCAGCTCGGCGTCGAAGGCGTCGTCGCCCTGCCGCCAGCGCAGCCGCGCCAGGTCGTACAGCGCGAGTGAATGCAGCGGCTCGCGTTGCAGCGCCGCGCGATAGGCCTGCACCGCCTCGTCGCCGCGGCCGAGGCTTTGCAGCGTGTGGCCGTGGTTGTAGTGCGCGTGGGCGGCGTCGATGCCCAACGCGAAGGCGCGATCGTGTGCGGCCAGCGCTTCGGCGGGCCGATGGAGCTGCTGCAGCACGGCGGCGCGGTTGTGGTGCAGCGCGCCGCGCGCCGGTGCGAGCCCGATCGCGGCATCGAGCGTGCCCAGCGCGTCGGCGAGCCGGCCGGCCTCCTGCTGCAGCTGCGCGGCCAGTTGCAGGGCGGCTTCGTGCGGGCCGCCGGGGCAGGCCAGTGCGTCCTGCAGCGCGGCGGCGGCATCCTCGCGGCGGCCAAGCCGGTGCAGCACGCGGGCGCGGTTGTAGTGGGCTTCACCGTACTGCGGCACCTGCACGATGGCGCGCGCGAAGGCGGCCAGCGCCTCGTCGTCGCGCTGCGCGCGGGCGAGCCGGTTGCCGAGGTTGTTCCACACCGCGGGCTGGGCATCGTTGGCGGCCAGCGAGCGGCGCCACCATTGTTCGGCCTGGTCGTCGTCGCCGCGCGCGCGGGCCAGCTCGCCCATCCAGCGCAGCGCCTCGGGCTGGCCCGGCACCAGCGCCAGCGCGGCCTGCACCTGCGCGGTGGCCGCGGCGTGCTCGCCGCGCCCGTGTGCCGCTGCGGCGGCCTGCATGCGCGTGGCGAATTCGGCGGCGGTGTTCCTGGCGACCATGAAGGGGCGCATTGTGCGGGGCTTGCCGTGCCTGAGGCCGCACCCGAGGCCGCACCCGAGGCCGCACCCGAGGCCGCACCCGAGGCCGCACCTCTTGCGCATGCCCCGTGGCACACACCTTGACCAGCGCCAGGGACCGGGCCGCCCCGCGGGCACAATCGGCGCCACTTCCCCCGCATCTCCGCATCGAGCACGCGCCTTGTGATCGCGCCCGCCACCTTCTCGCGCCGCGCCGTCCACGGTGCGGCATCGGCCCCACTGCACAAGCACATGGATGGGCGGGCGCTGGGCGAAGGCCATGCGTTGGCGTTCACTGGTGCGGCTGGCCAGCGCCGGATGGCCGGTACTTTGTTGAAGTGCTGGGGCTGGATGTTGCTGTGCGCGGGGCTCGTCGGTGCGGCATCGCCGGCCCTGGTGCTTGCGGCGCCGCAGGCCGTGACGGTGCCCAGCCTCGATGCGCCGCTTGGCGGCGCGGCCGTGGCGCTGCCGGCCACGTGGTTCAGCGCGTCCACCACCGGCCGGGCGCCTGCGCTGGTGCTGCTGCACGGCTGCGGCGGCCTGGGCGACAGCCGCGATGGCGGCGCGGTGCGGCTGGCCGCGCGCTACACCGAACTCGCGGCGTTCCTGAACGGCCTGGGCATCCACGTGCTGGTCACCGACTCGCTCACGCCGCGCGGCGAGCGCGAGCTGTGCACGCAGCGCACCGGCGAGCGCCGCGTGACGCAGCTGCAACGGCGGCGCGATGCGCTGGGCGCGCTGCGCTGGCTGGCCGCGCAGCCGGGGGTCGACACCGCGCGCCTGGGCGTGCTCGGCTGGAGCAACGGCGGCAGCACCGTGCTGGCCGCCACCAATCTGCAGCACCCCGAGGTGGCGCGCGCCGCCGCGGCGGGCACGCGTGCCAGCCTGGCGGTGGCGCTCTATCCCGGCTGCGAGGCCGAGCTGAAGCGCGGCTACCGGCCGGCGGCGCCGTTGATGATGCTGCTGGGCGAAGCCGACGACTGGACGCCGGCCGCGCCCTGCAAGCAGCTGGCCGCGCAGGCCCTGCCCGAGGGCGGCGTGGCCGCGCCGCAGTTCGAGGCCTACGAAGGCGCCCACCACGGTTTCGACGGCACGGTGCCGGTGCGGCTGCGGCGCGACGTGCCCAACGGCGTGAGCCCCGGCCAGGGCGTGCATGCCGGCGCCCACCCCGAGGCGCGCGCCGCGGCGCGCCAGCGGCTCGAGCGCTTTCTGCGCGAGATCTGGAGCCTCGTCCCGTGACGACGACCCTCGTGACCGCCGGGCCGCCCACAACGCCCACAACGCCCACAACGCCCGCAGCGCCCGCAGCGCCCACAACGCCCGGCGACACCGCGTTCGAGTCGTTCGCATCGATCTGCGAACGCCTGGCCGGGTTCGACGGCCGGCTGGACCCGTTCCATGTCGATGGCTGGCTCGCCGTGCTGGCCTGCGGCCCGGTGCGGCTGCCGGCCGCGCAGTGGCTGGAGGCGATGGGCGACGACGCGTTCGACCGCGCCTTTGCCGACCCGACCGACCGGGCGCAGGCGCTGGCGGGCCTGGAGGCGCGGCTGCAGGCGCTGCACGGCATGCTCGATGCCGAGGTGCTGCTGAAGGCGCCTGACACCGCGCGGCTCGAGCCCTACTTCGACGATTGGGCCGGCGGTGAGGAGGAGGAGCTCGCGGCCGAAGGCGAGCCGACCCAGCCGCCGCTGCCTGAGCCGCCGCTGCCGAAGGCGGCGCTGCCTGAGCCGCCGCGCGACGACCAGGTGGGCACCACCTGGGCCGAGGGCGTGATCGATGCGCTGGAAGTGCTGGCTGCGCCTGGTGGGCCGTGGGCCCTGGCCGACGAGGCGCAGGTGACGCAGGTGCTCGACGAAATCGCCGACCAGGTCCTCGTGCTGCTGATGGACCGCGAAGGGGACGACTTCCGGCAGCACGTCGAGAAGTACCTGCGCGGCAAGGCGCCCAGCCGCGACGACCTGCTGCTCAACGCCTGCTTCGCGCTGCAGGACCTGCGCCTGTTCCTGCTGGACCATGGCCCGCGGCCCGAGACCCGCCGCGTGGAGAGCAAGCCGGGGCGCAACGACCCCTGCCCGTGCGGCAGCGGCAAGAAGTACAAGAAGTGCCACGGCGCCGCGGAGGCCGGGTGAGCGCAGCGGGCCGCTGTGAGGCGCGGGTCGCGGCGCACGCCTCGCGCAGGGCCCGGCCGTGAGCGGGGAGCGGCCCGCACCGAGTTCGGCCGCGCTGCGCCGCGTGGTGGCCGCGGTGGCGCTGCTCAACCTGGGCTGCCTCGGCGTCGCCCCGCGGGTCCATCGTGAGCGCGCTGCCGCGGGCTCTTCGTTGAGCGCGCCGCGGCGCGCTGGGTGCAGAGTCGGGCCAAGTCGAGCGCCGCCATGCTGGTTGTTGCCGGTTCGTTGAACGTCGACCTGGTCGGCCGTGCCCCGCGCATCCCGGCTGCGGGCGAGACCGTGCTCGGCGCAGCGCTCCAGCGCCATCACGGCGGCAAGGGCGGCAACCAGGCGGTGGCGGCGGTGCGGCTGGGCGCGGCGGTGCGATTCTTCGGCGCGGTGGGCCGCGACGCCGCCGGCGAAGAACTGTGTGCGGCGCTGGTCGCCGAAGGCATCGATGCCGCCGGCGTCGTGCGCGTCGAGCAGGCCAGCGGTGCCGCACTGATTACCGTAAGCAACGATGGCGAGAACGCCATCACCGTGCTGCCCGGGGCCAATCTCGCGGTGGCGCCGCCGGCCGCCGGGGCGCTGCAAGGGGCGCGGGCACTGCTGCTGCAACAGGAGATCACACCAGCGGTGAACCTGGCCTGGGCTCGGGCGGCGCGCGACGCGCGCGTGCCGGTGCTGCTGAATGCCGCGCCCGCCGACGCGGCAGCGGCCGCGGCCGTGCTGCCGTGGGTGGACTTGCTGCTCGTCAACCAGCGCGAGCTGCAGCAACTGGGCGGGCGCGAGGCCGCGCTCGGCCCGCCGGTAGTGGTCACGACGCTGGGCGCCGCGGGGTGCCGTTGTTGGCAACACGGGCGTGCGATCGCGCTGCCCGGGCACGCCGTCGATGTGGTGGATACCACCGGCGCAGGCGACACCTTCGCCGGCGCGCTGGCTGCGGCGCTGGTGGCCGGCAAGGGGCTCGCCGCGGCGGTGCGCGAAGCCAACCTGGCCGCGGCGTTGTCATGCCGCCGCGCCGGGGCCCGCGGCGGCATGCCCAGGCGCGCCGAGCTCCAGCAAGCCCTGGCCGCCGACGGCATGGAAGACTGAACCGCGCTGCCGTACCATGGGACTTCGGCACCGGGCGACTGCAACATACCGGTGCGCACAGCGCAAGGCGGCCCCGATGGACAGCCCCGAATACGCAGCCGAACGAGAACAGATGGTCGCGGCGATCGTCGCCCACACCATCTTCGTCACCGGGCGCCTGGGCAAGGCCTCGCTCGACCGCCGCGTGCTGGAGGTGATGGGCCGCGTGCCGCGCCACGAGTTCGTGCCCGCGGCGATGCAGCCGATGGCCTATGCCGACACGCCGCTTCCGGTGGGACACGGCAAGACCATCTCGCAGCCGTTCATCGTGGCGCTGATGACCGACCTGTTGGAACTGAAGCCCGACGACAAGGTGCTCGAGGTCGGCACCGGCCTCGGCTACCAGACCGCGGTGCTGTCGCAGCTGGCCGCGCGCGTGTACAGCGTCGAGCTGATCGAGGCGCTGTCGGCCGGCGCGGCGGTGCGCCTGAAGCGCCTGGGTTATGCGGGCAACATCGACCTGCGCATCGGCGACGGCCGCGGCGGCTGGCCCGAGCAGGCGCCGTTCCCGAAGATCATCGTCACCGCCGCGCCCGATGTCATTCCGGCCACTCTGCTGCAACAGCTGGCCCCGGGCGGCCGCATGGTCATCCCGGCCGGGATGAAGGGCGCGCAGCAGTTGCTGGTGGTGAGCAAGGACGAAGCCGGCAGGCCCAGCTCGCGCGAGGTGCTGCCGGTGGCGTTTTCGGCACTGGAGGCCCCGCATTGACCATGGCTGCACTGCACTCTTTCGCCCCCGGCGGCTACCACTTCCTGCAAGGCGGGTTTCCGTACTCGCAGGGCGTGATCGCGCAGGCCGGCTTCGAGATCGTGCGGGCGCGCTTCGCGCGGCCGCTGCCGGTGGCGGCGGGCTTCGCGGCCATCGAGGCGCACCTGGGCGCCGCGGGCCGGCCGCTGACGGCGCTGTGTGCGGCCGAGCTGCGCTCGCCCACGCCCTTCACGATGGCCGGCTTCCAGGGCTTCAACCGCGGCTATGTCGACGTGCTGGAACGCTGGGGGCTGGTGCGCGACGGGCTCAACCCGGTGGCGCGCAGCAACGTCTGCCCGCGCTTCGGGCCGCCGGCCGAGCCGTCGTTCTTCGCATTCAGCTACACGGTGCCGCTGGGCGGGCCGCCTTCATCTGCTGCGGCCTCAACGCAAGGCAGCGATTTCGTCGTGGCCGGCAGCGGCGAATGGCCCGAAGGCGAACCGTTCCCCGAGGGCATCGTCGCACGCGGCGACCGTTCGGCCGCGGGGTTGGCGGCCAAGGCGCGCCACGTCATCGACACGATGCGCGCTCGCGCCGCGGGTCTGCATGGGGACTGGTCCGGACTCAGCGCCGTGCAGGTCTACACCGTGCATGACATTCACCCACTGCTGCCTTCGCACTTCGCGCCCGCGGGGCTCACGCCGCTGGGGTTGACGTGGCACGTGTGCGCGCCGCCGATTCTCGAACTCGAGTTCGAGATGGACGTGCGGCGGGTGAGTGTCGAGCGGATGCTCTGAGCTGCATCCAGGGTCGGCTTCGTCGCGTAGTTCTGCGGCAGTCAACGGGCGCGCTGCGGTACCGCCCGAGTGTGCTTGCGCTCGACCACGACCGAACGACCGACCGGCCGACCCTCGGTGAGACCACCATGACCGCTCTCGAAATCCTCGGCAGCCCGTACGACCTGGCGGTTCGCGCCGAGCGTGTCGACACATTGAACTGGCTGGACATGCACGAGGCCGCGCCGACGCCGGTGCGCCACGCGCTGGGGCTGGCCGCGCGCCGGCACGGCGAGCTGGCGATGGTGCGCAGCGGCATCCCGTTCAGTCACTTCAACATGGTGCTCACACTCGGCTGCCCGGCGTCGGTTGACGAGGCGGCCTTTCAGGCCATCGAGCCGTTCTATGCCGGCAACGGCTGCGGGCGGCATTGGGTGCTCGTCAACGAGCACAGCCGGCCCGCCGACCTCGGGCAGCAGTTGCTGGCGCGCGGCTACCGCAGCGACGGCGCCTGGGACCGCGTCATTCTTCGCGGCGCGCGCCCCGCGTTGTGGCGGGCCCATGGCCGTGACTGCGAGGCCGTTGATGCGACCAACGCCGAGCAGTGGATCGGCTTTCTGCGCCAGTGCTACGGTGTGCCGCCCCCGGTTGGCGAGTGGCTGCGCGCGCTGGTGGGACGCCGCGGCTGGCACCACATGCTGCGCCGGGAGGGCGGGCGCGCCGGTGCGCCGGTGGTGATGGCGCGCAGCGCCTTCGTCGACGAAGCGGGCTGGGCCTGGCTCGGAGTCGACGCCCCCGTGCCCGGCGTGATGGCACCGTGCTTCGCCGATGACCAGCAGGTCACCGCGGCATTGCTCCAAGCCACCGCAGCAGCGGGCGCGCACAGCTTCGTGAGCGACATCGAGGCGCCCTCACCTGAGCGGCAGGGCCCTGGCTACACGGCCTGGGGTGAACTCGGGTTCGAGGCGCGCTACCTGCGGCGGCTGTTTGTGAAGGGTTGAGCAAGCGGGCTGCGTGATCGGGGCAAAGCGGGCGCGGTGCAAATCGAGCAGCCTTCAAGGGGCGCGGCTCAACGCGGCCGCTGCCCCGCCGCCGCGGGCTCTTCGTGGAGCTTTCCGCCGGGAGACCCGTCGGGTCCAGTGTCGGCAGCGCGCCGATCGAGCCGCTCGAGCACCGTGCCCAGGATCCCCTTGGGCATGTAGATGATGAAGATGACCAAGAGCGCTCCGTAGATGGTGATGTCCACGCCCAGCACCTGGTTGCCGATCAGCACGCGCAGGCTCTCGGAGAGCACGAGCAGGAACACCGCGCCCACGGTGGGCCCGAGCATCACGAACAGGCCACCGGCGATGACGCCGAACACCATCTGCAAAGAGATGCCGATGCCCGACACGGTCTCGGGGTTCACGTACAGCTGGTACTGCGCGTAGAGCACGCCGCCCAGGCAGGTCATGGCCGCCGAGATGAGCGTGACGGTGAGCTTGGCGCGCGTGACGTCGATGCCGATGGAGGCGGCGGCGTCCTCCTCTTCGGCGATGGCCTGCAGCGCCAGGCGGTTCATGCCGCGATCGACGCGGTGCCACACGTACAGCGCGCCGAGCCAGAACACGAACACGATGTAGAACCACACCGCCTTTTCGGAGAACTGCAGCGCCCACACCGAGGCGGTGGCGCCGTCGGTCAGCGCGGGCTTGGGCGTGAGGCCCAGCGACCCGCCGGTGTGGTCGCGCAGGCCCACGATGATGAGCCGAGTCACCTCCGACAGCGCCAGAGTGACGAGCGCGAAGTAGTGGCCGACGATCTTGAAGCGGAAGCACGGCAGCCCGATCAGCACCGCCACCGCCAGCGTGAGCACCACCGCCACCACCGCGCCCAGCCACGGCGAGATGCCCGCGGCGTTCCACAGCATCACTACCGTGTAGGCACCGATGCCGAGAAACGCGCCATGGCCGAAGCTGACCAGGCCGAGCCGCCCCATGATCGACCAGCTGGTGTAGATGTAGGACCACAGGAGCCCCATCACCATCAGGTGCAGCACGTACTTGCTCGGGCCCAGCAGCGGCACCGCGGCCAGCGCGAGCGCGAGCACGATACCGAGGGTGCGGCGGTTCATCGCGCGGCCCACCGTTTGCGCTTCACGCCTTGCGGCGCCGCACCAGCAGCCCTTCGGGCCGCCAGAACATCGTCGCGATGAAGAAGGCGAACGCGATCACGTAGCCCCACTCGAGTTGGAGGAAGAAGCCGCCCACAGAGATGAACTGCGCGAACACGAAGGCGGCGACGAAGCCGCCGATCAGGTTGCCCAGCCCGCCGAGCACGCAGATGAGGAAGGTCAGCGGCCCGAACGACAGGCCGATGGCCGGGTGCACGTCGTACTGCAGCACGAGCAGGCAGGCGGCCAGCCCCGCCAGCGCGCCGCCGATGGCCGAGGTGAGCAGGTAGACGCGGCTGGCGTTCACGCCCACCAGAGGCATCACCGCGCGGTCCTGGCTGATGGCGCGGATGGCCGTGCCCATGTAGGTGCGGTTCAGGAACAGGTAGGTCGCCGCGATGGCCACCAGCGCCACCGCAAAGGCGACCAGCCGCGAGCCCGACAGGCTCATCTCGCCGACGTTGACGCCGGGCAGCCGCACACCCAGGTTGCGGAATTCCACGCCGAAGGCCACCGTGGCCAGCGCCTGCAGCAGGAACAGCACGCCGCCGGTGACCAGCAGCTGGTTGATCGGCTCGGCGGCCAGCACCGGGCGGATGACGAACTGGTGCAGCGCCGCGCCCAGCACCGCGATGAAGCCGACGCTGCCCACGAATGCCAGCGGCAGCGGCACGCCCTGCTGCACGTGCAGCCACCAGATCGTGTACATGCCCACCATGATCAGTTCGGCGTAGCAGATCCACACCACGTCGATGACGCCGAAGATGAGGTTCAGGCCCAGCGACAGCAG
>JAEUPC010000029.1 GCA_016789865.1 Rubrivivax sp.
GGGAACGCGTGCGTCAGGCGCTGCAGCCACTCGGCGCCCGGCTCCTCGTTGTTGTATTCGACGCTGCCGCCCGGCTGCAGGATCTCGTACGGGCTCATCGTCGCGTCGCCGACGAAGACGAGCTTGTAGTCCTTGTTGTACTTGCGGATCACGTCCCAGGTCGGGAACTTCTCGCTGAAGCGCCGCCGGTTGTTCTTCCACATGAAGTCGTAGACGCAGTTGTGGAAGTAATAGAACTCCAGGTGCTTGAACTCGCTCTTGGCGGCGCTGAAGAGTTCCTCGACACGGTGAATGTGCTCGTCCATCGTGCCGCCCACGTCCATCAGCAGCAGCACCTTCACCTTGTTGTGGCGCTCGGGCACCATCTTGATGTCCAGCATGCCGGCGTTGGCCGCGGTGCTGTGGATGGTGTCGTCGAGATCGAGCTCCAGATCGGAGCCTTCTCGCGCGAAGCGCCGCAGCCGCCGCAGCGCCACCTTGATGTTGCGCGTGCCGAGTTCCTTGGTGTCGTCGTAGTCCTTGTAGGCGCGTTGGTCCCACACCTTCACGGCGCTCTTGTTGCGGCCCTTGTCCTGGCCGATGCGGATGCCCTGCGGGTTGTAGCCGTAGGCGCCGAAGGGGCTGGTGCCGCCGGTGCCGATCATGCGGTTGCCGCCCTGGTGGCGTTCTTTCTGCTCCTCGAAGCGCTTCTTCAGCGTCTCCATCAGCTCGTCCCAGCCCATCTTCTCGATGGCCGCCTTCTGCTCGGGCGTGAGTTCCAGTTCGAGCGTCTTCCTCAGCCACTCCAGCGGGATGTCCTGGGTGAAATCGGCCAGCAGCTCCACGCCCTTGAAATAGGCCGAAAACGCGCGGTCGAACTTGTCGAAGTGCGCCTCGTCCTTGACCAGCGCGCTGCGCGCCAGGTAGTAGAACTTGTCGATCGAGGGCGGCCCGCTGTCGTCGTCGATGACGCCTGCGCGCAGCGCCTCCAGCAGCATCAGGTACTCCTTCACCGTCACCGGCAGCTTGGCCGAGCGCAGCGTGTAGAAGAACTGGATCAGCATGGCGTGGCTTCCGCGGGGGTTTCAGGGCGAGGTCGAAGACATGGCGCGTGCCGAGGTGCCGCGGCAGGCGTGGGTCACAGCTCGGTGAGGCTGGCGCGGAACACGTAGCCTACCCGGGAACGCGCCTGCAAGGGCACGAGCAGCGGCGTTGCGCGCTCGATGCGGCGGCGCAGCCGGTACATCACGGCGTTGAGCACGTCGGCGGCCTCGCGCCCGGCGTTGGGGCGGCCCAGCGCGGCCAGCAGGTCGTCGCGGCTCACCGCGCGCCCCTCGGCGCCGACGAAGCGCTCGAGCACCTGCAGGTCGGAGTCGGCCAGCGCGATGGTGGCGCCATCGGGGGCGACCAGCGTGCGGGCGCGGCGGTCCAGCCGCCACGGCCCGCCGGCCGCCGCGACACGCGCGCTGCGCCGGTACACCGCCTCGATGGCGCGCTCTACCTGCTCGAACTGCACGGGCTTCGCCAGGTACATGTCGGCGCCGGCGCGCAGCACGCTGGAGAACACTTCGCTGCCCAGCCGCCCCGAGACCACCAGCACGCCGGCGTCGCTGCGCCGGCGCAGGATGTCCAGCAGCTGCTCACCGTCGACCCCCGGCAGCATCAGGTCGATGACGTAGAAGTCGTACTCTGCGGCCGGCTCGGCGAGCAGGGAATTGCCGTCGGGGTAGTGCACGACCTGCACGCCCTTGGCCTGCAGGTGCTGGGCCAGGTACTCCGAGTACTCCGGGTCGTCGTCGACGAGGGCGAGCGTCCGCGGCAACATCGGCTCATTGTGCGCCAAGGCCGCGTCGGTGGCCCCCGGGCGTCAGGCCGTGTTGGGCTGCGGTGCTACGCTGGCCGTCGAACCCCATTTCGCGAAAGCCCCCCATGACCGCTGCGCAGCCCAAGCCCTTTCGCGTCCTCGGTGTGCAGCAGGTGGCCATCGGCGGCCCCAGCAAGCAGCGGCTGCGCGCGCTGTGGGTGGACATCTTCGGGCTGGCGGTGAAGGGCGGCTTCGTGAGCGAGCGCGAGAACGTCGACGAGGACATCTGCGCCCTCGGGCAAGGCGCACACGCGGTCGAGGTCGACCTCATGCAGCCGCTGGACCCCGAGAAGAAGCCGGCCGTGCACACCACGCCGCTGAATCACGTGGGCCTGTGGGTCGACGACCTGCCGGCGGCCGTGCAGTGGATGACGACGAACGGCGTGCGCTTCGCGCCCGGCGGCATCCGCAAAGGCGCGGCTGGCCATGACATCTGCTTCATCCACCCCAAGGGCAACGACGAGTTCCCGATCGGCGGCGAAGGCGTGCTGATCGAACTCGTGCAGGCGCCGCCCGAGGTGGTCGCCGCGCTGGGCTGAGGCGCAGCCTGGGGCGGTCGGGCCGAGGCCGGGCCGCGTTCTGACTGTGGTGGTCAGGGTGCAGTGCGGCGCGCGTGCCGCCATGCCCACGCGGCGGCGGCCCCCACCAGCACATACAGCGCCAGGCTCCACAGCGGGTACGACACGCCCAGCAGCTTCACCTTGGCGTCGGCACACGAGGCAAACGGCGCGAAGACCTGCGGCAGCGCCATGTCCAGCCCGGTGGCGCTCATGAGGCGATCGGCCAGCGTCCGGTCACACGACGCGGCCGAGGCGGCAACCAGCTGCTGCCACAGCGCCGCTGCAACGCCGGCCAGCGAAAGCGCCACCGCCGCGAGCGCCGGGCCGCCGCGTGCCGCGCCGGCCGGCAACGCGGCGCCGACCAGGCATGCCAGCGAAATCAGCACGAAGATCAGCCGTTGCAGCACGCACCAGGGGCACGGCTGCATGTCGAACACATGCTGCGTCACCAGCGCCGCGGTGAGTGCGGCCAGGCAGACCGCCGCCGCCCCGGCCAGCGTGCCGCGCGCACCCAGCCGCTGCAGCACGGGCCGTCTTGCGGCGGCCGGCACGGGGCCCGCCACAGCGGTCACTGCACCTCGGCGACGAGTTCGATCTCGACGCAGGCCCCCAGCGGAATCTGCGCCACGCCGAAGGCGCTGCGCGCATGCGCGCCGACCTCCGGGCCGAACACCTCCACCAGCAGCTCGCTGCAGCCGTTGGTCACCAGGTGCTGTTCGGTAAAGGTGGGTGTGCTGTTGACCAGGCTCATCACCTTGACGATGCGCCGCACGCGGCCGAGGTCGCCGCCCACAGCGGCCGCCAGCGTGCCCATCAGGTCGATGGCGATGGCCCGCGCGGCGCGCTGGCCCTCATCGGTGTGGATGCCGCCGCCGAGCTGGCCGACCCACGGCTTGCCGTCCTTGCGCGCGATGTGGCCCGAGACGAACACGAGGTTGCCGCTGCGCACGAAGGGCACGTAGGCCGCGGCGGGCGTGGCCAGCGGCGGCAGCGTGATGTTCAGAGCGGCAAGGCGCTGTTGGATGGAAGACATGGGGGGAATCGAGCGGGGATGAGCGAGGGCGGATCGAGGGCGGATCGAGGGCGGATCGAGGGCGTGCGAAGGCAGGCCCCGACGCGGCGGCATCCTACACTGCAGCGATGGAGGCGACGCCTCGAGAGACCTCGACCTCTGCCTCTGCCTGGACCTCTGGCTCGAGCGTGAGCGAACGTGCCGCGACAAGCGCCACGCTGAGCGCGGCCGCGACCGCGACCACCGCGGCGCCGGGTGCCATCGAGCACGGCGCCCTTCAGGATGAGCGCCGGGCCGGCCGGCGCATGCTGGGCTGGATGCTGTTGGCCGCGGGCAGCCTGGCGGGCGTGGCCGCGCAGCTGCAGCAGAGCGCGCCGGTGCCGTTGGCGTGGGCGTGGCTGGTGCTCGTGGGCGCCGTTGCCGCCGCGCTCGGCTGGGCGGCGTGGTCGGTGTGTGCGTCGCGCATGCGCGGGCTGAACGGGGCGGGCAGCCGCAGGGACGCGGGCCAGCCGGCCGGTCGGCCAGTGCGGTGGGGAGTTCGATGGCGAATTCGGCCGGCAGTCGCGCCGTTGCTCGCCGCCTGCCTGAGCGTGGCCCTCGGCGCTGCCATGGGCTGGAGCACCACCGAGCTGCGCGCGCAGGCGCGGCTGGCCGAGCGGCTGCCCGCCGAGCTCGAAGGCCGCGACCTCGTCGTCGCCGGTGTCGTCGCACAACTGCCGCGCGAGACGCTGCAGGGCACCCGCTTGCTGCTCGAGGTGGAGTCGGCGGCGCTGCAAGGTGCCGCGCCGGACGCTGCTGCCGTGACGCTGCCGCCGCTGCTCTCGCTGGCCTGGTACCGCGGTGCCGAGCCCGATGCGCTGCTGCTCGGCCCGGCGGTTCATGTCAAGGCCGGCCAGCGCTGGCGGTTCACGGTGCGCCTGAGGCAGCCGCACGGCAGCTTCAACCCCGGCGGGTTCGACCTCGAGCTGTGGTTGTTCGAGCGCGGCATCAGCGCCACGGGCACCGTGCGCTCGCGTGCCGGCGACGTGGCCGAGCTCTTGCAGGATGACGCGGCGGCACCGGTGCAGCGGTTGCGCCAGTGGGTGCGCGACGGCATCGAGCGGCGCCTGGGCGCCCCCGGCGAGGCGCGCGTGGCCGGTGTCGTCGCCGCGCTGGCCATCGGCGACCAGGCGGCGATCGAGCGCGAGGATTGGGAGGTGTTCCGCCTCACCGGCGTGGCGCACCTGATGAGCATCTCGGGGCTGCACGTGACGATGTTCGCGTGGCTGGCCGGCGGGTTGGTGGGCCGGCTGTGGCGGCTGGCGCCGCGCGCGATGCTGTGGTGGCCGGCGCCGACGGCGGCGCGCTGGGGCGGCGTGGCACTGGCCGCGGCCTATGCGCTGGTGGCCGGCTGGGGCGTGCCGGCGCAGCGCACGGTGTGGATGCTGGCCACCGTGGCGCTGCTGCACAGCATCGGGCGCCGTTGGCCGCTGCACGCGGTGTTGCTGACGGTGGCGGCGGTGGTGGTGGCGGCCGACCCGTGGGCGCTGCTGCAGCCGGGTTTCTGGTTGTCGTTCGTGGCGGTCGCGCTGCTGGCGGCGTCGCAGCCGCCGGGCGACGCCGGGCTTGGGCAGCCCGCGGGTGGTGCCGCAGGGGCCGCTGGCACTGCCGGCGCCTTCGGAGCGGCCGGCGCTGCTGGCGCGGCAGGCCCCGCGGCCCGCACCGGCCGGCAGGCCTGGCAGGTCGTGCGTGGTGCGTTGCGCACGCAGGCCGTCGCCACCGCCGGCCTGGCGCCGCTGACGCTGGTGTTCTTTCAGCAGGTGTCGGTGGTCGGGTTCCTGGCCAACCTGGTGGCGATCCCGGTCGTGACGCTCCTGGTCACGCCATTGGCGCTGCTCGGCGCTTTGGTGCCCCCGTTGTGGGGCGCCGCGGCTGCCGTTCTCTGGGCGCTTGGCGCCTTCTTGCAGTGGCTCGTGTCCTGGCCGGTCGTGGTGTGGCATGCCGCGGCGGCACCGGCCTGGGCGATGGCGGCCGGCCTGCTCGGCGGGCTGGTGGCGGTGCTGCCGTTGCCCTGGCGGCTGCGCGCGCTGGCGCTGCCGCTCATGCTGCCGCTGCTGGCGCCGCCGCTGGTGCGGCCGGCCGAGGGACAGTTCGAACTGGTGGCGCTGGACGTCGGGCAGGGTACCGCGGTGCTCGTGCGCACGCGGCGCCACCTGCTCGTCTACGACACCGGCCCGGCGTATTCGCCCGAGGCCGACGCCGGCAGCCGGCTGCTCGTGCCCTTGCTGCGCCGGCGCGGCGAGGTGCAGGTCGATCACCTCGTCCTCAGTCACCGCGACACCGACCACGTCGGGGGGGCCGCTTCGCTGCTGGCAGCGCTGCCGGTGCGCGCGGTGAGCAGTTCGCTCGATGCCGCGCACCCGCTGGTGGGGCGGGCGCTGGCCGCCGGGGCGACGCACCTGCGCTGTGACGCCGGGCAGCGCTGGCGGTGGGATGGCGTGGCCTTCGAGGTGCTGCACCCGGCTGCCGCCGACCACGCGCAGCCGGGGCTTCGCCCCAATGCGCTGAGTTGCGTGCTGCGGGTGACCGGGGCAGGCGGCGCGGCCGCCGGGGCGCTGCTCACCGGGGACATCGAGGCGGCGCAGGAAACCCGGCTGGCTGCGATGGCATCGGTCCCGTCGATGCCATCGACCGCAGCCGCCGAAAGCATTTCATCTGCGGGATCGGCTGCATTCGGAGTGTCTGCAGCATCAGCGGCATCAGCGGCATCAGCCGCATCCGCCCACCCGCTGCGCGCCCGCTTCATGCTCGTGCCCCACCATGGCAGCCGCACCTCGTCCAGCGGCGCGTTCATCGACGCGGTGGCGCCGCAGATCGTGCTCGCGCAGGCCGGCTACCGCAGCCGCTTCGGGCATCCGGTGCCTGACATCGTCGTGCGCTACGAGCGCCGCGGCATCGAGCTGCTGCGCAGCGACCGCTGCGGCGCGCTGACCTGGCGCAGCGACGGCAGCCCACGTTGCGAGCGGCCGGCCGCGCGGCGTTACTGGCATCATCCGGCGGCACCGTGAATGGCGGTGCCGGCCAAGCCATCGCCTCGCACCAGCGCGCCAGTCGAACGAGAAGAACCCGAGGAGCTGCTCCGTGTCGATCCACGTCGCGCTGAACCACGTCACCCACTACCGCTACGACCGGCGCGTGGGCCTGGGGCCGCAGGTCATCCGGCTGCGGCCGGCGCCTCACTCGCGCACCCCCATCCTCAGCTACAGCCTGCGCGTCGAGCCGGCCGGGCACTTCATCAACTGGCAGCAGGACCCGTTCGCCAACCACCTGGCGCGGCTGGTGTTCCCGGACAAGACGCGCGAGTTCAAGGTCACGGTCGACCTGGTGGCCGAGATGGCGGTCTACAACCCGTTCGACTTCTTCCTCGAGCCCGCGGCGGAAGAGTTCCCGTTCGCGTACGCGCCGGAGCTGGCGCGCGACCTGGCGCCCTACCTGGCCCGCGAGTCGCATGCGCAGGCCTGGCCGCGCTTTGCGGCGTTCGTCGCCGGCATCGACCGCCAGCCGCAGCGCACCATCGACTTCCTCGTGCAGATCAACCAGCGGCTGCAGCGCGACATCGCCTACCTGGTGCGCATGGAGCCCGGCGTGCAGACCCCCGAGCAGACGCTGGCCGAGGCCAGCGGCTCGTGCCGCGACACCGGCTGGCTGCTGGTGCAGGTGCTGCGCCACCTGGGGCTGGCGGCGCGCTTCGTCTCCGGCTACCTGATCCAGCTCAAGCCCGACGTGAAGGCGCTGGACGGTCCCTCGGGCGCCGAGGCCGACTTCACCGACCTGCACGCCTGGTGCGAGGTGTACCTGCCCGGCGCCGGCTGGATCGGGCTGGACCCCACCTCGGGCCTGCTGGCCGGAGAGGGCCATATCCCCGTGGCCTGCACGCCCGAGCCCAGCACCGCCGCGCCGGTGAGTGGTGCGGTGGACCCCTGCGAGGTCGAGTTCAGCCACCACATGCAGGTCATGCGCATCCACGAGAGCCCGCGCGTGACCAAGCCCTACACCGAGGCGCAGTGGCGCGCCATCGATGCGCTGGGCCGCACGGTCGACGCGCAGCTTGCCTCGCACGACGTGCGCCTCACGATGGGCGGCGAGCCTACCTTCGTGGCCGTTGACGACCGCGATGCGGCGGAGTGGAACACCGACGCGCTCGGCCCCACCAAGCGCGGCTTCGCCACCGAACTCGTGCGCAAGCTGCGGGCCCGCTACGGGCACGGCGGCTTCCTGCACTTCGGCCAGGGCAAGTGGTACCCGGGCGAGCAGCTGCCGCGCTGGGCGCTGTCGATCTGCTGGCGTGCCGACGGCCAACCCTGCTGGCACGACCCAGCGCTGTTCGCCGACGAGCGCACGCCGCAGCGCTGCACGAGCGCCGATGCCGAACGCTTCATCCACACGCTCACCCGGCGGCTGGGGCTGGAAGGACGGTTCATCCAGCCCGGCTACGAAGACACCTGGTACTACCTGTGGCGTGAGCGGCGGCTGCCGGTCAACGTCGACCCGTTCGACGCGCGGCTGGACGACGAACTCGAACGCGCGCGCCTGCGCCGCGTGTTCGCGCAGCGGCTCGACGCCCCGGTGGGCTATGTGCTGCCGCTGCGGCGCGAGTGGCGCGTCGGGCTGGCCGGCCCGGCGTGGGTCACGGGGCCGTGGTTCCTGCGCGAAGAGCGCATGTACCTGATGCCGGGCGATTCGCCGATGGGCTACCGCCTGCCGCTCGATTCACTGCCCTGGGCGGCGCGCGGCGACCAGCCGTGGATGCTGCCGGCCGACCCGTTCGCGCCCAAGCCGGCGCTGCCTTCGGCGGCGGCGATGCGCATGCAGCAGTTGATCTCCGGCCCCGGGCAGGGCGGCGGCGGGGCGGCGCCCACCGGGGCCGGCAGTGGTGCCGCTGATGATGCCGCTGGTGGTGCCGCTGGTGGTGCCGCTGATGGTGCCGCCGATGGTGCCGGTGAGCGGGCCGCGGCCCCGGTGCGCGGGGGCCCGGCCGAAGGCGACTCGGGCGAGCCGACGCCGATGTCGGTGATCGGCGACGTCACCGTCGCTGCCGGCCCGGGCGTGGAGCGCATGGGCACCGAGCATGACCCGGCGGTGCCTTCGGCGCACCACCCGTTGAAGGCGCCGGGGCGCTTCCACAGCGCCGACCACGTCACCCGCACCGCGCTGTGCGTGGAAGTGCGCGACCCGCAGCGGGCCAACGGTCCGAAGGCCGAGCTGTGGGCCGAGAAGGCGCCGGGCAACCAGCCCGGCGGCAAGAGCGGGGTGCTGTACGTCTTCATGCCGCCGCTGCGCTTTGTCGAGGACTACCTCGAGCTGCTGGCCGCGGTGGAGGCCACCGCCGCCGAACTGGGCGTGCAGATCGTGCTGGAGGGCTACCCACCGCCGCGCGACCCGCGGCTCAAGCTGCTGCAGGTCACGCCCGACCCCGGCGTCATCGAAGTCAACATCCACCCCGCGTCGAACTGGGACGAGCTGGCCGAGCACACCGAGTTCCTCTACGAGGCCGCGCACGAGAGCCGCCTTGCCGCCGAGAAGTTCATGCTCGACGGCCGCCACACCGGCACCGGCGGCGGCAACCACTTCGTGCTGGGCGGGGCCACGCCGGCTGACAGCCCGTTCCTGCGCCGGCCCGAACTGCTGGCCAGCCTCATCACCTACTGGCACAACCACCCGTCGCTGAGCTACCTGTTCTCGGGCCTGTTCATCGGCCCGACCAGCCAGCACCCGCGTTTCGACGAGGCCCGCGGCGACCAGGTCTACGAGGTCGAAGTCGCGCTGGCCGAGATCGAGCGCCAGGCGGGGCTGGCGGGGCTGGCGGCGCGGGCCGGCCGGCCCGGGGCCGCGGGGGAGGGCGGGGTGCCGCCGTGGCTCATCGACCGTGCGCTGCGCAACCTGCTGGTCGACGCCACCGGCAACACCCACCGCGCGGAATTCAGCATCGACAAGCTGTACTCGCCCGACGGCCCCACCGGGCGGCTGGGCCTGCTGGAGCTGCGCGCCTTCGAGATGCCGCCGCACGCGCGCATGAGCCTGGCGCAGCAGTTGCTGATGCGCGCGCTGGTGGCATGGTTCTGGCGCGAGCCGTACCGCGGCCGCGGTGCCACGCGGCTGACGCGCTGGGGCACCCAGCTGCACGACCGCTTCATGCTGCCCACCTTCGTGCAGATGGACTTCGAGGACGTGCTGGCCGACCTGCGCGGGGCCGGCTTCGCTTTCGACGACGCCTGGTTCGCGCCGCACTTCAGCTTCCGCTTCCCGCTGGTGGGCGAAGTGGCGGTGGCGGGCATGAGGCTGACGCTGCGCAATGCGCTGGAGCCCTGGCACGTGATGGGCGAAGAGGGGGCTCCCGGCGGCACGGCGCGCTATGTCGACTCGTCGCTGGAGCGGCTGGAAGTCAAGGTCAGCGGTCTGAACGGCAACCGCCATGTCGTGGCGGTGAACGGCCGCGCGCTGCCGCTGCAGCCCACCGGCCGCGCCGGCGAGGCGGTGTGCGGGGTGCGCTACCGCGCCTGGCAGCCGCCGTCGGCGCTGCACCCCACCATCGGCGTGCATGCGCCGCTGGCTGTCGACCTGGTCGATACGTGGCAGGCGCGTTCGCTGGGCGGCTGCCGCTACCACGTGGCGCACCCGGGCGGGCGCAGCTACGACAGCTTCCCGGTCAACGCCTACGAGGCCGAGAGCCGGCGCCTGGCGCGCTTCTTCCGCTTCGGGCACACGCCGGGGCGCATCGACGTGACGGCGGCGGCGCCCAGCCTGGAGATGCCGTTCACGCTGGACCTGCGGCGCCCCGCGCAGGGGCAGACCTAATGTGCTGTCTGGCGATTGCCTGCACATGAAATCGCGCCTTCCGGCTCATGGCGGCAGTGCAAGTCCTCGCGATACCACGAGGTATCGCTGCGGTTTGCGCCTTGCCCTGAGTCGGAGTGCATCGATTTCATTGTGTGCAGGCAATTGCGAGACAGCACACTAGCCCGATGGCATGAACCTCCCGCTGGCCCCCGCCGACCCGGCGCGCGACGCCGCCGCGCCCGACGGCAGCGCACCGCCGCCGGCGCGGGGGGGCCAAGGCGCTGCCTCGCTGCTGGACGCGGCGGCCGTGGGCGGCGCGGTCTGGAACGAACTGCACGATGCCCACGGGCGTCTGCGGCCGGCATGGCAGCACTTCGTCGCCCACGTGCCCGAGATGGCCGCCACGCCCGAGGCGCGCGCCGCGCTCGACCGCCGCGTGGCGCAGGTGGCGCAGCAACTGCACCGCGACGGCGTCACGCACAACGTCTACGCCGAGAGTGACGCGGGTGGCCCTTCGACGCGCCCGTGGTCGCTGGAGCTGCTGCCGCACCTCATCGCTCCGGCCGACTGGGCGAACATCGAGGAAGGCATCGTGCAGCGCGCGGCGCTGCTGGAGGCGATGCTGGCCGACCTGCAGGGCCCGCAGCACCTGCTGCAAGAGGGCCTGCTGCCGGCCGCGCTGGTGTGGCGCCACCCGGGGTGGCTCAGACCGATGGTCGGTGCGCAGCCGCCCGGCGGGCAGCGGCTGTACATCGTGGCCTTCGACCTGGGGCGCGACGCCCAGGGCCGCTGGTGCCTGCTGGCGCAGCGCACGCAGGGCCCCTCGGGCCTGGGCTACGTGCTGCACAAC
>JAEUPC010000098.1 GCA_016789865.1 Rubrivivax sp.
GAACCAGGACCCGCTCAACCCGCTGGACAACGCGCAGATCACCAGCCAGATGGCGCAGATCAACACCGTGTCGGGCGTCGAGAAGCTCAACGACACGGTGGCCGGGCTGAACCGCCAGTTCCTGCAGATGCAGGCGCTGCAGGGTGCCGCGCTCGTCGGCCGCGACGTCACGCTGCAGGGCGACCGCCTGCACGTCGAGGGCGGCGGCGCGGCCGGCGGCTTCGAGCTGGCCGCGCCGGCCGACCGCGTGCGCGTGGAAGTGCTCAACGGGGCCGGGCGGGTCGTCGACACGGTCGACCTCGGCGCGCAGAGCGTGGGCCGCCACGGCTTCGAGTGGAAGGCGCCGGCCGGCACGGCCGAGGGCACCGAGTTCCGCTTCCGTGTGGCCGCGCATGCGGGTGCGGCCACGGTGCCGGCCACCACGCTGATGCGCGACGAGGTCCTGGCCGTCAGCCTGGCCGGCGACGCGCTGCGGCTGGACACGCGCTGGTCCGGCACCCTCGACTACGCCGCCGTGCGCGCCTTCAACTGACCCCGCCCCGCGCGCCTGTTCGCCCGCACGCAACCTCGCTTCTGCCTCTCCGTCCCGTTCACCTGCGACGACCCACCAAGGACCTCCATGAGCTTCCAGCAAGGCCTCTCCGGACTCAACGCCACCAGCAAGAACCTGCAGGTGATCGGCAACAACATCGCCAACGCCAACACCTTCGGCGCCAAGGCGGCGCGGGCCGAGTTCGCCGACGTCTACGCGCTGGCGCTCAACGGCGCGGGCAGCAACGGCATCGGCATCGGCGTCAACCTGGCCTCGGTGTCGCAGCAGTTCACCCAGGGCAACATCCGCACCACCGAGAACCCGATGGACCTGGCCATCAACGGCTCGGGCTTCTTCCAGCTCACCGACGGCCGCAGCCCGGTCAGCTACTCGCGCAACGGCCAGTTCAAGGTCGACCGTGACGGCTTCATCGTCAACAACGCCGGCCTGCGCCTGATGGGCTATGCGGCCGATGCGCTGGGCACCATCCAGCCCGGTGCCGCCGTGCAGCTGCAGCTGCCCACCGCCGGCGTGGCCCCGCAGGCCACCAGCGAGATCGACCTCGAGATGAACCTCGACGCGCGCCAGGGTGTCACGCGCCCCGGCGGCGCGCCGTTCATCGACTTCAGCGACCCCGACACCTACAACAGCGCCACCTCGCAGGCCCTGTACGACGTGCTGGGCAACCCGGTGTCGGTGACCTACTTCTTCCAGAAGACCGGTGACGGCGCCTGGGACGTGTATGCCACCGCCAACGGCACCACCGTGGCCGGCATTGCGGGCGATCCGCAGCCGATCACCAGCATCACCTTTCCGGCCGACGGCAGCGCGCCCACGGCGCCCACCGCGCCGATCGCCTTCGACGTGCCCAGCACCACCACCACCGCCGGCGCCGTGACGCAGCCGTTGACCGGCGTGCTGCTGGACGTGACGCAGTCGACCCAGTTCGCCACCGCCTTCACCGTCACGGACCTGTCGCAGGACGGCTTCTCCGCCGGCCAGCTCACCGCCATCGCGGTGGAGGGCAACGGCATCGTCATGGCCCGCTACTCCAACGGCCAGTCGCGGCCGGCCGGGCAGGTGGAGCTGGCCAACTTCCGCAATCCGCAGGGCCTGCAGCCGATCGGCGACAACAGCTGGGCGCGCACCTACGCCTCCGGCGACCCGGTGGGCGGCGTGCCGGGTGACGGCAACATCGGCGTGCTGCAGTCCGGCGCACTGGAAGAGCCCAACATCGACCTCACCGCCGAGCTGGTGAACATGATCACCGCACAGCGCATCTACCAGGCCAACGCGCAGACCATCAAGACGCAGGACCAGGTGCTGCAGACGCTGGTGAACATCCGCTGAACGCGCGCCGCCCGCACACCGGCTGAGGTGCCATGGACCGTCTCATCTATCTCGCGATGGCCGGCGCCAAGGCGACCATGCAGCGCCAGGACGTGCTCGCGCACAACCTGGCCAACGCGTCGACCAACGGCTTTCGCGCCGAGATGCAGGCCTTCCGCGCCGTGCCGGTGCGCGGCGAAGGCGCCAGCACGCGGGTCTATGCACTGGAATCCACCGTCGGCCACGACGACCGGGCCGGCCCGGTGCAGACCACCGGCCGGCCGCTCGATGTGGCGGTGCAGGGCAAGGCGTGGCTCGCCGTGCAGGGCCTGGACGGCGCCGAGGCCTACACCCGCGCCGGCGCGCTGCAGGTCAGCGCCGAGGGACAACTGGTCACACCCGCGGGCCTGCCTGTGCTGGGCGACGGCGGCCCCCTCGCCGTGCCTGCGGGCGCCACGCTGGAGGTGGCCGCCGACGGCACCATCACCGCCAGCACCGGCCGCGGGCGACCGCAGCCGGTGGGACGCCTGAAGCTCGTGACGCCCGAAGCGCCGCTCACGCGCGGCGAGGACGGCCTGTTCCGCGCCGCCGACGGCGAGTTGCCCGCCGACCCCACGGCGAGGCTGCAAAGCGGCGCCCTCGAGGGCAGCAACGTCAGCCCGGTGGAGACGATGGTGGCCATGATCGCCGCGGCGCGCCAGTTCGAGCAGCAGATGAAGGTGCTGCAAGGCGCCGACCAGCGAGAGCAGGGCGCGGCCAAGCTGCTGGGCGCGCAGTAGCGGCCCCGGCCCCGGCCGCGGCATGCGACATCGCGGTCGGTGCCGGGCATCGGGGCTTGATGGGGCCGAGGGCGCCCGACGGGGTCAGGTGGGAGTCCGATGGGGTCTATTGGGCCGCTGGGGTGGCGCTTTTCAGGGGCTTGCCCGCCGACCGGGGCGCCAAGATGACAGCCGCTGTCATCACCCCAAGCTACCGAAAGAGGGCCGCCCGATGCTCCGCTCGCTGTGGATCGCCAAGACCGGCATGGAAGGCCAGCAGACCAAGCTGGACGCCGTGGCGCACAACCTGGCCAACGTCGGCACCAACGGCTTCAAGCGCGGCAGCGTGGTGTTCGAGGACCTGATGTACCAGAACCTGCGCCCCGCGGGTTCGGCCACCAGCGAGCAAAGCCAGTTGCCCACCGGGCTGCAGGTCGGCCTGGGGGTGCGCGCCGCGGCCAGCACGCGCAACTTCAGCCAGGGCGCGCTCACCGGCACGGGCAACAACCTGGACCTCGCGGTCAAGGGGCAGGGCTTCTTCCAGATCCAGCTGCCCGACGGCACCACCGGCTACACGCGCGACGGCGCGTTCCAGGTGGACTCGGCAGGGCAGATCGTCACCGCCGCCGGCTACCCGCTGCAGCCGGGCCTCACCGTGCCGGCCACGGCCACCGCCATCACCATCAATGCCGACGGCACGGTGGCCGCCACCGTGCCGGGCCAGGTGCAGCCGCAGACGCTTGGCCAGGTCCAGCTGGCCAACTTCATCAACCCGGCCGGCCTCGAGCCGCGCGGCGGCAACCTCTTCGTCGAGACCGCCGCCTCGGGCACGGCCACCGCGGGCGCGCCCAACAGCAACGGCCTGGGCGCCGTGCAGCAAGGTTTCCTCGAGGGCAGCAACGTCAATGTCGTCGAGGAGCTGGTGACGATGATCGCCACGCAGCGCGCCTACGAGCTGAACTCCAAGGCCATCCAGACCAGCGACCAGATGCTGCAGCGGCTGAGCCAGGTATGACCACCGGCCCTCGATCCAGGCGGCGCGGGCTGGTCGCAACCCTGGCCGCGTGTGCTGGCGCACTTGCATTGCCGGTTCTTTCTGGTTGCGCGTTCATCGGCCCACATGTGCAGGTCGCCGACACCACACCGCCGCTGCCCGAGCCGACGCCCATGGCGCAGCCGGCCGGTGGCTCGATCTTCAAGGCCGTCAACTACCGGCCCCTCTTCGAAGACCACCGCGCGCGGCTGGTGGGCGACACGCTGACCGTGCAGATCGTCGAGAAGGTGACCGCGGTGCAAAAGAGCACCAGCAGCGTGGACAAGAGCGGCAGCGTTTCGGCCGGCATCAGCGCGCTGCCGGGCATCGCACCCAACTCGTTCGGCCGTGCCGGGGCCGAGGCCAACTCGGCCAACAGCTTTGCCGGCAAGGGCGCGGTGGAGAACAGCAACGACTTCAGCGGCACCATCACGGTGGTGGTGCGTCAGGTGCTGCCCAACGGCCACCTGCTGATCGCCGGCGAGAAGCAGATCGGCGTGAACCAGAACGTCGACGTGCTGCGCTTTTCCGGCCAGGTGGACCCGCGCGCCATCCAGCCCGGCAACAGCGTGCCCAGCGCGCACATCGCCAACGTGCGGCTGGAGCAGCGTGGCCGCGGCGCGCAGGCCGAGGCGCAGGCGGTAGGCTGGCTCGGCCGGGTGTTCCTGTCGGTGTTGCCGTTCTGAGAACGAGCAGCGGATGGCCAGCCTCATGCCGATCTCCAGCCCTGCCGACGACCCGGCGACGGTGCAGCCCGCTTCCGAGACGGCCGCCGCCACGCATGACGCCGCCGAGTGGTGGTTGAGGCTGTCGTTGCTGCTCGCCTTCCTGGCTGCCAGCGCGGCACTGTGGTGGCCGGTGCCGGCCGACGCCGCCGCCCTGCGGCGGATCAAGGAAGTGGCCGCGGTGCAAGGCGTGCGCAGCAACCAGCTGGTGGGCTACGGCCTCGTCGTCGGCCTGGACGGCACTGGCGACCAGACCACGCAGACCCCGTTTACCACCCAGAGCCTGCAGGCCATGCTGCAGCAGCTGGGCATCACCGTGCCGCCGGGCACCAGCATGCAGCTGCGCAACGTGGCTGCGGTGCTGGTGACGGCGCAGCTGCCGCCGTTCGCACAACCCGGGCAGACGCTGGACATCAACGTCTCGTCGGTGGGCAACGCCAAGAGCCTGCGCGGCGGCACGCTGGTGGCCACCCCGCTGAAGGGGGCCGACGGGCAGATCTACGCGCTGGCGCAGGGCAACCTGATCGTCGGCGGTGCCGGCGCCTCGGCCGGCGGCAGCAAGGTGCAGATCAACCACCTGTCGGCCGGCCGCATTCCCGAAGGCGCCACCGTCGAGCGTGCCGTGCCCACGCCGCTGATGGACGGCGAGCACGTGAACCTGGGGCTGAACGCCGCCGACTTCGCCACCGCGCGCGCCGTGGCCGAGGCCATCAACGCCGCCAAGGGCGAGGGCACCGCCAGCGCGCTGGACGGCCGCACCGTGCGCGTCAAGGCGCCGGCGCGCGAGTTGCGCGTGGCCTTCCTCGCCGACATCGAGAACCTGCCGCTGTCGCTGGAGAAGCCGGCCGCGCGCATCGTGCTCAACGCACGCACCGGCTCCATCGTGATGAACGAGTCGGTCACCCTCGGCCCCTGCGCAGTGGCGCACGGCAACCTGTCGGTCACCATCACCAGCACGCCGGTGGTCAGCCAGCCGGCGCCGCTTTCCGGCGGGCAGACGGTCAGCCGCGAACGCACCGACATCTCGGTGGTGCAGCACCCCGGCGCGCTCATCCAGATGGCCGCCGGCACAAAGCTCAACGATGTGGTCAAGGCGCTGTCGGCGCTGGGTGCCACGCCGCTGGATCTGCTGGCCATCCTGCAGGCCATGAAGACCGTCGGCGCGCTCAATGCCGAGATCGAAGTGATATGAAGGCCCCCCCCCGAAGCGACCTCCGGTCGCCTCCCCCCCAGGGGGGCGCCGCCAGCGGCCCGGCAAAGCCGGTTCCGCGGCGGCCGCTGGGCCATGTTCGTGGCGCCTTGACCAACGCTGCTTCGAGGGAGCGCTGAGATGCCGAGCTTCGTCTCGGGCGCCATGCTGCCCTCCGCCCTGGCTGCCGACGCGCGTGGCCTCGATGCCCTGCGCAGCCAGGCCGCGGCCGACCCCAAGTCGGCGGTGCGGCAGGCGGCCCGGCAGCTCGAAGGCTTGTTCATGAACGAGCTGATGAAGAGCATGCGCGCCACCACGATGGAGAGCGCCGACGCCCTGGGCAGCGGCGGCGTGATGGGCCGTGAGATGCTGGACCAGCAGTACGCGCAGCAGCTCGCCGGCCTGCCCGGCGGGCTGCACGAAGCCATCACGCGCCACCTCGAGCGGCAGATGGGGCTGGCGCCCGGGCCCATTCCGGCCACCGGCAGCGCCAACAACACCGTCGCGCCGCTGGACGGCCGCGCCACACGCCTGCCGCACAAGGGTGCCGCCGGGTTCGTCGAGCAGCATCAGGACGCTGCCCGCCGCGCCGAGGCGGCCACCGGCATCCCCGCCACCTTCATGATCGCCCAGGCCGCGCACGAGACCGGCTGGGGCCGCAAGGAGATCCGGCACGCCGACGGCAGCCCGGCGCACAACCTGTTCGGCATCAAGGCCGGTGCCGGCTGGAAGGGCCCGGTGGCCGAGATCGTCACCACCGAGTACGTCGGCGGCAAGCCGCAGAAGGTGGTGGCGCGCTTTCGCGCCTACGCGAGCTATGCCGAGTCGTTTGCCGACTACGCCAGGCTCATGCAGGACAGCCCGCGCTACGCCGGCATCGCCACGCGCGCCGCCAAAGGCCAGCTGCAAGGGCAGGGTGGTGCGGCGGCCTTTGCACAGGGCCTGCAGCGCGCCGGCTACGCCACCGACCCGGCCTATGCCGACAAGCTCTCGCGGGTCATCAACACCACGCTCAGGCTGCAGCGCAGCCTGGCGGCGTGAGCCGCAGCGGCCCGCGCTCCCCTGGTCGGCTGAACCGCACGGAGTGACACCATGAGCGCCGGCGCCCTCTTCTCGCTCGGCATGCGCGCGATGACCGCGAGCTACGCGGCGTTGCAGGCCACCGGCCACAACATCGCCAATGCCAACGTGCAGGGCTACTCGCGCCAGTCGGTGGTGCTGGAGACGGCCCAGGGCCAGTTCAGCGGCGCGGGCTTCTTCGGCCGCGGCGTCGATGTGGAGAGCGTCGTGCGCGCGCACGATGCCTTCCTCACCCGCGAGGCCGCCAGCGCGCGTTCGCTGGCCTCTCTCGACCAGGCGCGCCTGGACCAGCTGCAGCGGCTGGAAAACATCTTCCCGCCCGGCGAGCAGGGGCTCGGTTCGGCGGCGTCGAACTTCCTGAACAGCATGCTCGACCTGTCGAACCGGCCCTACGACGCCAGCACGCGGCAGGTGGTGCTGGCGCGGGCGGGCGATCTCGCGTCGCGCTTCGCCGCGGCCGGTACCGCGCTGGACGAGCGGCAGGCCGGCGTCACTGCCGACCTGCGTGCCGCGGTGACCGAGGTGAACTCGCTGGCCCGCGCGATCGCCGAGGCGAATGCACGCGTCGCGGCGATGAAGGGCCTGGGGCAACCCGCCAACGACCTGCTCGACGAACGAGACCGCCTGATCACGCGGCTGGCCGACAAGCTGGCCATCACGCGCATCGAAGCCGAAGACGGCTCGATGTCGATCTTCATCGGCGGCGGCCAGCGCCTGGTGCTGGGCGCAGAGGCCGGGGAGCTGGCGCTGATGGCCGATGCCTCCGACCCCATGCGTTCGGCGGTGGGCCTGCGCAACGGCGGCACCGGCATGCTCGAACTGGGCAGCGGTCTGCTCGGCGGGGGCGGCATCGCGGGCATGCTGCGCTTCCAGAACGATGACCTGGTGGAAGCGCGCAACCTGGTCGGGCAGATGGCGCTGGCGATCGGCGATGCGGTGAATCGCCAGCAGGCGCTGGGCCTGTCGCTGCAGCCGCCGCTGGGCAGCGTGGCCGGGGCGGCGCTGTTCGCCATCGGCGCGCCGATGGCCACCGCCCACGCGGCGAACGCGCGCGATGGGCTGGGCGTGCCGCTGACCGACGTGGTGCTCACCGTCACCGATGCCGCCGCCGTGCAGGCCAGCGACTACGACCTGCAGCCCGACGCGGCCAACCCGGGCAACTACACGCTCACGCGGCTGGCCGACGGCCTGGTGCGCAGCATCGCCAGCGGCGACATCGTCGACGGGCTGCGCATCGATGTCGGGCCACCGGCAGCGCAGCCGGGGGACCGCTTCCTGCTGCAGCCGGTGGCGCGCGCGGCCAACGGCTTCACCAAGCTGCTGGACGACGCCCGCGACCTGGCTGCCGCCGCGTCGTTGATTGCACTGGCCGAGCCGGCCAACACCGGCACCGCCACGGTCGCCGCGCTGCGCGTCACGGCCGCGCCGCTGCCCACCGCCGGCGGCACGGCCCGCATCACCTTCACCGACAACGCCGGCAACTACCAGTGGGACCTCTACGACGGCAGCAACGCGCTGGTGGGCAGCGGCACCGGCAGCTGGAACGCCGGGGGCACGGTGCCGGCGCCGCCGGCCGACATCAACGGCTTCTCGCTCACGCTGGCCGGTGTGCCGCGCAGCGGCGACGTGCTCACCGTGCAGCCGACACCCGCGGTGGCGGTCAGCACCAACAACGGCAACGCGCTGGCGCTGCTGGCGCTGCGCGACTCGCCGGTGGTGGGTGGGCTGGCGCCGGTGGACGCCTACGCCAACGCGATGTCGCGCGTGGGCGTGCGCGTGCAAGGCACGCGCTCGGCGGTGGAGATCAGCTCGGCCGTTTCCGAGCAGAGCGAACAGGCGCTGGCCGCCAAGACCGGCGTCAACCTGGACGAGGAAGCCGCGCGGCTGATCGCCTTCCAGCAAAGCTACCAGGCGGCGGCCAAGATGCTGCAGGTGGCGCAATCGGTGTTCGAGACGCTGCTGCAGACGGCCGCGGCCCGCTGATCATCACGCACGTCAGGAACGGCATGAGCCTGCGCTTCACCACTGCCTACGCCTTCGACACCAGCATCCGCAACCTGCAGCTGCGGCAGCAGGAGATGAGCGAGGCCCAGGAACGCCTGACCAGCGGCAAGCGCGTGCTGCGCGCCAGCGACGACCCGGCGGCGGCGGCGCATGCCGAGCGGGCGCTGGCGGCCATCCAGCGTGCCGAGGCCGACCAGCGTGCGCTGGAGACCAGCCGCAGCGCCATGCAGTTCGCCGAAAGCGCGCTGGGTGATGCCGGCGAGCTGCTGCAGCAGGTGCGCGCGCGCGTCGTCGAGGCCGGCAACGGCGCCTTCAGCGACAGCGAGCGCGCGGTGCTGGCCGAGGCCATCCGCGGGCTGCGCAACGACTTGCTGTCGGTGGCCAACCGCACCGACGGTGCCGGCCGCTACCTGTTCGGCGGCCAGGGCGCCGACAGTCCGCCGCTGGTGGACGGTGTCGGCGGCGTGACCTACGTGGCGGCGGCCGGCGAGCTGTACACCGCCTCGGGCGAGGCCACGCCGCTCACGGTGGATGGGCGCGCGGCGTGGCTGCAGGCCGCCGACCCGGCCAACCCCGGCGGCACGCTGTCGGTGTTCGACGTGCTCGACCGCATCGCCATCGAGCTGGCCACGCCCGGGCGTGACGGGCCGGTGGTCGCGCAGGGCGTGCGCGAGGGCCTGGGCGACATCGACGCGGTGGCCGAGAACCTCTCGCGCCTGCGCTCGCGCTCGGGCGAGTCGCTGCGCCGCGCCGACGACATCGAGGAGCGGCTGGCCCAGGGCAAGCTCGATGCGCAGCGCGAGAAGTCGCGCAGTGAGGATTTGGACATGGTCGCGGCGATCTCCGATTTCCAGGCCAGGCAGAGCGGCTACGATGCCGCGCTCAAGTCCTACTCCATCGTGCAGCGCATGTCGCTGTTCGACTACCTCAAGTAGATCCAGTAGAGACGACAACGATGCGAGAGCATTCCGTACTGGGGCAGCTGGCCATCGGCTACAGCCCGATGGTCGACCGCCAGCACGACGTGGTGGCCACGAGACTGACACTGTTCCCGGCGCGTGCCGACGCGGCCATCGACCCCGCGGCGCTGCTGGCTGCGCTGGAGGCGGTGTGGCCCCGCCCGGCGACCACGCCAGCGGGCAAGCCGGTGCGGCCGCTGGACCCGGTGACCGCGGGCGCCAAGACGCCCGGCAGCGAGCGCCCGGTAGCGCTCAATGTCGCCAGCGAGCCGCTGCTGCAGGGCATCCTGGCGGCGCGCCCGCCCGGGCAGTTCCTGATCGAGGTGCCGGCGTTCATGGCCGGCGACCCGGTGCACGCGGCGGCGCTGGCCGGCCTGCATGGCGACGGCAGCGTGCTGCTCATCAAGGGGCGGCCGCTCAAGCCGCTGGCGCCCGAAGTGGTGCGGTGCTTCAGTCACTCGCTGGTGGACACCGGCGAAGACCGCCGCAGCGACGCGGGCGCCGCAGCAGCCACCCACCCGCGCAAGGTGACCACGGTGCAGACCGGGGTGCACTCGCCGGCGGCCGCCGAGCAGGCCTTCCAGCGCGGCGCGGTGGCCGTGCTCGGCTGGCCGCTGGACGAACCCGTGGCCAAGGGCGACCCGCGCCGGCCGGTGCCCACCGACGTGACCGTGGTGCTCGAGCTGATCAAGGGGATCGACCGGGAGGAGCCGGTGGCGCGGCTGGAGGCCATGCTCAAGCGCGAACCGACGATCGCCTTCCGGCTGATGCGCTATCTGAACTCGCCGGCCTTCGGCCTGTCGGTGGAGATCAACTCGTTCGGCCATGCCGTGATGCTGCTGGGCCACCAGCGGCTCAAGCGCTGGCTGGCGCTGCTGCTGGCGAGCTCGTCCAACCACGCCGGCGCCAAGGTGACGATGCACGCCGCAGTGCGCCGCGGCCTGTTCATGGAAGAGCTGGCGCGCCCGCATGGCGATGCGGAGATGTCCGGCGAGATGTTCATCTGCGGTGTGTTCTCGCTGCTCGACCGCTTGCTGCGCCAGCCGGTGGCCCAGCTCCTCGAGGGCGTGCCGGTGCCCGAGCGGGTGCGCCTGGCGCTGCTGGGGCAGGGCGGCCCGTACCAGCCCTACCTGCAACTCGTGCAGGCGGTGGAGCAGGAGGCGGTGTTCGAGATCCGCGAGGCCACGGAACGGCTGATGCTTCAGCCGCTGGAGGTCAACGCGGCGTTGCTGACGGCGCTGAAGAGCGCGCGCCAGCTGGATTGACACGGCGATGCCCGAGCCGGCGGCCGCCCGCCACGACAGCGCCGAGGCACTGAACTCGCCGCGGCCGGCTCTGGGGCCCTCTGACGCGGCCGCGCCCGCGGTGCTCGCAGCGCCGGCAGTGCCCGCGGCATTGGCCCCGTTGTGGCGCATGCCGTACCCGGCCGCCCTGCTGGATGCCGGATTCGCCGTGCTGGCGTTCAACCCGAGCCTGCAGCAGCTGCTGGGCGAGCCCGCGGCAGCCGGCCTGCTCGGCCAGCCGCTGGCTACCTTGCTGCCGCTGCACGAGCGCGAAGGCCACGCGGCCGAGCGCGACGCGTTGCTGCAGGCGCTGCGCGCGCCGGGCGGCGACGAGCCGGTGCCGGCGCTGTCGCTGCGGCTTTGTGATGCCGCCGGGCGCGACCGCTGGGTGTCGATGGCGCTGCAGGCGCTCGATGCGTCTGCGGCAGCAGATTCAGGGGGGCCGGCGGTCGCGCGGTGGCTGGCGCTGATGCAGGACCTCAGCCTGGAGAGCCAGGCGCGCGAACTCGTGCGGCGCGGGCAGGACGAGCTCGACCAGTGGTTCGAGCTGGCAGGCGCGGGCATGCTGGTGTATGACGACGACGGGCTCATCGTGCGCTGCAACTCGGCGCTCGAGGCGCTGGTCGAACAGGTGCCCGAGGTGCTGGCCGATGCGCCACCCGAACTGCAGCATCTGCTGGGCTGGGAAGGCGGTGTGCTCCCGGCGCTGGGCGCCGGCGCCCCGGTGGTCGAGCGCGAAGTGGTGCTGCCGTTGGGCCATGGCCGCCGCCGGCGCCTGGCGGCGCGGCTGGCACGCCTGAGCGGACCGGGGCTGCCGACGGGGCGCGTGATGGCCGTCGTCGAAGACCGCAGCGCCGAGGACGAACGCGACCTGGCGCGGCTGGAGATGGGCATGCTGATGAGCACCGCGAGCATCGGCGTGGCCACCTACGACCCGGGCCGCGGCTGGCTGGACTCCAGGGCACGGCGCACCGAAGCGCCGCGCGCGCCCGAGCAGGCCGACGCCCCCGAAGCCGCAGCCCCTGTGCCGGCCACCGCCGGCCGCAGCGCCTTGCACCACATCAGCCGCGAGCTGGTGGTGCAGGACTCGCTGCCCGACTACGAACGCCTGCAACGCGCCTTGCGGCTGGGTCAGCGCGCCGAGGTCCGTTATGCCGTGCGCCACGCCGAGCTGGGCGTGCGCTGGCTGCTCACGCGCGTGGAGCCGGGTGTGCTGGCGGCCGGGCGCCGCACGACCTCGGTCGTGACGCTGGACGTCACCGAGCAGGAGATGGCCGAGCGGCGCAACGCCCAGCTGCTGCGCGAGCTGACCACCATCCTCGACAGCTCGACGGCCGGCATGGCCTATTTCCGCGGGCCGGCGCTGGTGCGCTGCAATCGCCGCTTCGAGCGCATGCTCGGGCTGGAGCCCGGGCTGGCCGCCGGTGCTTCGCTGGCCGAAATCCTGCAAGGCCAGGGCGTCGCGCCCGAGGTCATTGCCGAGGCGCAGGCCACGCTGCTGGCGGCGCGCCGCTACGACGTCGAACTGCAGCTGGGCGGTGTGGAGCCGCAGGCGGGCACGCGGGCGCACGCCGCCGGCCCCGAGCCGACCCGCTGGGTGGCCTTCTCGGTGCGCCGCGCCGACGTGAGCGGCGACATGCTGGAGGCGGTGGCCGTGCTCACCGACATCACGCGCCTGAAAGCGCAGCAGGTCGAGCTGGAGCGCGCGCTGGCCGACCGCGAGCTGGTGTTCAACCTCTCGGAGGTGGGCATGGTCGTGCAGCGCGGGGCGCGCATCGTGCAGGCCAACCAGGCGATGGCGCAGATCACCGGCTATGCGGTGCCCGAGCTGACCACGCTCGACCCGGCCGAGCTGTACGAGGACGCGCGCACCTGTGTCGAGTTCGAAGCCAAGATCGCCACGGCGCTGCGCCAGTCCGGGCGCTTCATCGGCGAGCGCCTGCTGCGCCAGCGAGGCGGTGGCCAACGCTGGGTGCAGGTGGCCGTGCGCACCATCGACCAGCCAGCCGATCCGCTCATCGACCGCAGCGACGACACGATCTGTTCGTTCGTCGATGTCGACGAGCGCCACCGCGCCCGCGAGGCGCTGGCCGCCCAGGCCGAGCGCACGCGCTCGGTGCTCAATTCGGTGCTGGTGGGCATCGTCACCGTCGGCGAGCGCGGCATCGAATGGATGAACCGCTCGGCGCGGCGCATGTTTGGCGGCGAGCTGGCCGACTTCGTCGGCGAGCCGATCAGCACCGTGGCCACGCCCGAGCCGAGCCACCCGTTGCGCCGCGACGACTGGTGGCAGCGCGCCGAGCAGGGGGCCATCGAGACCTTCGAATGCCGGCTGCGCGGCCGCGACGGGCGCGAGTTCTGGGTGGTGGGCAACGCGGTGGCCAGCACGCTGGAGGACGGGCCGCCGCAGATCACCTTCGCGCTGCTGGACATCGACCGCCGCCGGCAGGCCGAGATGAGCGTGGCGCGCGCGCAGGCGTCGCTGCAGCGGCTGATCGAGACGGCGCCGATGGCCATTGCGCTGTTCGATGCGGCGCGCGGCCGCCTGCTGCAGGTCAACCGCACCGCGGCGGCGCTGTTCGGCATCGACGATCGTGGCGCCGGCCACGAGCGCGCGCTGCTGGCGCTGCCCAACCTGCCCAACCGCACGCTGGGCGAGGCACTGGGGGGCTGGATCGCGGCGATGACGCCAGGGGCAGCCAATCACCACGAGTGGCGCGGCGAGATGCCCGCCGAAGCGGGCGTGCCGCCGGCGCTGCCGCGCGACTGGGCCGCCGGTCCCGCTTCGCCGCTGCACGTGTGGGATTGCCGGCTCGCTGCGGTCGGGCAGGCGCTGGGTCCCGACGACACCGGCGAGGGCGCGCAGCGTGTGGCCCAGGTGCTGTTGCTGGCCAGCGACGTGACCGAGCAGCGTGCGGCCAACGAGGCGCGGTTGCGCGAGGCCATTGCGCAGCGCGAGGTGCTGGTGCGCGAGGTGCACCACCGCATCAAGAACAACCTGCAGGGCGTGGCCGGGCTGCTGCGGCAGAACGCCGACCGGCGGCCCGAGGTGGCCGGCGTGCTGATCGAGGCGGTCAGCCAAGTGCAGGCGATCGCGCAGGTCTACGGCCTGCAGGTCGATGCGGCGCGCGCCGGCTCCGGCGGGGCGGCAGCAGCCGGGCCGCTGCGGGTGGCGCGCCTGGTGGCGTCGATCGCCCAGTCCGTGCAGCGCACCTTCGGCCACACCATCGAGGTGGCCTCGGCCAGCACCGACCACCTGTTGCCCGAGGCCGAGGCCATTCCTCTGGCGCTGATCCTGAACGAGTTGCTGGCCAACGCGGTGCGCCACGGCGGGGGGACCCCGGTGCGCTGCGAAGTGCGCGCCGATGGCGAAGCGGTGGAGGTCGACATCGCACAGCAGGGCCGGCTCCCCGACGGGTTCGACCTGCTGGCGGTGCCGGCGGGCGTGTCGGGGCTCGGCCTGGTGCGCGCGCTGCTGCCCCGGCGCGGCGCTCGCCTGACCCTCAGCGGCGAAGGCACGGAGGTCGTGGCCCGGCTGCGGATGATGCCTCCCAGCGTGAAGTTGCCGCCGGCGCCTACCCTGGGAACCTCGGTGACCGACGCGCCCGTGCCTGGGTAAGAATCGGCGCCCATGACGTCGCCGACCGCTGTTTCCGGCCTCGCCCCGGGCGCCGCCGCCGGCAAGGGGCGCATCCTGGTGGTGGACGATGACCGCCTGGTGCTTGCCACCGTGGCGCACGGGCTGGCGCAGGCCGGCTACGAGGTCATCGACGCCGACAACGGCGACGACGCCATCCTGCTGGCGCGCGAGCACCGGCCGCAGTTGGCGCTGCTGGACATTCGCATGGAGGGCAAGAGCGGCTTCGATGTCGCGGCCACCTTGCGCGACGCGTACCGCATCCCGTTCGTGTTCCTGTCGGCGTTTTCGGACGCCGCCACGGTGGCCGAGGTGCAGCGCCTGGGGGCACTGGCCTACCTGGTCAAGCCGCTGGACGTCGGGCAGATCGTGCCCGCGGTGGAGGCGGCGTTCGCCCGCCTGCGAACCGAGCCGGCGGCCGCCGGCGGCCATGCGGCCGCGCCGCGCGACAGCCTCGGCGACCCCGTGCCGCTGGCGGTGGGCGTGCTCATGCACCGCCATTCGCTGACCCGCACGCAGGCGTTCACCCGTCTGCAGCGCATGGCGGCCGACCTCGGCATCGGCGCGCCGGCGCAGGCCGACAGGCTGCTGGCGGCGGTGGAAGAGCTGGCGCGAAGCGGGGGGTGAGGCTCACCTCGGCTGCGGCCCCGGTGGGGGCGTGGTGCGGCCCGTGAGTGCGCCGCGCGCCGCTGAAGTCAGGGCTGCAACACGCGAATGCTGATCTCGCCAGGTGCGTCTTGCGGGGCAGGCTGGGTTGGCCGCCGCAACGCACGTGCCGAGGCCGAGCCAAGCTCCCCCTGCATCTCCACCTCGGCCAGCGTTGGCGGCTCGGCGGCAGGCTGGGCCAGCACGGCGTAGGCCGCGGCCAGCGCCTCCTCGTCGCTGCGCACCGGAATCGTCGGCGGCGCTTCGAGTTCCGCGCGCGACGCGGCGTCCATGACAGCCGCGGTGCGGTAGGCATCGGCCTCGGCTTCCGGGTCCATGTGCTCGCGGTCGATGATGGCCACCGCCATCTTCGAGCGCAGGCTCGCCAGGCCGGCCGGCGACCAGTTGATGACCAGGTTCTCCAACTGCTCGTGGGCGCGGCGCAGCACATCCAGCGGCACCTTGTGCAGCACCTTCAGCCCCTTCTTCTCGAGCGCCTGCTCCACGAACACCAGGTGCCGCATGGTCGAGCGGGTCTCGGGCAGTTCATTGAGCAATGCCGCGAGCTCGGCGCGGATGAGCATCAGCTCCTCGTGCCGCCGGCGGCGCCCGACCTCGTCGCGCTGGCGGGCGGGTGGGGGCGCGGCGGCCGCCGGGCGCTCGGCCAGTGCCACATGGACCTGGCCGCGTTCACGGTGCAGCGTGAGGTCGCTGCGGAAGAACGCGGTGGCAAGCCGGCGCACGGGCGACAACCAGCGGTCGAGGGAAGGCATCACGATGGCAAGGTGCGGGCCGGTCCATGCGCCGGCCCTGGCCGGGGACTTCGGCGCAAGCTTGTCCGCACTTGAGGGGCGGTGGCGCCGCGGTTGTTTCCGGTTGCAGGGAACCGGGGCTGCGCGTTACCGGCCCTTACCGTTGGCCGCCGTGCAGCCCGCGGTCGGTGCGCCGCGGCTCAGGCCGGGCAGGTCTGGTTCTTGCCGTTGCGCTTGGCCTGGTACAGCCCGCCGTCGGCCCGCTCGACGGTGACCTCCAGCGGCTCGCCCTCACGCCACAACGTGACCCCGGCCGAGAAGGTGACGAAGACTTCTTCGCCATCGTGCAGGAACAGGCTCGCCGAGAGGCTGCGCTGCAGCCGCGTCAGCGCCTGGCGGGACTCTTCCAGGCCCAGGCCGCTCATCAGCACGACGAACTCCTCGCCGCCGAAACGCGCCACGTGGTCGCCGGGCCGCAGGCGCTGGCGTACCGCGCCGGCCAGCGACTTCAGCGCCGTGTCGCCTGCGGCGTGCCCGAGGCGGTCATTGAGCTTCTTGAAGTTGTCGATGTCCAGCAGACCCAGCGCAAGCGGATGGCCGGTGCGCGCGGCACGCTCGCACTCCTGCGCGAACAGCCGCTCCAGGCCGCGCCGGTTGGCCACCTGCGTGAGCGCATCGGTGTGTGCCTGGTCGGAGATGCGGCGCAGCTCGCCTTCGAGGTCGCGCACGCGCGCTTCCAGCGCTGCGGCGCGCTCGGCACCTTGCTGCAGGCGGTGGTGGCTGCCGGAGACGGCACTGCGGATGCGGCGGCTGTCGGCGAGCATGGCCTGCACCACCGTGGCCAGCGCCGGCAGGCTTTCGGCGGACTCGACCGCCGCAGCGTGCCGCTCGAACGCCGACTCGAAGCCACCGGTCTGCTGCTGCAGCGCACCGACCTCCCCGACCATGCCGGCCAGCAGCTCCTTGAGGGCGGCGCGGGCCTCTTCGCGTTCTCTGCGCACCGACGCCTGGCGCGCCCGCGTGTCGGCCAGCACCGCGCCGGCCTCGCGCAGGCCGCGCAGCTCCGGCGGTTGCTGCAGCTGCATGCGCAGCGCCTCGCACTGGCCACGCGAAAAGCTGGCGTCTTCGGTCAGCTCGGTCAGGCCCTGCGCCAGTTCGGCGCACAGCGAACCGAGCTGCCGAACCACCTCGTGGCGCTGGTCGAACCAGCGCTGCGCCTCGGCGGCCACGCTGACCACCTGATGCGCCGCGCCGGGTTCACACCGCTCGTCGAGCGTGCGGGCCGCGTGCCGCAGGCGCCGGGCGAGGGCCGCGGCTCGCTCATCGGCGTCACCCAAGCCGCTTTCCACTGCCGCGTGAAGCGCTGCGACCGCCTCGGCCAGCGGGCCGGCGGGTTGCTCGCCTCGATGGCCTGGGTCGGCGGTCTCGGGTCGCCCTGGGGCGCCTGCGCCGGGGTCGGCCCCGGAAGCCGGACCGGCAGGTTCAGGCAGCGTCTCTACCGCGGCCTGCGCGCGGTCGGCTTCCCAGGCCTGGAGCAGCGCCTGCAGGCGCGGCGCGAGGCGTTGCTCGTCGTGGCTCGCGCCTTCCAGCACGCGCTGGAGACTCTGCTTGCGCTTTGCGGCGGTCCACTGCTTGCCGCCGCGCTCGAGCCCGCGCACCACGCGCTCGATGAGCCCGCCCCACGGCACTGCCGCGGCGGGCACTGCAGGCGCAGCCGCCGCTGCGGCGGGAGGTGGTGGCGCGCCGGCTTCCTCGGCGTAGGCCCTGGCGAAGTTTTCCGGCGTGGGCTCGAGGCGCGCCTGCGCAAGGCGCACCAGCGCGGCCTTGGCCAGCTGAGCCGCCGGGGCGGCAGCCTCGGGTGACAAGGCCGCCACGGCCGCTCAGCGATAGCGCCGCGCTGCGGCGATGTCGGTCACCACCGGGCTTTCGGCCTCTGTGGCCGCGGCGCCGATCCACGGCGCCTTGCGGGCCATGACCGTCTGTTCCAGCCAGCGCGCCAGTTCGTCGGGCAGCACCGCGCGGCTGAACAGGAAGCCCTGCATCACGCCGCAGCCCAGCCGGTACAGCACCTCCATCTGGCGCATCGTTTCCACGCCCTCGGCCACCACGCGCAGGCCGAGCGAACGTGCCAGCGCGATGATCGCCGACACCACCGCCGAACTCTGCGGCGTGATGCCCAGGTCGCGCACGAAGCCGCGGTCGATCTTCAGCTCGGAGATCGGCAGCGTGGTGAGGTAGGCCAGCGACGAGTAGCCGGTGCCGAAGTCGTCGATCGCGATCTCCACGCCGATCTCGTTCAAGCGGTGCAGTGCGGGGATGACGCTTTGCAGCTCCTTCATCAGGTTGTCTTCGGTGATCTCCAGGCGGATCGAGCGATGCGGCACGTTGACCGCGGTGACACACTGATGGATGTGCTCCACCAGGTCGCTGCGCTCGAACATGTGGGTGGGCAGGTTGACGGCGATGGCATCGTCGAAGCCGAACTGCTGCTGCCACACGTGCGCCTGGCGCGCCGCTTCGCGCAGCGCCCACTCGGACAGCGGCACGATGAGGCCGGTGTCTTCGGCCAGCGGAATGAAGTCGCCCGGGGGCACCAGCTTGCCGCCGCGCTGCCAGCGCATCAGCGCCTCGGCGCCCACCATCTTGGAGGTGCGCACGTCGATCTTGGGCTGGTAGTGCAGCACCAGCTCGTTGCGCTCGATGGCGCGGAACAGCGCCGACTCCAGTTCGAGCTTCTCGCGGCCGCGGCCGGCCAGATGCGGGCTGTACACCGCGGTGGCGTTCTTGCCCTGCGCCTTCACCGAGTACATCGCGACGTCGGCGTTGCGCAGCAGGTCGACCACCGTCTGGCCGTCGCGCGGAAACAGCGCGATGCCCACGCTGGCGGTGACGAAGCACTCCTGGCCGCCGAGGAAGATGGGATCGCGCATTGACTCGAGCATGCGCCGCGCCACACGTTCGGCGTCTTGCTCTTCGCCGACCTCAGGCAGCAGCGCGACGAACTCGTCGCCGCCCAGGCGGCCCACCGCCTCGAGCGCGCGGTGCGAGCGGTTGCCGCCGGCTTCCACCGCGCCTTCCACTACCTGGTCGCTGTGCCGCACGCAACTGCGCAGCCGGCGCGCCACCTCGACCAGCAGATCGTCGCCGGCGCTGTGGCCGAGGGTGTCGTTGATGTTCTTGAAGCGATCGAGGTCGATCAGCAGCAGTGCGCATTGATGCGGGCCGCGGCGTGCCGCCTCGAGGGCGCGCTCGGCGCGCCAGATCAGCTGGCGCCGGTTGGGCAAGCCGACCAGCGAGTCGAAGTTCGCCAGGTGACGGATCTTGTCCTCCGCCTGGCGGCGGTCGGTCACGTCCTGCATGATCCCGGTAAAGCCGGTGCCCAGGCCATGCTCGTTGAACTCGGGCTCGGCCTCGACGCGCACCACGCGCTGGCGGCCGTCGCGCAACACGAACGGCACGTCCAGCGCCACGACCGTTGTCTGCCGCAGGCAGGCGTGCAGCGCGCGCATCAACGCGCTGCGCTCCTCGGCGGGCACCATGCGCAGCAGCCGGCGCAGGCTGACCGCCTCATGCGCGCCGAAGCCGCACACCCGCAGCGCTTCCACCGAGAGCGCGAGGCCGTGCCGGTTGCTGCGGTGCCATTCGAAGCTGCCCATGCGCGCCAGGTCTTGCGCGCGCGCGAGTTCGGACTTGCGGCGCTCGAGTTCGCGCCGCGTGCGCGCGCTGCGCAGCAAGTAGCGCAGACGGCCGGCCAGCAGGCTCCACTGGGTGGCCTTGACGAAGAAGTCGGTGGCCCCGGCCTCGTAGGCGCGGTCGATCGAGGCGTCGTCGTCCAGCCCGGTGAGCATCAGCACCGGGGCGTGTTCCAGGCCGGGAAGCCGGCGCAGGGCGCGGCAGGTGTCGAAGCCGTCGAGGCCGGGCATGATGGCATCGAGCACGATCAGGTCCGCAGCCCGCTCGCCCAGCAGTTCGAGCGCGCGCTCGCCGCTGGACGCCTCGATGATGTCGAAGCCGCGCTCGCGCAGCGCGATGCCGGTGAGCAGCAGGTTGACCTCGTCGTCATCGACCAGCAGCACCGCTGGGCGCTCGGGCAGGTCGTCGGGGGCGTTCGAGATCGGCAGCGTCATCGCGGCGAGGCGGTCACTGGCGCAGCATAGTGCGCACGGCCGCGAGGGCCGCTTCGCCAAGGTCGACCAAGTGGGCGACATCGTGGGTTTGTGCCACCGCGCCATGGCGCAGGCGTTGCTCCAGCGCGGCACAGGCGTCTGCCAGTGCGAGGGCCCCGACGCTGGCGGATGACGACTTCAGCGTGTGGGCCAGGTTGGCCAGCGCTGCGGTGGGCGTGTCGCGCTCGGCGCGCAGCTGGTCGAGCTGCCTGGTGAGGGCTCCCTCGTAGGTGGCCAGCACGCGGCGGACGACCCCGTGGCGGCCCTCCGGGTCGAGCGCCTGCAGCCGCGCGAGCGCGGCGGCATCGAGCTGCGCGGGCGTCGGCGCAGCGGGGTCGGAGGCGCGGGTCATGGCGCGTGGTCAGGTATCGGGCAGTGCCGCGAGGCGGGGTACCGGTTCGGCACCGCCCGCGCGCGAAGCGCGGAATTGTCGTGGCAGTGGGGGAGCGTGGTGGACGTAGACACGGTGCGCACCCTGCTTTCGGCTTGGGCGGTGCGAACTTGATGGCACCGCTGCCCGCTGACCGGGCGGGCGCGTTCGTACAATTTCGCACCATGCCGCGCACCAACGGGCCCGAGGGGGCCGCTGCCTTGGCGTCGCGCTGCGCGGCGGACACGGCCGCCCGCGGCCGGGTGCGTGGTGTGTCGCTGGTGGCAGGCGGCGCGGTTCTGCTGGCCACCGCCCGGACCGAGGCCTCCCCGGTGCCGCTGGCAACCGCGGGGAGCGAGTTGTTCTGGTTGTTCCTCGCGGTGGCGTTTGCCGGGTCGGCGCTGGCCTTCTTTGCCTGGGGCCGGCTGTCGGCGGGAAGGTCGAAGCGCCCGGCACCCGTGCCGGGGCGGCCGGCGCCGGATGCTGTGCGCTCGGAGGAACCGCCTGCGGCCGCGGCGGGGACCGAGGGTGCCGGCCCTGCCGCAACGGTGCCCGCCGAGCCATTGCCGCAGGAGGCGCGAGCGGCGGGCACACCCGACCCGCCAAGTGTGCAGGCCTGGCTGGCTGCACTGCCCGGCGTGGCATTGATCGCCACCCGGTCCGCGGTGACCTGCACGGTTCGCGCGCTCACCCCTGCCGCCTGTGCGCTGTGGCCGCACGCCTGCGAGGGCTCGCCGATCGAGGCTCTGGCCGGGCTTCCACCGGCGTGCCGGGTGGCCATCGGGGCACTGAACCCGGGCGAGTCGGCCAGCCTGGATGGCTGGCACTTGGTGGCCCTCGCCGGCGCGCAGGGATCGGCGGGGAGCTCGGCCTGGGTGCTGGTCTGGCAACTGCCCGCCGCCGGCGATGGTGATGTCTTCGGTTCCACGCTGTCGCATGATCTGCGGGCACCGGTGCGCGTGGTGGAGGGCTTCACCCGCATCGTCAAGGAGGACTACGGGGCGCTGCTGGACCGCGTGGGCAACGATCACCTCGACCGCGTGCTGGGAGCCGCGGCGCGCATGAACCTGATGATCGACGCGCTGCTCACGATGGCTCGGCTGTCGGCGCAGCCGCTGGCGCGCCAGCCGGTCGATCTGACGCAGCTGGCGCAGTACGTCGTCGAAGATCTGCGTCGTGGGGACCCGGCACGAGAGGTCGATGTGCAGCTCGAGTCCGGCCTGCTGGTCAGCGGCGACCCGACGCTGCTCAGGCTCGTGCTCGAGAACCTCATCGGCAACGCCTGGAAGTACACCGCGCGCGCAGAGCACCCGCGGATCACGGTGCGTGCAGCGCAGCACGAGAATCGGCGGGCCTTCGCGGTGGGCGACAACGGGGCGGGATTCGACATGCGCTCGGCCGATCGGCTGTTCGGCCTGTTCCAGCGGCTGCACAGCGCCAGCGACTTCCCGGGCCACGGCGTGGGCCTGGCATCGGTGCGGCGCATCGTCCACCGGCACGGCGGCGACATCTGGGCCGAAGGGCGGCCGGGCCAGGGCGCCACGTTCACGTTCACGCTGGGATGAACGGCCGGGCCAGGCCGGCGGAAGCGGTGAGATTCGAACTCACGGAGGGAGTGAACCCTCGCCGGTTTTCAAGACCGGTGCCTTAAACCGCTCGGCCACGCTTCCAGGAAAGAGCAATTCTGCGCTATGCGCCGGGCTGTTGCTGCTGCGGGCATGGCACCTGGATGATCTCGCGCCGGCCGCCGTCCACGCGCACCGCCGTGAGGGCACCGCCCCACACGCAGCCAGTGTCGATGGCCAGCAGGTCGGGCCGTTCCACGAGGCCGAGCGTGCTCCAGTGCCCGCAGGCCACGCGCTGGCCGGCGCTGCGCCGCGCGGGCACGTCGAACCACGGCATGAACCCGGCCGGGGCCGCGCCGGTGCCTTCCTTGGTCTCGAGGTCCAGCACACCCTCGGCCGTGCAGAAGCGGATGCGCGTGAGCACATTGACGATGAAACGCCAGCGCTCGAGACCCGCCAGCGCCGGGTCCCAGCGCGCCGGGGTGTCCCCGTACATCGCGCCGAAGAAGGTGCCCAGCTCGTCGCCTTGGAGCATCGCCGACACCTCGGCGGCCAGCGCCAGCGCGTCGGCAGCGCTCCATTGCGGCACCAGCCCGGCGTGAACGCACAGCCAGTCGCCGGCAGTGCAAGCGAGGGGTCTTGCGCGCAGCCAGTCGAGGTGCGCCTGGGCCTGCGGGTCTTCCAGCACGTCGCCGAAGGTGTCGCCGCGGTGCCGCTGGCGCGCGCCCTCGGCCACCGCCAGCAGGTGCAGGTCGTGGTTGCCCAGCAGGCAGGTGGCGGCATCGTCGAGCCCGCGCAACCGGCGCAGCACTGCCAGCGAGCCCGGCCCGCGGTTGACCAGGTCCCCGAGCACGACCAGCCGGTCGCGCGAGGGCGAAAAGCCGATCAGCGCCAGCAGCCGCTCGAAAGCGTCGCTGCAGCCTTGCAGGTCGCCCACGAGGTAAAGCATGCGCCGATTCTGCTACGCTGCCGCACCCGCTCAATCCCACCGCGCAGCTTGCCCCGGCCGGGCCACCGGCAGCGCCTCGCGGCCAGCCGATTCCGGCCGGCCCGAAACCCTGCATCGAAGCTGCCGCGGCGCGCATGGAAACCCCGCTTCTCGTCCTGCTGATCCTGCTCAACGGCCTCTTCGCGATGTCGGAGATGGCGCTGTCGGCCAGCCGCAAGGCGCGGCTGCAGGTGATGGTCGAAGCCGGCGAGCATGGTGCGCAGGCGGCGATGGACCTGCACGAGAACCCGACCAAGTTCCTCTCCACGGTGCAGATCGGCATCACCTCGATCGGCGTGCTCAACGGCATCGTCGGCGAGGCCGCGTTCGCCCAGCCGCTGGCCGCCTGGCTGACGCGCGAGGTGGGCGTCGGCACGCAGCTGGCCGGCTGGGGCGCGACCGCCCTCGTGGTGCTGCTGATCACGGTGCTCACCATCATCTTCGGCGAGCTGGTGCCCAAGCGCCTGGGGCAGCTGTACCCCGAGACGGTGGCGCGGCTGGTGGCGCCGCCGATGATGGCGCTTTCGGCGGCCACGCGGCCCCTGGTCAGCTTCCTGAGCCTGGCCACCGAAGCGATGCTGCGCCTGGCCGGCATTCGCTCCGACTCGGCGCGTGCGGTGACGCAGGAAGAGATTGCCGCCAGCCTGGAAGAGGGTGTCGATGCCGGCGTCATCGAAGCCCAGGAGCACCAGATGGTGCGCAATGTCTTCCGCCTCGACGACCGCCAGATCGGCTCGATGATGATTCCGCGCGCCGAGATCCAGTGGCTGGAACTGGACGACCCGCTTCCTGTGCTGCTGGCGCGCGCCACCGACAGCGGCCACACGCGCCTGCCGGTGTGCCGCGGCTCGCTGGACGATGTCGTCGGCGTGCTCGGCGTACACCGGTTGCTCGGGCCGCTGGCGCGCGGCGAGTCGCCCGCCATCGACGCGCTCATCGACGCGCCGGTGTTCGTGCCCGAGACGCTGTCGGGCATGGAGCTGCTCGATCACTTCCGCCGCAGCAGCGCCGAGCTCGTGTTCGTGGTTGATGAGTACGGTGCCGTGCAAGGCGTGATCACCGAGCGCGATCTGCTGGAGGCCATCACCGGCGAGTTCGCCACCGGGGCCGCCGAAGACGCCTGGGCCGTCCGGCGCGACGAGGACAGCTGGCTGATGGACGGCCTGATTCCGGTGCCCGAGCTGAAGGACCGCCTCGACCTGAAGGACCTGCCCGAAGAGGACCGCGGCCGCTACAACACGCTGGCCGGCATGATCATGCTGCTGCTGGGTCGCCTGCCCCGCACCGCCGACACCGTGCACTGGGGCGGCTGGCGCTTCGAGGTCGTCGACCTCGACGGCAAGCGCGTCGACAAGGTGCTGGCCGAGCGCGAGACGCGGGCCTCCTTGCCGGGTGAACTTGTCGCGGTCACCGCGTCAGCCTCGTCGCCTTCCCGTGCTGCCCCTGCTTCGCCCACTCCCGGAGAACGCCCTTGATCAACCAGAACCTGCACAAGCAACCGGTCGCGCTGGACAACCGGCAGCACCGCCACCACAAGGTGAGCTTTCCCGTCACCGACTGGTCGGTGGCCTCGCGGCTGAACGCCATCTTCGTGGCCGCCACCGAGTTTGCCGACGTGTGCAAGGAGTTCCCGATCGTCTTCGTGCGCGCCGGGCGCGAGACCGACGGCCGCGACCAGATCGCGCCGATCGCCGTGCTGGGCGTGGTGGGCGAGGACAACCTCTACCTCGAAGGTCCGGGCCTGAGCCAGTGGCGCGCCGCCTACAAGCCGGCCGTGCTGCAGGCCTATCCGTTCTGCATCGGCCGCGTCGACGACCAGCGCTTCGCGGTGTGCGTGGACATGGCCTGGCCGGGCGTGGGCACCGAACTCGGGCAGCCGCTGTTCGACGACCAGGGCGAACCCGCTGAACTCCTGAAGGCGATGCGCCAGCACATGGAAGTGCTGGAAGGCGAGGTCCAGGCCACGCGCCAGTTCGGCGCCAAGCTGCTGGAGCTTGACCTGCTGCGCGACATGCGTTTCGACGCCACGCTGCCCGACGGCCGCAAGCACTCCGTGGACGGTTTTCTCACCGTCGATGCCGACAAGGCACAGAACCTGCCCGACAACGTGGTGGGGGAACTGCACCGCAACGGCATGCTGGGCCTCATCCAGCTGCACTGGGCCTCGCTGGGGCTGATGCGGCGGTTGATCGACTGGCATCTGGCGCGGCATCCGGCAGGCGCGGCCGCCCCGGGCGCTGCGCCGGCGAACGGGGCGGCGCCGGCTTCGGCGTAAGCCGCCGGTCGCGCCGCCCCGCACCCGCCGTCTTCGGTGGCACCTGGGCTGGTCTTCGTGGGCCAGGTCCCGACGCGGGCGCCCGGCCTCACCACGGCCTGTGGCCCTGACGCATTCGATCGATCGCGAAGCCGTTTCAGGCGCGGCAACCCGCGGGCAGTCCGGCCAAGGCAGTGAGTTCGGCCTGTTCGGCGGCGCCGCCGCATACCGGGCAGCCGGGCTGGCGTGCGATGCGCACCTCGTCCCAGCGCATGGCGCGCGCGTCCAGCATGAGCAGCCGCCCGGCCAGCGAGGTGCCCACGCCGGCCAGCAGCTTCAGCGCCTCGGCCGCCTGCATCGTGCCGATGATGCCCACCAGCGGCGCGAACACGCCCATCGTCGCGCAGGCCGCCTCCTCGAACGCCACGCCCGGCGGGAACAGGCAGCCGTAGCAGGGGGCCTCGGGCGAGCGCGTGTCGTAGATCGAGATCTGGCCGTCGAACCCGATGGCCGCGCCACTGACCAGCGGCTTCTTCGCGCGCACGCAGGCCGCGTTCACCGCATGTCGGGTGGCGAAGTTGTCGCTGCAGTCGAGCACCACATCGGCCTGGGCCACCCAGTCCGCGAGGTTGGCGGCATCGGCGCGCTGGCGCAGCGCACGCACCTGCACGTCGGGGTTGATGGCGGCGATGCTGGCACGCGCCGAGTCGGCCTTGGGCTGGCCGACGCGCGACAAGTTGTGTGCGATCTGCCGCTGCAGGTTGGTGACGTCCACCGTGTCGTGGTCGACCAGCGTCAGCCGGCCGACCCCCGCGGTACCGAGGTACAGCGCGACCGGCGAGCCCAGGCCGCCGGCCCCGATGACCAATGCGTGGGACGCCAGCAGCCGCTGCTGCCCCTCGACGCCGATGTCGTCCAGCAGCACGTGGCGCGAGTAGCGCAGCAACTGGTCGTCGTTCATGGGCGTATTGTGGCCGGCCCCTCGGGGCCGGGCGTCGCCCGTTGCGGGTTGCTCCAGCTTGGCGCAGCGGGGCTGGGGTTGCTCCACACCGAGCAGGTTTGCCCCAGGTTGTCGCAGCGGGCGCGCTGCCCGAGAGTTCCGGCATGGGCCAACTCCGTGCCTGTTGCATGCCCGTTCGCACCGACGGGCGCCACCGCTCGCGGCCGGCACTCGGGCGCCGGGCGGTGGCGCTCGCTGCGGTTGCGCTGCTCGGTGGCGGCGAGGCGGCGTTCGCGCAGGCTGCGGGCGAGGCGCCGGCGGCCCGTGTCGTGGTCACCGGCTCGGTCGCCGAGCGTTCGCTGGCCGATGCACCCTACGCCGTGAGCGCGGTCGACCGCGAAGAACTGCGTGCCGCCGGGCCGCAGATTCACCTGTCGGAGGCGATGGCGCGCGTGCCCGGCCTGACGGTGGCCAACCGCTGGAACTACGCGCAAGACCTGCAGATCGGCTCGCGCGGCTTCGGCGCGCGCGCCACCTTCGGCGTGCGCGGCCTGCGCCTGTACAGCGACGGCATCCCGGCCAGTGGCCCCGACGGCCAGGGCCAGGTCTCGCACTTCGACCTCGCAGGGGCTGAGCGCATGGAGGTGTTGCGCGGGCCCTTCTCGGTGCTGTACGGCAACAGCTCGGGCGGCGTCATCTCGCTCATCAGCGCGCCGGTGAAGAGCACCCGGCTGGAAGGAGCCGTCGATGGCGGTTCGTTCGGCCTGCGCCAGGTGCGTGTGCAAGGCGAAGCCGTGCTCGCCCCGGGCCTGGACTTGCGGGCCGGCGCCGCCGCCATGGAGGTGCAAGGCTTCCGGCCGCACAGCGAGGCCGAGCGCCGCACAGCCAATCTGCGGCTGAACTGGCAGGCCTCGCCGCACGACACGTGGCTGGTGAGCGTGAATCATCTCAACCAGCCGGCGCAAGACCCGCTTGGCCTGGACCGCGCGCAGTTCGACGCCAACCCGCTGCAGACCTCACCACTGGCGACCCAGTTCGACACCCGCAAGACCACCGAGCAGACACAGCTGGGCACGCGCTGGCGGCACCGCTACGCCGCCGGCCTGCTGCGCGAAGCGCAGGTGGCGGCCTATGCCGGGCGGCGCGATGTCACGCAGTTCCTGTCCATCAACCAGGCCACGCAGGCCAACGCGCGCCACGGCGGCGCGGTGATCGACTTTGTGCGTGACTACCACGGCGCCGAGGCTCGCGTACGGCTGGCGCTCGACGCGCTGGATGTCGTGGCCGGCGTCGCTGCCGACCGCCAGCGCGATGCGCGCCGAGGCTTCCTCAACTACCTCGACCCGGCCGCCGTGCCGCAGGTCTACGGCGTGCTGGGCGCGTTGCGCCGCGACGAGGTCAACCGCGCCACCACCGACGACGCGTACGTGCAGGCCGAGTGGGCCTTCGCCGCCGACTGGTCGCTTGGCGCGGGCCTGCGCAGCGGCCGCGTCACGCTGTCCACCCAGGACTTCTATGTCGCGGGCGTCAACGGCGACGACTCCGGCAGCCGCCGCTTTTCGTACACCAACCCGGTGCTCGGCCTGCGGCTGAAGGCCGCGCCGGGCCTGAACCTGCATGCCGCGGCGGCGCGTGGTTTCGAATCGCCCACGCTGGGCGAGCTGGCCTACCGGCGCGACAACGTGGGCGGCTTCAACTTCGCGCTGGTGCCGCAGCGAAGCGAGCAGTTCGAGCTCGGCGCGAAGTGGCGCGCGGGCGCGCTGCAGCTGGACGTGGCGGCTTTCGAGGTGCATGTGGACGACGAGATCGCCGTGGCCACCAATGCCGGCGGGCGTGCCTCGTTCCAGAACGTCGGTCGCACGCTGCGCCGCGGGCTGGAAGTGGCTGGCCGCTGGGCCTTCGGCAGCGGCTGGAGCGCGGCGCTGGCCGCCACGGCGCTGGACGCCACCTACCGCGACAGCTTCCTCACCTGCACGGCCGCGCCATGCGCCACGCCCAACGTGACCGTACCGGCCGGCAACCGCATCGCCGGCACGCAGCGGGGCAATGCGTTTGCCGAACTGGCCTGGCGCAGCCCGGCATTCGGCCAGTTCGCCGGCGAGCTGCGGCATGCGCGGGCGCTCATGGCCAACGACGCGAACAGCGACGCCGCCGCTCCCTACACGCTCGTCGGCCTGCGCTGGGCGCATCGCGCCAGCGCGGTGGCATGGTTGGGCGGTGGCTGGCACGCGGAATGGCTGCTGCGCGTGGACAACCTGCTGGACAAGCGCTATGCCGGCAGCGTGATCGTCAACGAGGCCAATGCACGCTTCTTCGAGACGGGCGCACCGCGCGCGGTCGGTCTGACCTTGCGCCTGGTCGGGCCATAGCCGCCCGCGGCCCCCTCGCTTTGCCCCATGCATGCCGCCGTGCCCCGCAGGCCGATGACCATCGCGAATCAACGCCCGACCCGCCGCTCGCTCCTCGCGCGGGCTGCCGCCGTGATGGCGAGCGCCTTGCCGTGCGCGCGCACATCGCGGGCGCAGGGCGCCGCGGCCCCCGCCGATGCCTTCGAGGGCGACCCCTTCAAATCGCACCCCTGGCCCGACATGCGCCGGGAGTTCCTCGGCCGCACCGCCCGGGCGACTTTCGACGATCGCGTGCAGGTGCAGGGCCCGGGCTTCGCCGAGGATCCAATGAACGTGCCGATCAGCGTGCGCGTCGATCCGGCGCTGGGCCGGGTCGAGGAAATCGTCGTGCTGGTTGACCGCAACCCGATCCGCAAGGTGTTGAGCTACGAGCCGCTGCGGGCGTTGCCGGCCGTGGCCTTTCGCTTCAAGCTCGAGCAGGGTTCGCCGGTGCGTGCCGCGGTGCGGCTGGCCGGTGCGCCGGGGCGCTGGGTGGTCGGCAGCACCTGGGTCGATTCGGCCGGCGGCGGCTGCACCGTGGCCGGTGCCACGCGCAAGGACGGCACCTGGTCGAAGACGCTGGGCGAGGTGAGCGGCAGGCTTTTCTCGCCGGCGCCGGGCCAGGCGGCCTATGCGTCGCGGCTGCGCCTGAAGGTGATGCACCCGATGGACACCGGCCTGGTGGCCGGCATTCCGGCCTTCTACCTGAACCGCTTGTCGCTGCGCGACGGTGACGACCGCGAACTCGCGCGCCTGCAGGGCTTCGAGCCGCTGGCCGAGAACCCGGTGTTCTCGTTCGATTTCGCGGTGCCGCCCAAGGGTGGCGTGCACATCGTGGGCACCGACAACAACGGCAATCGCATCCGGAGCCGCGTGCCATGACCGCCTCGCGGCCGCGCACGGGGGGGCGCCGCCGCGGCGCCGGTGCGCCAGGCGGGCTGGCCGCCTTGATCCTTGCCGCCGGCTGCCTGGCCGCCACACCGTTGGCGGCGCGGGCCCAGGCTGCGACGCAGGCCGCGGCCGCGCGCGCCAACCCGGCCACGCTCGACTACCGCCTGCAGGCGCGCAGCCTGGCGCCCAACGTCTGGGTGGTGGAAGGCGACAACGACGACTTCCACCCGAAGAATGGCTGCAACATCATCAACACCGGCTTCATCGCCACGGGCGCCGGCGTACTGGTCATCAACACCGGGCCCAGCCGCCTGTACGGCGAACAGCTGCGCGCACTGATTGCAAGCACCACGCGCGAGCCGGTGGTGCAGGTGCTGCACCTGAACCTGCATCCCGACTACTTCCTGGGCAACCAGGCCTTCGTCGACGTGCCGCGGGTGGCCACGGTGGCCACGCGCGCCGGCATCGCGCGCGAGAGCGGGGCCTACGAGGCGAACCTGTATCGCCTGTGCGGCGACTGGATGAAGGGCACCGCCGCGGTCGCGCCCGACAAGACCCTCGAGGCGCCAGTGGCCCAGCCGGCCAGCGGGCGCATGCGCCTGGGCAGCAGGGAGTTCGACTGGCTTCAGCTCGAAGGCCACACCGACAGCGACCTGGTGCTGGTCGATCGCGACAGTGGCGTGGCCTTCGTCGGTGGCCTGGTGTTCCACCAGCGCGTGCCAACGACGCCGCACGCGCGCGTGGCGCCGTGGCTGGCTGCGCTCGACCGGCTGGACAAGCTCGGGCTGCGCACGGTGGTGCCCAGCCACGGCCCGGTGCACGAGGGCACTGCGGGGCTGTCGGGCACGCGGCGCTTCCTGCAATGGCTGGACGGCGCCTTCACGAAGCACGCCGCCGAGGGCCTGGACATGAACGAGGTGCTGCGCGCCCCGGTGCCCGAGGAGTTTCGCCGCTGGGCGGCCTTTGCCACCGAGTACGTGCGCAATGTGGCGCACTTGTACCCGGGCTACGAGCGGCAGGCGCTGGGCGAGCCCCGGCGTTGAACGCAATGGCCGCCTTGCCGCGCGGATGCGCCTGCGGGCACATGGCGGCGGGCGGGAGGCCAAGGCGCGCAGCGGCGGCCAGCCGCCCGGGGCTCAATTCAGCCGCCGGCCTTCGGCGTTCTGAATCGCCACCAGGGCAGCGCCTGCACCAGCGACAGCACCTTGCCCGGGTCGGGAACGGCCGCGTAGCCGCCGCGCGCTTCGAGGGCGCGTTGCCAATCCGGCGACTGCAGTGCGGCTCTCAGCAGCCGCACGGCCGGCTGCTCCAGCGCATCGACCAGGCAGACGAGGAAGTAGTCCTCGTCGATCAGGGGCACGAAGGCCAGGCCGCTCGCTGCGGCCGCGGCCTGCAGGCCCAGCGCCACATCGGCCTCGCCCGCGGCCACGCGTTGGGCCGCGGCGAGGTGGCTGCTCTCGACCGCCACGACGTTCAGCGAGGCCGGGTCCAGGTCTTGCCGGGCCAGCAGGTGTTCGCCCAGCAGCTGGGTGCCCGAACCCGCTTCGCGGCTGGCGAAGCGCAGCCTGCGCTGCACCACGTCGGCCAGACCTTCCACCGCCAGCGGATTGCCGCGCGCCAGCAGCAGGCCCTGCGCGCGGCGCATGCAGCCGATCAGCTTGTGGCGCCCGGGCTTGAGCAGCGGGCGCAGCACCTGCGCGTAATGCACGTGGCGGTCCAGCGCGGTGGGCACGTGGAAACCGGCCACCACGCAGCGGCCCATGGACAGCGAGCGCAGCGCGTCCACGCTGCCGGCGAAGCGCAATTCGATGTGCAGGCCGTGCGCGGGCCCGGCCAGGGCCTGCAGCGCAGGCAGCATCAGGTCGTGGCTGGCGTCGATGCGCAGCACCTGCCGCGTGCCGTCGAAAGCCTCGTCCAGCACGCGCTGCAGCTCGCCGCGCAGTGATTCGATGTGCGGCACCAGCCGCGTACGCGCCTGCCTCTCGGCCCACAGCAGCCGCTCGGCGAAGGGCGTCAGGCGCGCCGGTTGCCCGCGCACCCAGTGCACCAGCGGCTCGCCGAGCGTCTCTTCCCAGCCCTTGAGCGAGCCCCAGAAGTGCCGGTACGACTGGCCCAGCCGCACCGCGGCGTGCTGGATCGAGCCGGCCTCGGCCAGTGCCCAGAGCAGGTCGAACAACGGGTTGTGGATCTCGGCGCCGTGCTGACGCGCGGCGGCACCGAATCGGTACTGGAGCTGGATGTCGCGGTGCTTCACGGCAGCGCGATCATCGCAAATGCCCGTGCCGCGTCACGCCGGTCACGGGCGGCACGTGGCTCAGCCGCCGCCGCGCTGCAGGAACAAGTCGAAGTGCCGCATGAACTTCAGCCGGGTCTGCAGCGACGCGCCCTCGAAGGCGAACGCCACGGCCAGCCGCGGGATGCGGGCCAGCGCAATCACGCGTGGCGGCAGCACCTGCCAGCGCAGGCGCAGCAGGCCTTCATCGAGGGGCACCTCCAGCGCCGAGGCACCGGGCTGAAGCTCAGGCGCGCGCCCCCCGGTGGCGCCGGGCATCCAACGCAGCCACTCGCGGTCGGTGCAGCCGTACTCGCGCTCGAAGCGCTCGCTCTGTTCGGTGATCAAGGGCTGGCCGCTGTGCGTGGGCCGGCGGTGGCTCAGCCGCCGGCGATCGGCGGCCAGATGGCCAGCACGTCGCCTTCCACCAGCGCCCGGGTGGGGCGCTCGGCCGGCGGCACGAAGTGCCCGTTCACCAGCACCAGGTGCACCAGCTTGGTGGGCAGCGCGAACGGGGCCGTCACTTCGTCGATGGTCGCGCCTTCACGCACCTGCAGGGGCAGCTCGTTGCCGCGCCGTCGGTCAGCGGGCAGGTATTCGGACAGGCTGGCGTAGAGCTTGAAAGTGATCTGCATGGGGCTGATGCTGCCACGCCGGCCAAGGCCGGCATGACGCAGGGGAGGCTCGTCGTGCGCGCGCCGTGGGCCGCCGCCTCACTTCACGTGCGCAGGGGCATCCTGCGCCTGCGCGCTGGCCAGATAGGCTTGCGCCAGCTTCGTGGGGTCGGCCAGCAGCTTGTCCTTCCAGGGGCCCAGCGGCACCGCGCCCTCGACGAGCCCACGCATCACGCCCACGTGCTCGGTCCAGCCCACGCTGTTGCAGCCGACCAGCCGGTCGCCATCGAACTGCAGGCTGAGGTGCCGGCCGCCGGTGGTGGCGTCGTTCTGGGTCAGCTCGACATGCTGGCCACCCTCCACGCCTTCCCAGTTGCCGAAGCTCGTGGAGACGAGCCCCAGCGTGTCCAGCACGTTGATCTGTGTCACGCCGCGCAACTCGGTCTTGCGGCCGACCATGTTCAGCGCCGCCACGCGCGCCTGCTCGGCGGCGTTGGGCTGGATGGCACTGACGATGGTCTTGCCGCTGACCTTGTCGAAGGCCTCGGCGCAGTCGCCGGCGGCATAGACGCCCTTGACGTTGGTCTCCAGGTGCTCGTCGGTGAGCACGCCGACCAGGCAGCGCACGCCGGAGTTCTCGAGGAAACCGATGTTCGGCCGCACGCCCACGGCGCTGATGACGAGGTCTGCCGGGACCGTCTTGCCGTTGGACAGCTTGACAAGCATCGGCGCGGCCGCTTCGGCAGCAGAAGCGGCCGCCGGCTTGTCGCCGCCCAGACCCACGGCCGATGCGATCTTGTGCAGCAGGCCGCCACCGCCACCGCCACCGCCGCTGCCTCCGGCACCGCCCCCGGCACCCGGCCGCTCGATCGACTCGACCTTTGCACCAGTGAACACCGTCACGCCCTGCTTCTCGCACCACAGCTTGATCATGGTGCCGGCGGTGGGACCCATCATGCGCGGCACCATGCGGTCACCCATCTCCACCACCGTGAGCTGCACCTTCCGCGCCGCCAGCGACTCCATGATGATGCAGCCGATGAAGCCCGCGCCCATCTGCAGCACGCGTGCGGTGGGGCGCGCGACCTTCATGATCTCGCGCGCATCGGCCAGCGTCCAGCAAGGGTGGACGCCGGGCCCGTCTGCGCCGGGAATCGGCGGCTTGACCGGCGAGCTGCCGGTGGCGATGAGCAGCCGGTCGTAGGCGAGCGTGCTGCCGTCGTCCAGCGTGAGCTTGCGTGCCGCACTGTCCAGCGCGGCGGCACGGCCGCGCTTGAGCGTGATGCGCAGCTTGGCGAAGTGGTCGGCGCCGTGGCGCAGGTGGGTGCCTTCCTCCTTGACGTTGCCGATCAGCAGGTAGGGGATGGCCATGCGCGAGTAGGGCGCCTCGGGCTCGTCGCCGACAAGCACGATCTCGTCGGCCGGTGCGTGTTTGCGGATGGTTTCGGCGGCGATGACGCCCGCCGGGCCGGCACCGAGGATGACGTGTTTGGTCATGATGCGAAAACTCCTGGCGAAAACGCGGAAGGCGGTGCCAAGACCGCCTTCCCACCTGTCGACTGCCTAGCAGCAGAGCTGCTTGCCGTGGAGCATCAAAGCCCCAGTCGCTGGCGCGTCTCGGGACGCTACAAGCCGAGCCGCTGGCGCGTCTCGGGTTTCAGCGTGCCGTCGGCGTTCCAGCCGCGGATCTCGTAGTACTTGGGCAGCATCTCGGGCAGCTTGCTCACCAGGCCCTTGGCCGGGCCGCTCTTGGCGGCCTCGGTGAGCAGGCGCTTGGGCAGCGTGTCGTCCTTGGCGGTGAAGCCGGCCTTGTTGTTGAAGTCGCGCTCCATGTTCCAGATGCGCTCGCCGATCTCGCCGAGCTTCTCCATCGTGAACTCGCTGCCGCAGGCCGCGGCGACTTGCGGCGCCACGTCGGCCAGCGTCCAGGCGAAGCTGGTGAAGATGCAGATGCCGGCCGAATCGAAGGCGGCGGTGGCATCCTGGAAGGCCTTCACGAGGTCGGGCTTGCCGTCGGCCACCAGTGGGTCGGTCTTCACCGGAATGCCCAGCACTTCAGAGGCCACGGTGTAGCTGCGCAGGTGGCAGGCGCCGCGGTTGCTGGTGGCGTACGTGAGGCCCATGCCCTGAATGCCGCGGGCATCGTAGGCCGGGAACTCCTGGCTCTTGACCGTCATGCTCAGCTCGGGGTGGCCGTACTTCTTGGTCAGGCGCGCCGAGCCCTGGCCGATCTCCTTGCCGAAGCCTTCGCCCTTGGCGGTGATCTCGGCAAAGTGCGCCAGCGCCTGCGCGCTGCCGAACTTGGCGTCGATGCCGAGCTGCTCTTTCTTGAGCACGCCCATCTCGTACAGCTCCATCACCGCGCCGATGGTTGCGCCGAAGCTGATGGGGTCCATGCCATGCTCGTTGCACAGCACGTTGGCGTACTGCAGCGCGTCGAGGTCGTT
>JAEUPC010000124.1 GCA_016789865.1 Rubrivivax sp.
ATGTTGGTGGCGCTTCAGGGACTTGAACCCCGGACCTGCGGATTATGATTCCGTCGCTCTAACCAACTGAGCTAAAGCGCCAAGAGCGCAAGATTATATCGGCGTCGGGTCGCGAGCCGGGCCGTGCAGCCACCGCCAGCCTCAGTGCCGGGCCGCCTTCCGATGTTCAGCTTCTTCCGCAAGAAACCCCCGGCACCCGGTGTGCCCACGCGCGCACCCACGCCGGCCGCATTGGCGATGCCCGCGGTGCCCGCGGCGCCTGCCGCCGAGGCCTCGCCTGGTGCGCCGGGAGCCTCGTCCGACCCCGGCTGGCTTGCTCGCCTGCGGCACGGGCTGCGCAAGACCGGCAGCAGCATCGCCACGGTGTTCGTCGGCACGCGCATCGACGACGCGCTGTACGAGGAGCTCGAAGCGGCGCTGTTGATGGCTGACGCCGGCGTGGGTGCCACGCGTGCGCTGCTGGAGGATCTCAAGCGCCGGGTGAAGGAGGCCAAGGCCGACGATCCGGCCGCGGTGAAGGCGTTGCTCGCCGACGTGCTGGCCGATCAACTGGCGCCGCTGCACAAGCCGCTGGAGGTGGGCGAAGGCGCGCCCACCGTCATCATGGTGGTGGGCGTCAACGGGGCGGGCAAGACCACCAGCATCGGCAAGCTCACGCGCCACCTGGCCGAAGGCGGCTGCAAGGTGCTGCTGGCCGCGGCCGACACTTTCCGCGCTGCCGCGCGCGAGCAACTGGCGGTGTGGGCCACGCGGGCCGACTTGCCTGGTGCCGGGCCGGCGGCGGGTGCAGTCGGGCAGGTGCAGATCGTCAGCCAGGAGGGGGCCGATCCCGCCGCCGTCACCTTCGACGCCGTCTCGGCCGGGCGCGCGCGCGGCTGCGATGTCGTCATCGCCGACACCGCGGGCCGGCTGCCGACGCAGGCGCACCTGATGGAGGAGCTCAAGAAGATCCAGCGCGTGATCGGCCGCGCGCACGCCGGCGCACCGCACGAGGTGCTGCTGGTGGTGGACGGCAACACCGGGCAGAACGCTCTGGCGCAGGTCAAGGCGTTCGACGCGGCGCTGGGCCTGACCGGCCTCATCGTCACCAAGCTCGACGGCACCGCCAAGGGCGGCGTGCTGGCCGCCATCGCGCGCTGGGGCATTGAGCAGGGGCGCGTGGTACCGGTCTACTTCATCGGCGTGGGCGAGAAGCTCGAGGACCTGCAGCCGTTCGACGCGCGCGAGTTCGCCGAGGCGCTGCTGCGCTGAGGACCTCGTACCCGCCGGGTCAGCGGGTCTTCGCCGGCCTCAGCGCTTGGCCAGCGTGATTTCGAGGTCGTCGAAGTAGTCCGACGACACCGGCTCGTAGTCGATGCCGTGTTCGTGCCGCGGGCCGTAGACGGTGGCGGCGAAGCCCTGGTCGTCGGGCGGGATCTCTTCCATCTCGGCCACCGGGATCAGGGGCATCGACCCCGAGCGCTGTGCTTCGCGCACCGCCCCACCTTGCTGCAGCAGCGGCCCGATCGCCGCGCGCGCCGCCTGCGCGTCGGGCAGTTCACCCGAGCGCCAGGTGACCACCTGCACGCTGGCCTGACGCAGCACACGCGCCATGCGCTCGTGCCGGCGACGCGCGCGCTCGCTCTCGGTGGGGTTGCGGATGTCGATGACAGCCACCACGCGTGAACCGGAATCGCACAGCAGCAGGTCGGCGCTCAGCGAGCCCACGCGCTGCAGCCACTCCGTGTAGCTGCGCCGCAGCGGCACCCGCACGAACCGCGCCAGCGGCACCTGCGCCAACACCAGGTGGGTCGGGAAGGCGCGACGCAGCACGTCGAACGCGTGGCGCTCGTCGATCGTCATCACGCGCGCCGCCTCGGGGGGCCAGCCGGCGACTGTGTCCACGGTGTCGCGCTCGGCGGCCCGGTCGCCGCGCAGGCGCCGGTGCAGCACGTACAGCAGCGCCAGCGCCAGCAGCGTGGCCGGCAGCGCCAGGGAGGAGAGTCCGCTGAGGGAGGAAAGGCTGTCCATCGTCGTCGGCTGGCGGCAGTGCCCGGGCCCGCGAACGACGAGCCGCCTCATACGATCGACCTCTGCGGCGGGCCGATCCAGCCACCAATCGATAAGAAACGTATCCAGAAGTGACTGGACGCGTCCGCCGGGGTGCGCCGGGGCTGGGGGCGGCTCAGCGCGGCGGGCCGTGAAAGCCGCCGCCGCCCATGCCCGGCATGCCGCCCATGCGGCGCATCATCTTCATCAGGCCGCCACCCTTCATCTTCTTCATCATGCCCTGCATCTGCTCGAACTGGTTGAGCAGCCGGTTCACTTCCTGAACCTGCACGCCTGCGCCGGCAGCGATGCGGCGCTTGCGCGTGGCCTTGATGAGCTCGGGCTTGCGGCGCTCCAGCGGCGTCATCGAGTGGATGATGCCTTCCATGCGCCGCACGTCGCGCTCGGCGCGGCCCATGTCGGCGCCGGCTGCCTTCTCGGCCAGCGCGGCAGGCAGCTTGTCCATCAGCCCCGACAGGCCGCCCATCTTCTTCATCTGCGAGATCTGCGCCAGGAAGTCGTTGAGGTCGAAGCCCGAGCCGCTCCTGACCTTGTCGGCCAGCTTCTTCGCCTCGTCGAGGTCGACGCCCTTTTGCACCTCCTCGACCAGCGCGACGATGTCGCCCATGCCGAGCACGCGGCCGGCGTGGCGCTCGGCGTCGAAGACCTCCAGCCCGTCGATCTTCTCGCTGACGCCGGCGAACTTGATCGGCGCACCGGTCACTTGCCGCACCGACAGCGCCGCGCCGCCGCGCGAGTCGCCGTCGAGCTTGGTGAGCACCACGCCGGTGAGCGGCAGCGCCTGCTTGAACGCCCGGGCGACGTTGACTGCGTCCTGGCCCTGCATCGCGTCGACGACGAAGAGGGTCTCGATCGGCGACAGCGCCGCGTGCAGCTCGCCGATCTCGGCCATCAGCGCTTCGTCGATGGCCAGGCGGCCGGCGGTGTCGACGATCAGCACGTCGAAGAAGTGGCGCTTGGCATGCGCCAGCGCGGCCTCGGCGATCTCGCGCGGCTTCTGCTCCGGCGCGCTCGGAAACCACTCGGCACCGGCTTGCGCGGTGACCATCTCGAGCTGCTGGATGGCGGCGGGCCGGTAGACGTCGGCCGACACCGTGAGCACCTTCTTCTTGCGGCGGGTGATGAGGTGCCGCGCGAGTTTGGCCGTGGTGGTGGTCTTGCCCGAGCCCTGCAGGCCGGCCATCAGCAACACCGCCGGCGGCTGCGTGGCGAGGTTGATGTCCGCCGGCGGCTTCAGTGCGCCGGCTGCGTCGACCTCGCCCATCGTCGCGGCGAGCTCCTTGTGCACGATGCCCACCAGCGCCTGACCGGGGTTGAGCGATCCCACCACCTGCTGGCCCAGCGCCTTGTCCTTGACCCGCGCGATGAAGTCGCGCACCACCGGCAGCGCGACGTCGGCCTCCAGCAGCGCCAGGCGCACCTCGCGCAGCATGTCGGCGACATTGCTCTCGGTGATGCGGGCCTGGCCGCGCATCGTCTTGACCAGGCGCGACAGGCGTTCGGAGAGGGAGGAGGCCATGGAGAGGAGTCGCTGCGAGCAGCGCCCTGGCGCAGTCCCGCCGCGGGGGCCGCGCGTTGGGAGCGATGGGACGAAGGGGGTGCCGAAGGCGGCAGGGCGGTCGCCTGTGCAGGCGCCGATGCCCTCGACGAGGCTCTGGGTAAACTGTGCCGGTGATTCTATCGAGCGCACCCACCACGCTGGCGCCGGGAGGCGGGTTGCTGCTGACCGTGGTGACGCTGTGCCTCTATGCCATGGCGGCGGTGCCGCCGTCGTGGACCGCCGCCACGTGGCGGCGGCTCGCGGCTGCTGCGCTGCTGGGCGCCTTCGTGCTGCACCTGCTGCTGTTGCTCATCGACATCGGCGGCCTGGCGCGCGGTACGCAGGGCATGCGCTGGGGCTTCGGGCCGGTGCTGTCGATGACCGTGTGGCTGATGATCGGGGTGCACACGGTCGAAAGCCGCTTCCTGCCGCTGCCTTCGGTGCGGATGGCGCTGGCGCTGGCCGGCATCGGCGGCGTGGTGGCGGCGCTGGCTTTTCCCGGTGACGCGCGGCATCCGGCCTCGGCGTTGGCGCCGCTGCACTTCGCGCTCGGCGTGGGCTCCTACGGCCTGTTCGCCGTGGCGGTGATGCATGCCAGCCTGCTCGACCGTGCCGAGCGCCGGCTGCGCGGCGTGCGGGCGCCGGCCTCGGCCGGGCGGCCCGCGCCGGCGGGGCTGGCACAGGCCGGCATGCCGCTGCTGCTGCTGGAGCGGCTGACGTTCCGGTTCGTCCAGGCGGGCTTCACGGTGCTCACGCTGACCTTGCTGCTGGGGGCGTTCACCGTGGCCAACACGGCGCTGCCGTGGCGCTGGGATCACAAGTGGGTGTTCTCGCTGCTGGCCTGGGGCGTGTTCGCGGCGCTGCTGGCCGGCCGGCGCCTGCGTGGCTGGCGCGGGCGGCAGGCGACGCGCTGGCTGTACGCGGGCGCGGCGTTGCTGCTGCTGGCTTATGTCGGCTCGCGCTTCGTGTTCGAGGTGGTGCTGGGCCGTGCCTCACCCTGAGGCCAGGCTTCTGGTATCACATAACAAGGCAGCTGGGCATGATCAGAGTGCTGGTCCTCGTGGCCGTGGTGGTGGGGCTGGCGCTGTGGCTGCTGAAGGCTCGCCGCCCCCGAGGGGGGGACGACTCTGCGCGCAATGGTGCGGGCCGGCCCGCGCCGCCCGCAGCGATGGTCGCCTGCGCACATTGCGGGGTGCATCTGCCGCGCCCCGACGCCGTGCAGGATGCCCAGGGCCGCAGCTTCTGCGGCGAGGCCCACCGCCTGGCCGGCCCACGGTGAACATCGGCAGGGCGCGGCCCCAGGCCGGGCAGCGCCGGTCAGTGGTCGATGGCTAGCGGCGAACGCCGGCAGAACGACCGCCGCGGCCGTGAGCGCCGGCGCGCGGGCGGGCGCCGCCGCGACGACGCGCTGTTCGCGGCCACGCTGGGCAGCGAGCCACAAGGGACCGAGCCGTTCTTCGACCCCGGCTGGCTGGCGGCCGGCGAGCTGCCGGCCGACAGCCGGCTGCTGCTGCGCCATGCGCGCCGCGTTGCAGAGGCGCAAGACACCGCGCTGGTGCGCGTCTTTCGCACCTACGTGGCCGCGCGTGCCCTGGTGGGGGCGGGGCTGGTGGTGGCCCAGGGCCTGTCGGCGGCGATGGGGCTGCGCTACGCCGGGCTGCTGGGCCTGTTGAGCGTGGCCTACGCGGTGCAGGCCATCACGCTGTGGCTGCTGCCGCGCTTCCGCCCCCTGGCGGCGGCCAAGCCGCACCAGCGCCGCCGGCAGTGGCTGGCCACCATCGGCGTGGACATCCTGGCTTTCATCGGCCTGCATCTGATGGAGGTGGGATCGAGCTTCAACTACGCCGCGCTGCTGGTGCTGCCGGTGCTGATGTCGGGCGTGCTCACCTCACGCCTGCTGGCGCTGGGCACGGCCTCGGCGGTGGCGCTGCTGCTGCTGATGGTGGCGTGGCGTGCCGGCGGCGCCGACCCGCTGATGGGGTCGGGCCTGATGCTGCAGTCGGGGCTGGCGGGGCTGGGGCTGTTCGTCATCACGCTGCTGGCCGGTGAGCTGGCCGGGCGCCTGGCGCGCGAGGAACTGGCCGCGCGCGGCAGCCTCGAACTGGCGCGGCAGCAGGCCCAGCTCAACCGCCTGGTCATCGAGGAGATGGCCGACGGCGTGCTGGTGGTCGATCGCGGCCTGCGCGTGCGCGCGGCCAACCCGGCGGCGCGCGCGCTGATGGTGGAGGCGGGGCTGTCGCCGCCCGCGCCGTTCGGGCTGGCCGAGCGCGGCGCCTGGCGCGTGCTGCACGACGAGGTGCAGCGCGCGTTCGTCAGCGGCGCGGGCGACGCCGACTGGCCCGAAGGCGGCCGCGACATCGCGCTGCGCTTCACGGCCGATACGGCGCGCACGCTGCGCGTGCGCGTGCGCTTCATGCGCGGCAGCGCCCTGGAGATGGGTGAGCGCCGCGAGGGCTCGGCCGATGGCGAAGATGCCGAAGCCCCCCCGGCCGACGAGCCGTTCATCGTGCTGCTGATGGAGGACGTGCGCACCGCCCAGGCCCGCCTGCGGCAGGAGAAGCTGGCGGCGATGGGGCGGGTCTCGGCCGGCATCGCGCACGAGATCCGCAATCCGCTGGCCGCCATCGCGCAGGCCAACGCCTTGCTGCTCGAGGACGAACTGCTGCCGGCGCAGCAGCGGCTGGCGCGCATCGTCGCCGACAACGTCGCGCGGCTGGACCGGCTGGTGGGTGACGTGATGGAGGTGGCCCCGGGCGCCGAGCCGGTGGCCAGCGTGATCGATGCGCGCGCGCACGTGGCCGCCACCGCCGCCGACTGGGCCGCCACGGTGCAGCTGCCGCTGGCCGCCGACAGCCGGCTGCAGATGCGCCTGGGCCACGTGCCGCTGGGGGTGGTGTTCGACGCCGAGCACCTGCGCCGCGTGCTCGTCAACCTGTTGGACAACGCGGCGCGGCATGCCGGCACCGCGCCCGGGTCCATCTGCGTCGGACTTGCGCTTCGCGACGACGAGGCGCGCGTGGCGCTGTCGGTGGTCTCCGACGGAGCACTGATCGCGCCGGAGGTCGAGCGCTTCCTGTTCGAGCCGTTCTTCTCGACGCGCAGCCGCGGCTCGGGGCTGGGCTTGTATATTTGCCGCGAGCTGTGCGAACGCTACGGCGCCAGCATCGAGTACCGGCAGCGGCCCGCGGGCGAGCGGGCGCGCAACGAGTTCGCGGTGACGATGCGCCGTGCCGAACTGACCGAGGCCCACATCGTGCTGCCTCTGGGAACCTGAGACGGACGTGAGGCGGACGTGAGAAGGGCGGACCCCGTGGATGCATTCGTACCGCACCGCTGCCGGTGCCTGCGCGGGCCGCGATGAGCCCGGCCTCCGGGGCCGGTGCAGCGGCCGGTGGCGGCACCGCGCCGCGGCTGCTGGTGGTCGATGACGAGCCAGACCTGCGCACGCTGTACGAGTTGACGCTGGTGCGCGAGGGCTATGACGTCGAGTGCGCGGGCAGCGTCGACGAGGCATGGGCGGTGCTGGCCGAGCGGCCGTTCCAGCTCGTCATCACCGACATGCGCCTGCCCGATGGCAGCGGGCTGGACCTGCTGCACCGCATGGAAGCGGCCGGCCGCAGCGAGAAGGCGATGGTCATCACCGCCTACGCGTCGCCCGAGAACGCCGTCGAGGCGCTGAAGGCGGGCGCCTACGACTACCTGACCAAGCCGGTCGACCTGCGGCAGTTTCGCGCGGTGGTGGCCGCGGCGCTCGGCCGCCCGCCCGGCCCGGCGCGCGAGCGTGTCGGTGGGGACAGCCGTGCCAGCGCTGCGACCACGGCGCGCCCGGCGGCGCCCCTGGCGCGCCTGGCCGGCGATTCGCTGGCCATGCAGCAGGTGCGCACGTTGATCGAGAAGGTGGCGCGCAGCATGGCGCCGGTGCTCGTGGCCGGCGAGTCGGGCACGGGCAAGGAACTCGTCGCCCGTGCCATCCACGAGATCTCGCCGCGCGGCGCCGGGCCCTTCGTGGCGGTGAACTGCGGCGCCATTCCCGAGGCGTTGCTGGAGGCGGAGTTCTTCGGCTTCCGCAAGGGCGCGTTCACCGGGGCGCACGAGGACCGCGAGGGCTTCTTCCAGATGGCCCAGGGCGGCACGCTGTTCCTCGACGAGATCGGCGACCTGCCGCTGGCGATGCAAAGCAAGCTGCTGCGCGTGATCCAGGAGCGCGCGGTGCGGCAGCTGGGCGCGGCGGCCGAGGTCGCGGTCAACGTGCGCATCGTCAGCGCCACGCACAAGGACCTCGGCGCCGAGGTGCAGGCCGGGCGCTTCAGGCAAGACCTGTTCTACCGGCTCAACGTCATCCGCATCGCCGTGCCGCCGCTGCGCGAGCGCATCGCCGACCTGCCTGAGATCTGCGCGGCCGTGCTGGCGCGCATCGCCCGCGATGCCGGTGTCAGCCCGGTGCCCAGCCTGGCGCCCGAGGCCTTGCAGCAACTGCTGCGCCACCCGTTCCCGGGCAACGTGCGTGAGCTCGAGAACCTGTTGCACCGCGCGCTGGCCCTGGCCGTGGGGCCGGCCATCACGCGCGCCGACCTCGGGCTGGGAGCGGCCGAGGACGAGGGGCCGCGAGAGTCGCGCACCGGCGGTCTGGCTGCCGCCGGGCCGACGGGCGAGCTCGCCTTCCCGGGCCGCGCGGCGGCGGCCACCGCTGCGGCCGGCACGACGCTGCCCGCGGCGGCAAGCGCTGCCGGTGCCGCGCCGATGGCCACCGCCCTGCCCGGCGATCTGGCCGCCTATCTCGACAGCGTCGAACGCGACATCCTCGAGCGAGCGCTGGCGCTGCATCGTTTCAACCGCACGGCCGCGGGCGCCAGCCTCGGGCTGTCGTTGCGGCAGATGCGCTACCGCATGGCCCGCCTGGGTGTGATGGCCCCCGACTCTTCCGGCGAACGCGGCGAGTGAGCGTGGCCATTGCACAGGCTGTGGATGGCCTGTGCACGCGCGGTTGAAGCGCGGTGCATGTCCTGTGTGCGGTTGACCCGCGCCTGCGAGGTGCGGCGCGGATGTGGAAAGCGCCGATGGGGGAAACTCCGCCGCACACACTATCGCTAGTGCCTTGTGGGCAGGTTGCACCCCATATATAGTGTCGGCTCGGGCGTGCGTGAGAGAGCCACCAAAGAGTGGCCGGAGTTGCCGGCATCGTCGGGGCGGCAGTTCCAGCAACGGTCCACAGAGGTCCTCGTGCGTGCAGTTGATCCTGCGCACACCATGGGCCCGGGCCGCCGGGCCGCCCGCGAAGACTTGCCGCCACCGGGATCGGTGGGCGGCTTGATGCGCCAGCGTTGACGGCGCGCTTGTCGGGTGGGTGTGGGCGCAGGCCGGGCAGAAGCTTGGTGTTTCCTGGATCTCGTTCGCCGCGCGAAGCCTCGGGCTTCGCGCGCGGCCGGGTGCCGCCGCGTGGACCGTGCCGATGCCTGCCCGGCCGTTGCTTGCCTGTTGTCGCTGCCCGCGCCGGCCCCTGGCGCGCGCACCCGAACACCTTTGAACGGATATCCAAGAGAGGAACCTGCATGCACGCTGCTCAGCTTGCCGCCACCGAAGGACTGACCGCTTCCCTCGCCGGCGCCCCCGGCACGTCAGCCAGGCCCGCCCCCGGGGCAGGCGGCGGTTCGGCGTATGCGGGCTACCAGATCATTCGCCGCAACGGGGCGGTGGTGGGCTTCGAGCCGAGCAAGATCGCCATCGCGTTGATGAAGGCCTTTCTCGCCGTGCATGGCACCCAGGGGGCGGCCTCGGCCAGCGTTCGCGAGACGGTCGAGCTGCTCACCGAGGTGGTGGTGCGCGGGTTGCTGCGTTCGCGGCCGGGCGGCGGCACCTTCCACATCGAAGACGTGCAGGACCAGGTCGAGCTCGGCCTGATGCGCGGCGGCCATCATGAGGTGGCACGTGCCTACGTGCTTTATCGCGAGCACCGCTCGCGCGAGCGAGCCCGGCAAGGCGTGGCGCCGGCACAGAAGGCGCCCGAACTGTTCGTCACCGATGCCGGCGAGCGGCGACCCCTGGACATGGGCGCGTTGCGTGCGCTGGTGGAGTCCGCCTGTGCGGGGCTTGGCGCCGAGGTCAGCGCCGAGCCCATCCTCGCCGAGACCCGCCGCAATCTCTACGACGGCGTGCCCATCGACGAGGTGTTCAAGGCCGGCATCCTGGCCGCGCGCACGCTGATCGAGAAGGACCCGGCCTACACCCGCGCCACCGCGCGCCTGCTGCTGCACACCATCCGCAAGGAGATCCTCGGCCGCGAGGTGCCGCAGGAGCAGATGGGCGAGGCCTACCCCGAGTACTTCCCGCGCTTCATCGAGCAGGGCATCGCTGCCGAACTGCTGGACGACAAGCTCGCGCAGTTCGACCTCGCGCGCCTGGGCGCCGCGCTCAAGCCCGAGCGTGACCTGCAGTTCGACTACCTCGGTCTGCAGACCCTGTATGACCGCTACTTCCTGCACGTGGACGACATGCGCATCGAGCTGCCGCAGGCCTTCTTCATGCGCGTGGCGATGGGCCTGAGCCTCAACGAGATCGACCGCGAGGCACGCGCGATCGAGTTCTACGACGTGCTGTCGACCTTCGACTTCATGAGCAGCACGCCCACGCTCTTCAACAGCGGCACGCGGCGCAGCCAGCTCTCCAGCTGCTACCTCACGACGGTGGCCGATGATCTGGATGGCATCTACGAAGCGCTGAAGGAGAACGCGCTGCTGTCCAAGTTCGCCGGCGGCCTGGGCAACGACTGGACGCGTGTGCGCGCTTTGGGCAGCTACATCAAGGGCACCAACGGCAAGAGCCAGGGCGTGGTGCCGTTCCTGAAGGTCGTCAACGACACCGCCGTGGCCGTCAACCAGGGCGGCAAGCGCAAGGGCGCGGTGTGCTCGTACCTGGAGAGCTGGCATCTGGACATCGAGGAGTTTCTGGAGCTGCGCAAGAACACCGGCGACGACCGGCGGCGCACGCACGACATGAACACCGCCAACTGGATCCCCGACCTGTTCATGAAGCGGGTGATCGAGGGTGGCCAGTATCCGGATGACCCCTCTCGGGGTCAGTGGACGCTGTTCTCGCCAAGCACCTGCCCCGACCTGCACGACAAGTTCGGCCGCGCCTTCGAAGCGGCGTACCTCGGCTACGAAGCCAAGGTCGAGCGCGGCGAGATCAAGCTGTTCAAGCGCATGCCCGCGAAGGACCTGTGGCGCAAGATGCTCTCGATGCTGTTCGAGACCGGGCACCCGTGGATCACCTTCAAGGACGCCTGCAACGTGCGCAGCCCCCAGCAGCACGTGGGCGTGGTGCACAGCTCGAACCTGTGCACCGAGATCACGCTGAATACCAGCGACACCGAGATCGCGGTGTGCAACCTGGGCAGCGTGAACCTGGCGCAGCACCTGCACGATGGCCAGATCGACCAGGTGAAGCTGAAGAAGACGGTCAGCACGGCGATGCGCATGCTCGACAACGTCATCGACATCAATTACTACTCGGTGAAGAAGGCGCGCGACAGCAACCTGCGCCACCGCCCGGTGGGCCTGGGGATCATGGGTTTCCAGGACTGCCTGTACCGGCTGCACCTGCCCTACGCCAGCGAGGAGGCGATGCACTTCGCCGACCGCTCGATGGAGGCGGTGTGCTACCACGCCTACTGGGCCAGCACCGAGCTGGCCGCCGAGCGCGGCCGCTACAGCAGCTTCCGCGGCAGCCTGTGGGAGCGCGGCATGCTGCCCCCGGACACCTTGGACCTGCTGGCGCAGGAGCGCGGCGGCGATGCCTACGTGCAGCTGGACCGCTCGGGCTCGCTGGACTGGGGCGCGCTGCGCCAGCGCATCGGCGAGCACGGCATGCGCAACAGCAACTGCGTGGCCATCGCGCCCACCGCGACCATCAGCAACATCATCGGCGTCGATGCGTCCATCGAGCCGAGCTTCGGCAACCTCTCGGTGAAGAGCAACC
>JAEUPC010000140.1 GCA_016789865.1 Rubrivivax sp.
CTTGTCGGCCAGCCCGAACACCACGCCCATGTCGTGCTCCACGGTGAGCAGCGTCTTGCCCACCGTGATCTCGCGGATGAGCTCGACGAAGCGCGCCGTCTCGCTGCGGCTCATGCCTGCGGTGGGCTCGTCCAGCAGCACGACCTCGGCGCCGCCGGCGATGGTGATGCCGATTTCCAGCGCGCGCTGCTCGGCGTAGGTCAGGTTCATCGCCAGCACATCGCGCCGCCGCTCCAGGCGGATCATGCGCAGCACCTCCTCGGCGCGGTCGTTGGCGTCCTGCAGGCGCGACAGGAAGCGCCAGAACGCGTAGCGGTGACCCATGCTCCACAGCACCGCGCAACGCACGTTCTCGAACACCGACAGGCGCGTGAACAGGTTGCTCACCTGGAAGCTGCGCGCCAGGCCCTGGCGGTTGATCTCGAAGGGCTTCAGGCCGCTGATGCGCCGGCCGCGCAGCAGCACCTCGCCGCTGGTGGGCGCAAAGCGCCCGCTGATGAGATTGAACAGCGTGCTCTTGCCCGCGCCGTTGGGGCCGATGATGGCCACGCGCTCGCCGGCGTTCACGACCAGGCTCGTGCCGCGGATGATCTCGGTGCGCCCGAAGCTCTTGCGCAGGTCGCGCAGCTCCAGCACGGGCTGTCCACCCGCGTTGCTGCCGGGACCGCCGCCCACGCTCCCGCCCGCGCTGCCGCCCATGCCGCCGCCCGATCCGCTGCTCATGTCGTGGGGCCGGGCGTGGCGCCGGCCATGGCCGCCGTCGGCCCGGGTGTGTCGCCGCTCTCGCGGCGCCGGATCTCCGCCTCGATGAACGCCTGCGCCTCGCCCCAGCGCCGCGCGAAGCCGCGCCGCACCGCTTCGAACAGCGCGCCGCCGATCACCAGCGCCGTCAGCGCGCCCACCCAGGAGCCGGCGGCCCGCGTGTCCAGCGTCGTGCCGAGGAACTTGATGGTCGAGCCGAGCGCGGCGTCGAGCTGGATGTGATAGACCATCTCGACGATGGCCGCACTGCCCAGCAGCGTGACAAGCCCGGTGACCGCCAGCCCGGCGTAGGGCACCAGCAGGCCACGCAGCCGGCCGAACGTCGCCACGCGCAGGTTCATCATCACCAGGCTCGCGATGCCGCCCGGCGCAAACATCACCATCACCATGAACACCAGGCCCAGGTAGATCTGCCAGGCCTTGGTGACTTCGGAGAACAGCACCAGCGCCAGCACCAGCAGCACCGCACCGATGATCGGCCCGAAGAAGAACATCGCGCCGCCCAGGAAGGTGAACAGCAGGTAGCCGCCGCTGCGCAGGCCCGACAGCGTCTCGGCCGTCACGGTCTCGAAGTTCAGTGCCGCCAGCCCGCCACCGATGCCGGCGAAGAAGCCGGCGATCATGAAGGCGATGTAGCGCACGATCTGCGTGCTGTAGCCGACGAACTCCACGCGCTCGGGGTTGTCACGCACGGCGTTGAGCATGCGACCCAGCGGCGTGCGCGTCAGCGCGAACAGCGCCGCGGTGCTGGCGAAGCAGTAGCACGCGGCCAGGTAGTACACCTGGATCTGCGGCCCGAAGCTGATGCCCCACACCGGCTTGCCGACGACGCGGTTGCCGCTGATGCCGGCCTCCCCGCCGAAGAAGGCCGGGAGCATCAGGCTCATCGCGAACACGAGCTCGCCCACGCCGAGCGTGATCATCGCGAACGGCGTGGCCGCCTTCTTCGTCGTCACGTAGCCCAGCAGCGCGGCGAACAGCAGGCCCGACAGGCCACCCACCAGCGGCAGCAGGCTCACCGGCAGCGCCAGCGACCCCCCGCTCACCGCATTGAGCGCGTGGATGGTGCCGTAGGCGCCCAGGCCCACGTACACCGCGTGCCCGAAGCTGAGCATGCCGCCCTGGCCCAGGAGCAGGTTGTAGCTCAGGCAGATGACGATCATGTAGCCCATCTGCGTGAGCATCGACAGCGCCAGGCTCGACTTGAAGACCAGCGGCGCGACGACGAGCACCGCCGCAAACAGGCCCCAGACGACGATGCGGCCGCGGTTCACGTCGTGCCCCGACCGAACCAATTGACCGCCGCGGACCCGGCTGTGCCGGCCCGCTGGCAATGCCCCCCCGGGGGGGAGACGCCGAAGGCGCTTCGGGGAGGAGCCATGTCTAGCCTTCGCGCGTGCCCATCAGGCCGCGCGGCCGGAAGATCAACATCAGCACCAGCAGCAGGTAAGGCAGGATCGGCGCCACCTGCGACAGCTTCAGCTCCAGCACCGGGTAGCCGAACATCTTCGGCGACAACATCACCCCGGCCGACTTGAGCACCGTGACGACCGACTGGTCCACCGCCACCGCGAAAGTCTGCATCACGCCGATCACCAGCGAGGCGACGAACGCACCGGCCAGCGACCCCATGCCGCCCACCACCACGACGACGAAGATGATGGGCCCCACCGCCGCGGCCATGCCCGGCTCGGTGGCGTAGGCGTTGCCGCCGATCACCCCGGCCAGCCCGGCCAGCGCCGCCCCGCCGCCGAACACCAGCATCATCACGCGCGGCACGTTGTGGCCCAGCGCCTCGGTCATCTCGGGGTGCGTGAGTGCCGCGCGGATGACCATGCCGATGCGCGTGCGCGCCAGCAACAGCCACAGCACCACCAGCATCACCACGGCCACCGCCATCATGAACGCGCGGTACTTCGGGAAGTGCGTGTCGAAGATGGTGAACAGCGGGCCGTCCAGCGCCGCCGGCACGCGGTACTCCACTGCCGCACGGCCCCAGATGATCTGCACCACCTCGAAGGCCAGGAACGACAGGCCGAAGGTGATGAGCAGCTCGGGCACATGCCCGAACTTGTGCACGCGCCGCAGGCACAGCCGCTCGAAGGCGGCGCCCAGCACGAACGCCGCCAGCGGCGCGGTGACCAGCGCCGCCCAGTAGCCCACCCACTGCATCGTGCTGTAGGCGACGTAGGCGCCGATCATGTAGAAGCTGGCGTGGGCGAAGTTCAGCACGCCCATCATGCTGAAGATCAGCGTCAGGCCGGCGCTGAGCATGAACAGCAGCAGCCCGTAGCTGACGCCGTTCAGCAGCGAGATGGTGACCAGTTCCATGGCCGGGCAGGCGGGCTCGCGTCGGGTGCTGCGCAAAGAAAACGGAGCCCGCCGAACGACTCGAGCGGGCCCCGTGCTCGGGGAGCGCCGGCTACTGCGCCGGGCGCTTCATGTCGCAGGAGGTGGGCGTGCTTGACACGTGCGGCTCGAAGGCGCGCTCCAGCGCCCATGTCATGCCGGTGCCCTCCACGTCGAACGGGTTCTTGGCGTCCTTCTTGCGCCACGTGAACTGGTACAGCGTCTGCTGCAGCTGGTGGTCGCTCTTGCGCATCGTGACCTCGCCGCTGAAGCTGGGCACCGTCAGGCCTTCCATCGCGAAGGCCACCTTGACCGGGTCGGTGCTCTTGGCCTTGGCCATCGCGGCCGGCAGCAGGCGGAACAGGTGGTAGATGGTCGAGGCCGAGTAGTCCTCGTTGTACTTCTTGCGGAAGTCGTTGGACACCTTCTGGTGGTCACCCGGCAGGTTGGAGTACGAGCCGTAGACGACCTTGATCTTGCCCTCCATCGCGGTGCC
>JAEUPC010000240.1 GCA_016789865.1 Rubrivivax sp.
TGAGATCGTTGAGATCAGAGAGCTGCGTTGCAGTCGACGGTGTTTGGTGCCCATGGCGCGGATCGAACGCGCGACCTCTCCCTTACCAAGGGAGTGCTCTACCACTGAGCCACATGGGCATCGATACGGGTCTGGCGACAAGGACGACTGACGACAGACCGGTAGCGACTGAACAATCTCGAGGGGCGCGGCGCGCAGGCGCGAAGACGGGTACCTGGAGCGGGAAGCGGGAATCGAACCCGCGTCATTAGCTTGGAAGGCTAAGGTTCTGCCATTGAACTACTCCCGCGGGGTCTTCCTGGTGGAGGAGGCTGGATTCGAACCAGCGTAGGCGTAAGCCAACAGATTTACAGTCTGCCCCCTTTAGCCACTCGGGCACCCCTCCAGGGAGAACCCGCGAGTATAGCAGCGCAGGCAGGCCGCGCCGGCCGCTACGGGGCGGTGCTGCCAAGCCAGCGTCGGCAAGGGCAGCCATTCCAGCGCTGCCAAGCATTGTGTATGTATTCGCTCACTTGCGGCCCGGTGTCGACAGGATTGCAGGCAACCGGAGCGGACAGCCACCTCCGCCCAGTGGGTCGCTGTCAGGCGAAAAGGGCTGCCAACGCCGCCCCCGGGTCGGCAGCCCGCATGAACGCCTCCCCGACCAGGAACGCGTGGACACCCGCATCGCGCATGCGCTGCACATCGTCCGGGCTCTGAATGCCGGACTCGGTGACCAGCAACCGGTCACCCGGCACGCGCGCGCGCAGGTCCAGCGTGGTCTGCAACGAGACCTCGAAGCTGCGCAGGTTGCGGTTGTTCACGCCGACCAGCGGCGTCTTCAGCCGCAGCGCGCGCTCGAGTTCCGCAGCGTCGTGCACCTCCACCAGAACGGCCATGCCCAGCGCGAGCGCCGCCGCCTCGAGGTCGGCCATCTGCGCATCGTCCAGGCAGGCGGCGATCAGCAAGATCGCATCGGCGCCGATCGCCCGCGCCTCCACCACCTGGTACTCGTCGATGACGAAGTCCTTGCGCAGCGCCGGCAGGGCACAGGCTGCGCGTGCCTGGCCCAGGAATTCGGCGTGGCCGTGGAAGAAGCGCTCGTCGGTCAGCACGCTCAGGCAGGCCGCCCCGTGCCGGGCATAGCTGGCCGCGATCTCGGCGGGTACGAACCGCTCGCGCAGCACGCCCTTGCTCGGGCTGGCCTTCTTCACCTCGGCGATCACGGCGCTGCGGCCAGCCGCCACCTTGCCGCGCAACGCGCCCTCGAAGTCGCGCAGCCCCGCCCGTGCTTCGGCCGACTCGGCCGCCTCGCGCCAGCTGGCCAGCGAACGCCGCGCACGGCCCGCGGCCACCTCCTCGCGCTTGACGGCGACGATGCGCTGCAGGATGTCGCTCATCGGCGCGCCGCCTTCATCAGGCCGCCGGCCGCAACCGGTTCGTCACGCTGACGAACTGGCTCAGCTTGGCCAGCGCCGCGCCCGAGGCCACGGCCTCGCGCGCACGCTTGACGCCTTCGCCGACCGAGGCGGCCACGCCGGCGCAATACAACCCGGCGCCGGCGTTGAGCAATACCACGTCGCGCACCGGCCCGTCCTCGTTGGCCAGCGCGCGCTGGATGCAGGCCACGCTCTCCTGCTGGTTGGCCACCTTCAGCACGCGCGAGTCGTACACCGGCAGCCCGAAGTCGCTGGGGTGCACCATGTACTCACGCACCTCGCCGCCCTTCAGTTCGCCGACCATCGTCTCGCCCGACAGCGAGATCTCGTCCATGCCGTTCGTGCCGTAGACCACCATCACGTGCTCGCTGCCCAGGCGCTGCAGCACGCGCACCTGGATGCCCACGAGGTCGGGGTGGAACACCCCCAGCAGCTGGTTCGGCGCGCCGGCCGGGTTGGTCAGCGGCCCGAGGATGTTGAAGATCGTGCGCACGCCCAGCTCCTTGCGGATCGGTGCGGCATGCTTCATCGCCGAATGGTGGTTGGGCGCGAACATGAAGCCGATGCCGGTCTCGGCCAGGCACGCCGCCACCTGGTCGGGCTTCAGGCCGATGTAGGCGCCCAGCGTTTCCAGCACGTCGGCCGAGCCCGACGTCGACGACACGCTGCGCCCGCCGTGCTTGGCCACGCGCGCGCCGGCCGCCGCGGCCACGAACATCGACGCGGTGGAGATGTTGAACGTGTGCGACGAATCGCCGCCCGTGCCGACGATGTCCACCAGGTGCGTGCGGTCGGCCACCGCCACCGGGGTGGCGAACTCGCGCATCACCTGCGCGGCCGCGGCGATCTCCCCGATCGTCTCCTTCTTCACCCGCAGGCCCATCGTGAGCGCGGCGATCATCACCGGGCTCATCTCGCCGCTCATGATGCGGCGCATCAGCGCCAGCATCTCGTCGTGGAAGATCTCGCGGTGCTCGATGACGCGCACCAGCGCTTCGGTGTTGCTGATCGCCATGGGCGCTGCTCCTGTCGTGGTTGTCGTGGTGGCTTGTCGTGGCCGGCCGCGCGGCTGCTTCAGCGAGCCGCGCGCAGGAAGTTGCGCAGCAGCGCGTGGCCGTGTTCGCTGAGCACCGACTCCGGGTGGAACTGCACCCCCTCCAGCGGCGCCTCGGTGCTCGCCAGCTCGCGGTGGCGCACGCCCATGATGATGCCGTCGTCGGTGCGGGCGCTGACGGCCAGGCCCGCCGGCAGCGTCTCGGGTTCGATCACCAGCGAGTGGTAGCGGATCACCGAGAAGCGCTCCGGCAGACCGGCGTACACCCCGCGGCCGTCGTGCCGGATGACGCTCGTCTTGCCGTGCATCGGCACCGGTGCGCGCACGATCTGCCCGCCCAGCGCCGCCCCGATGCTCTGATGCCCGAGGCATACGCCCAGGATCGGCATCTGGCCCATGAAATGCCGGATCGCACTCACGCAGATGCCCGCCTCGGCCGGCGAGCAGGGCCCGGGCGAAAGCACCAGCCTCGCGGGCTTCAGCCCGGCGATGCCCTCCAGCGTGATCTCGTCGTTGCGCACCACCCGCACCTCCTCGCCCAGCTCGCCGAAGTACTGCACGAGGTTGAAGGTGAAGCTGTCGTAGTTGTCGATCATCAGGAGCATGTCGCTTCTCCGGCCGGGCCGCTCCGAAGCGAGGCCTGCCGCTTCGGCGGCGGCAGCCAACGCAGTGCGCTCGCGAGCATCAGAAGCCCTCCTCGACAAGCTCGGCCGCGCGCAGCACCGCACGCGCCTTGGCTTCGGTTTCCCTCCACTCGAGCTCGGGCACGCTGTCGGCCACCACACCGGCACCGGCCTGCACGTAGAGCACCTGGTCCTTCACCACGCCGGTGCGGATGGCGATCGCCACGTCCATGTCGCCGGCGAAACTGAGGTAACCCACCGCGCCGCCGTAGATGCCGCGCTCCACCGGCTCCAGCTCGTCGATGAGCTCCATCGCGCGGATCTTCGGCGCCCCTGAAAGCGTGCCGGCCGGGAAGCTCGCCTTCAGCACGTCCAGCGCGCTGAGTCCCGGCTTGAGCCGCCCCTGCACGTTGCTGACGATGTGCATGACGTGCGAATAGCGCTCGATGCCGAAGGCCTCGCTCACCTTCACCGTGCCCACCTCGGCGATGCGGCCGATGTCGTTGCGCGCCAGGTCGATGAGCATCACGTGCTCGGCGCGCTCCTTGGGGTCGGCCAGCAGTTCGGCTTCCAGCGCCGCGTCGCGCTCGGGCGTGGCGCCGCGCGGCCGCGTGCCGGCGATCGGGCGAATCGTCACTGTCTGCTGCGCCGGCTCGGCCGCGTCGTGCTCCTCGCGCACCAGGATCTCCGGGCTCGCCCCGACGATCTGGAAGCCGCCCATGTCGTAGTAGTACATGTAGGGGCTCGGGTTGAGCGAGCGCAGCGCGCGGTACAGCGCCAGCGGGCTCTCGGTGTAGCGCTTCTTCAGCCGCTGGCCGATCACCACCTGCATGCAGTCGCCCGCAGCGATGTACTCCTTGGCGCGCAGCACGGCGGCTTCGAAGTCGGCCTTGGCGAACTCGCGCTCCACCGCGTAGCTGGGCCCCCGCCTCACCTGCGGCGCCGTCACCGAGAAGCGCAGCTTGTCGGTCAACTCCGCCAGCCGCCGCTTGCCGGCAAACCACGCCTCGGGCTGCGTGGGGTCGGCGTAGACGATGAGGTACAGCCGCCCCGAGAGGTTGTCGATGACCGCCAGCTCCTCGCATTGCAGCAGCATGATCACCGGCGTGCCGATGCCGCCGGGCAGCCGCCGCCCGGCGAGCTTCTTCTCGATGAAGCGCACCGTCTCGTAGCCGAAGTACCCCGCCAGCCCGCCGCAGAAGCGCGGCAGCCCGGGCCGCAGCGCAACGCGAAAGCGCTGCTGGTACGCGCCGATGAAGTCCAGCGGGTTGCCCACGTGCGACTCCACCACGCGACCCTCTGTCACGACCTCCGTGACGGCGTCGTTGCCGGTGCCCGCTTCCGGCCAGGACGCCCGCAGCAGCGTACGCGCCGGCAGGCCGATGAACGAATAGCGGCCGAAGCGCTCGCCGCCGACCACGCTTTCCAGCAGGAAGCTGTGGCGCCCACCGGCGGCCAGCTTCAGGTACAGCGACAGCGGCGTCTCGAGGTCGGCAAACGCCTCGGCGATGAGCGGGATGCGGTTGTAGCCCTGGCTGGCCAGGCTCTTGAACTCGAGTTCGGTGATCACGGTGCTTTCCTCTGGCGGATGCCCGCCGGGCGCCAGGGCCGGGGCATCAGGGGGCGGCGGCGCTGGCCACCGCGGCAGTCTTCAGGAAGCGGGCGGCGCGACGCGCCGGCGCTTCACCACTGGCAGCAGGGCCAGCGACGCCAGGGCCAGGCTCCCCGCGCCGCAGAGAAGGCGGCGACGGCGGCAGCGTGAGTGGCCAGGGTGCACATCGGGCGCGATGGTAGCAGCAGCCCCGGCGGCCGCCCCGCGGCCCGCCTGGCCCGCCGGGCTCCACGGCCCCGCCACAGGCCGCCCCGCGGCGCACTACCCCGCAGCGGTCTCCAGCAGCGGCAGCAACTCGTCCAGCCGGTCGAGCACCGCGTCGGCGCCGGCCGCTTCAACCGGCTCGCCATGGTTGTAGCCGTGGCTGAGCAGCACCACCGGGCAGCCGGCGGCGCGCGCGGCGGCCGCGTCGTTGCTGGAGTCGCCCACCATCAGCGTCTGGTGCGGCTCGGTGCCCAGCGCCCGGCAGGCCTGCACCAGCGGCAGCGGGTCGGGCTTCTTGCGCGCGAACGCATCGCCCCCGAACACATGCGCGAAGAACGGCCGCAGGCCCTTGGCCTCCAGCAGCGGGGCGGCAAACGCGCCCGGCTTGTTGGTCAGGCACACGAGCGGCCAGCCGCGCGCGCGCAGCCCGGCCAGCCCTTCGCGCGCGCCTTCGAAGACCTCCGAGTGCCGGCCGTTGATGCGCCGATAGTGCTGCTGGTACAGCCCGAAGGCGTGCTCGAACAGCGCCGGCGGCGCACCCACCTCGGCCAGCGTGCGCGCGATCAGGTGCTCGGTGCCCTTGCCCACCGTGCGGCCGATGAACTCGCGCGTCACGGCGGGCCGGCCGAGCTCGGCCAGCGTGGCGCCCAGCGCGGCTTCGAAGTCGCCCACCGTGTCGACGAGCGTGCCGTCGAGGTCGATGATGGCGGCGCGCACACCGCGCAGGCTGGCATCGAAAGAGGTCATCGCGCAAGGCTAGCAGAGGTGGGTGCCGGCCGTCCGCAGGGCGCGCGCAGGTCGGGCCGCGCGTCCGGCGCCGTGGCGCCGTGGCGCCACGGAACCACGGCACCGCGGCACCGCGGCACCACGAAACCACGAAACCACGAAACCACGAAACCACGGAACCACGAAACCACAGAACCACGCCGTCGCGGCACCCCCTCACCACGCGCCGGCACACGGCCGGGGTATCGGCCTCAGGTGAGCTTGAAGCCCTCGACCCGCCCGCTCAGCTCGGTGCCCTGGCGCGAAAGCGACTGCGAGGCGTCGGCGATCTGGTGCACCAGTGAGCCGTTGGCCTCGGTCAGGGTGCTCAGGCTGCTGACCTCGTCGAGGATCTCCTGCGAACGCTGCTGCCCCTGGCGGGTGAGCTGCACCACCTCGCGCATGGCCTCGTGCACGCGCAGCACCAGCCCGTCGGTGCTCTTCAGGTCGGCGCCGGTGTTGTCGGCCAGCGCCGAGCCGAGCTCGATGTCCTCGCGCGAGCGGCCGATGATGTCGCTGATCTGGCGCGCGTTCTCGGCGCTGCGCTGG
>JAEUPC010000003.1 GCA_016789865.1 Rubrivivax sp.
TAGATGGCCGAGGCGGGCTGCAGCCGGCGCACCGCCTCCAGCTTGTCGCAGCCCCACTCGCGCGCGATGTCGGCCAGCTCGCGGCCGGCCATCGCCGGGTGCGGCTCGCTGTGCGCGATGAGCACGCGGCCCTGCAGCCGCACGGGGTCGCTGTGCAGCATGGTGCTGCCGGCGGTGTAGGGGTAGCAGTCCAGTGCCACGCATTGGCACTGCATCGCCTCGCCGATGCGCGCCAGCGTCTCGCTGGAGCGGCCCCAGTTGTGCGGCAGGGTCACCTTGTGGTGCGAGATGACCACCGGCACCGCGAGCTCGCGGCCGATGCGCAGCGTCTCCTCGATCGAGGGCATCACCGCGTCGCCCTCGTCGCGCATGTGCGTGACATAGACGCCGCCGCTGCCGGTGAGCGGGCGGCACACCTCGATGATCTCGTCGGTGGGCGCGGCCGCAGCCGGCGGGTAGAAGGTGCCGGTGGACACGCCGATCGCGCCGGCCTGAAGCGCCTCGCGCACATGGGCGCGCATCGCCTCCACCTCGGCCGCCGTGGCGCCGCGCGACAGCTCGCCCATGCAGCGCGCGCGCAGCGTGGTGTGGCCCAGCAGCGGCGCCACGTTCACCGCCGCCGGTTGCCGGCGCAGCGCCCCGACGTAGGCGCCGAAGCTCGCGAAGCGCCCGGCGGTGTCGTGGACCGCCAGCGAGATGGGCGGCGGCGCCGGCGTGTCAGGCTCCAGTGGCGCCGGGCTGATGCCGCAATTGCCCGTGACCACCGTGGTCACCCCCTGCGAGACCTTGAACGCCAGGCCCGGCTCGCGCAGCACCGCGATGTCGTCGTGCGTGTGCGCGTCGATGAACCCGGGGGCGACGATGCGGCCGTGGGCCGCGATGCGCTGCCGCGCAGCCCGGTCGCGCAGCGCGCCGGGCGCCTCGATGCCGACGATGCGCCCGCCGGCCACGGCCACGTCGGCGTCGAAACGCGGCGCGCGCGTGCCGTCGATGACCGTGCCGCCTTCGATCACGAGGTCGAGTGGTTCCATGCCTGTTCCATGCCGTGGTACCGGGCATTGTGCCCGCCGGCTCCACGTCGGTGCACGATGCGGATGTCCGAGCGTCGCAGTCCGCACCGCGATGGCAAACCCGCATTGCCGCGGCTGGCCCGCCTCAGGAAACTGCCGACACCGCACACGCCTGTCGTCATGCCGCCCATGCCCGAGCCCACCCCGCCCTCGACCAGCGACCCGCGCCGGGTGGCGTACCGCAAGCCGCAGCCCTGGGGCATGGCGCCCGACCTGGTGGTGCACGGCGTGATGACCGCTGACGAGCGGCTGTGGGCGCCCGTGGCCGAGGGCATCTGGTCGCGCCCGCTGCACCTGAGCGTCTCGGGCGGCCACTACACGCATGTGCTGCGCGTGCGCCGCTCGGGCGTGCTGCAGCGGCATCGCCATTCGGGCGCCGTGCACGCCTACGTCATCCGCGGCCGCTGGCACTACCTCGAGCACGACTGGGTCGCCGAGGAAGGCAGCTACGTCTTCGAGCCGCCGGGCGAGACGCACACGCTGGTCGTGCCCGACGACTGCGCCGAGATGATCACCCTGTTCACCGTGCACGGCGCGCTGATGTATGTCGACCCCGATGGCCAGTCGATCGGCTACGACGACGTGTTCACGCGCATCGACAAGTACCGCGCGCACTTCGAGACGGTCGGCCTCGGTGCCGACCATGTGCGCCAGTTCATGCGTTAGCCCTGCCGGGCCGGCGCCGTTCGACCACCCCCGCCGCAAGGAGCCCCCTCGATGAAGCGAATCCTCACCGCCACCCTGCTGGCGCTGGCTGCCGCCGGTGCCTTCGCGCAGGCCAAGGAACTCAAGATCGGCGTCATCTACGACCTCACCGGCCCCTTTGCCGCCGGCGGCAGCAACGCCTCGTACCTGGGCACCAAGTACGCCATCGACATGATCAACGAGCGCGGCGGGGTCGAGGGCTGGAAGATCAAGCCCTTCTATGCCGACGCGCAGAGCAAGGCCGACGTCGCCATCAACGAGTACGAGCGCCTGGTCAACCAGGAAAAGGTCGACATGATCATGGGCGTGTTCTCCAGCGCCCACTGCGTGCCGATGGCGCAGAAGGCCGAGGCGGCCAGGAAGTTCATGTGGGCCAACGTCTGCGTGGCCTCGGCGGTGCTGAAGGACAAGAAGATGCAGTACGTCTTCCGTGCCCAGGTGCACTCCGACCAGTTCGGCGAGGCCTCGTGCACCTTCCTCAACGAGCAGGCCAAGGCGCGCCTGGGCAAAGACCCGAAGGACCTGAAAGTGGCCGTGATCTACGAAGACGGGCCTTACGGCGCCGGCGTGGCCAGCGGCAACGACAGTGCCTGCAAGGGCTTCGGCATGCAGGTGGTGCTCAAGGAGGGTTATGCGGCCACCTCGCCCGATCTCTCGCCGCTGGTCACCAAACTCAAGCGCGCGCGGCCTGATGTCATCCTGCACACCGGCTACAACCCCGACATCACGCTGTTCCTGCGCCAGGCCAAGGAGCAGCAACTGCGCTGGTCGGCGCTCATCGGCCATGGCGCGGGCTACGGCCAGTTCGACAAGCTCTACACCACCTTCAAGGACGACGCCAACCTCATCTACAACGTCGACCCGGTGGGCGCGCAGTTGCTCAACCCTGCCTCGCTGGCCCCGGGCCTGGGCGACGTGGTCAAGGAGATGGTGCGCCGCTACAAGGCCGACGTGAAGTCCGATGAGATTCCGCCGCACCTTTCGATGGGCTTCAACCAGAGCTGGATCTTCTTCACCGACGTGCTGCCGCGCGCCATCAAGAAACACGGCGGTGTCGACGCCGAGGCGCTGCGCAAGGCGGCGCTGGAAACCGACATCAAGGTCGGCGGCACCATCCAGGGCTATGGTGTGAAGTTCAATCCGGCCGGCCACGCAATGGCCGGGCAGAACGCGCTGAGTTCGCCGGTGGTGATGCAGTACAACGCCCAGGACACCTTCATCGTCTGGCCCACCGCCATCAAGACCAAGGACCCGGTGCTGCCGCTGCCCAAGGGGCACGCCTACTCGCAGTAACGCGCGCCCATCCCGCAGCGGCACTTCAGCGGCAGGTGCTCGAAGTCGATCAGCTCACCAAGCGGTTCGGCGGCTTCACGGCCGTCGACCGCGTGTCGTTCCGCCTGGAGCGTGGCGAGATCCTCGGGCTCATCGGCCCCAACGGCAGCGGCAAGAGCACCACGTTCAACGTCATCGCGGGCCTGTACGCGCCCAGCGCCGGTTCGATCCGCCTGGACGGCGTCGAGATCGGCGGCCTGCCGCCCAACGAGGTGTGCCGCCGCGGCGTGGCGCGCACGTTCCAGATCCCGCGGCCGTTTCGCAAGCTCACGATCCTCGAGAACGCCACGCTGGCCGCCTTCTACGGCAGCGCCGAGCGCATCGGCCGCGCCGAGGCCGAGCGGCGCGCGCACGAGGCGCTGGAACTCATCGGCCTGCCGCGCGAGGTGGGCCTGGGCCTGGAGGGTCTGGGGGCGGCCGGGCTGAAGAAGCTGGAAATGGCGCGCGCGCTGGCCACCCGCCCGCGCCTGCTGCTGGCCGACGAGAGCCTGGGCGGGCTGGACGAAGCCGAGATGAACCAGGCCGCCGACATGCTGCGCCGCATCCGCGACGAGCGCGGCATCACCATCGTCTGGGTCGAGCACATCATGGGCGTGCTGATGCGCGTGATCGACCGCGCCATCGTGCTCGACCACGGCGAGGTCATCGCACGCGGCCTGCCCAGCGAGGTGGCGCACGACCCCAAGGTGGTGGAGGTCTACCTCGGCACCGACGCCGGCGCGGTGCAGCAGCAGGCGCTGGCGCGCGAGCAGGCGCAGGCGCAGGCGAGCGCCGGCAGAGGCGACTGAAGCGATGCTGACCAACTTCGCTCGGTGCCATGCAGGCTGCCTCTCGCGCCTGCGCGAGAAGGCCGGGGTGAGGGCAGTGCGGTTGTCAGCCGGGGCGTGTTTTTGCCGCCCCCTCACCCCAGCCCTCTCCCCGCACGCGGGGAGAGGGAGCCGGCACAGGGGCGCCACACAGCCATGCTGACTCTCACCAACCTGTCGGCCGGTTACGGCAGCTTCCAGGCGCTGTTCGGCGTCTCGCTGGAAGTGAAGGCCGGCGAGTCTGTGGCCGTCATCGGCCCTAACGGCGCGGGCAAGACGACGCTGCTGCGGGCGATCTCCGGGCTCATCCCGGCCAGCGGCGGCGAGCTCGTGATGGAGGGCCGGCGCTGCAACGACCTGCCCGCGCACGAGGTCACGGCGCTGGGCATCGCGCAGGTGCCTGAAGGCCGGCGCCTGTTTCCGCGCCTGACGGTGGAAGACAACCTGCGCATGGGCGCCTTCCTGCCCGCGGCGCGCGCGCGCTTCGCCGAGCGGCTGGCGCGCGTGTACGAGCTGTTCCCGCGCATGAAGGAGCGGCGCACGCAGATGGCCGGCACGCTTTCGGGCGGCGAGCAGCAGATGTGCGCCATCGGCCGGGCGTTGATGAGCGGCCCCAAGCTGCTGCTGCTGGACGAGCCCTCGGCGGGCCTGGCGCCGCTGGTCGTGCAGAGCATCTTCGAAGTCGTGCGCCGCATGAGCGCCGAGGGCTACACCGTGCTCGTGGTGGAACAGAACGTGCAGCAGGTGCTGCGCGTGGTCGACCGCGCCTACCTGCTGGAAACCGGCCGCATCCACGCCAGCGGGCGCGCCGCCGAGCTGCTGGCCGACGACGCGGTGCGCCGCGCCTACCTGGGGATGTGATGGCACAGGTATTCGACATCTTCTTCCTCGAGGCGGTGCTCAACGGGCTGCTGCTGGGCGGGCTGCTGGCGCTGCTGTCGCTGGGCCTGAACCTCATCTTCGGCGTCATCGACGTGGTGTGGATCTGCTACGCCGAACTGATCATGGTGGGCATGTACACGATCTGGTGGCTGCACGTGCAGCAGGGCGTGCCGCTGCCGCTGGCATTCGTG
>JAEUPC010000007.1 GCA_016789865.1 Rubrivivax sp.
AGCCCTTTCATCAACACGGAGACACCACACATGTTCGACACCGCCATCGCCGGAAGCCTGCCCAAGCCGGGCTGGCTGGCCGAGACCGGCAAGCTGTGGCCGCAATGGCGGCCTGCCGCCGGCGCCGATCTGGATGAGGCCAAGCGCGATGCCACGCTGCTGTGGATCAAGGCGCAAGAGGACGCGGGCTTGAGCGTCATCGGCGACGGCGAGATGAGCCGGCAGCACTTCGTGCACGGCTTCCTGGAGCGGGTGGCGGGCATCGACTTTGCGCACAAGGTGGAGATGGGTATTCGCAACGACCGCTACAAGGCGATGGTGCCGCAGGTGGTGGCGCCGCTGGCGCTGGCCGGCCGGGTGCATGCTGCCGAGGCGCAGCTGCTGCGCGCGCATACCACGCGGCGCATCAAGTTCACGCTGCCCGGCCCGATGACCATCGTCGACACGGTGGCCGACCGGTTCTACGGCGACCGCGTGAAGATGGCCTTCGCCTTCGCCGAACTGCTCAACCAGGAGGCCCGAGCGCTTCAGGCCGATGGCGTGGACATCGTGCAGTTCGACGAGCCGGCGTTCAACGTCTACATGGACGAGGCCGCCGACTGGGGCGTGCGCGCACTGGAGCGCGCCGCCCAGGGGCTGGCGTGCAAGACGGCGGTGCACATCTGCTACGGCTACGGCATCCCCGCCAACGTCGACTGGAAGAAGACGCTGGGCGGCGAGTGGCGCCAGTACGAGCGCGTCTTTCCGGCGCTGGCAAAGAGCCCGATCGACCAGGTGAGCCTGGAGTGCATCCACTCGCATGTGCCGCCCGACCTGATGGCGCTGCTGGAGGGCAAGGACGTGATGGTCGGCGTGATCGACGTGGCCAGCGACGTGGTGGAGACGCCCGAGGAGGTGGCCACCACGCTGGCCACGGCGTTGCGCTTCGTGCCGCGCGGCCGGCTGGTGGCTTGCACCAACTGCGGCATGGCGCCGATGAAGCGTGAAGTGGCCGAGGCCAAGTTGCGCGCGCTGGCGGCCGGGGCGCGGCTGGCCGGGGAGCAGGCCGCCCGGGCCTGATCGCCCGCGCTCGCCGGCCCGGGCCGGCGGGAGGCGGCTCAGCCGTTGGGCGCCAGGTCGAACACCAGCACTTCGGCATCCGCGCCGCGCGCCAGCACAAGGCGCGATTCGCCGGCCAGCGTCAGCGCGTCGCCGCCGGCCAGGGGCTGGTCGTTGGCTTCGAGCCGGCCGCGCACCAGGTGCACGTAGGTCAGGCGTTGGGGGTCGAGCGCCAGCTCGGCGCGTTCGTCGCCGTCGAACAACCCGGCGCGCAGGCTGGCGTCGGCGTGGATCGTCACCGAGCCCTCGCGGCCGTCTTCCGAGGCGATGAGCGCGAGCCGGCCGCGCTTGGCCGGGGCGTCGAAGCGCTTTTGCTCGTAGCCCGGGGCGATGCCGCGCTGCCGCGGCAGGATCCAGATCTGCAGGAAGTGCGTGGTGTGCTCGGCGTCGTGGTTGAACTCGCTGTGCATCACGCCGGTGCCGGCGCTCATGCGCTGCACGTCGCCGGGCAGGATCACGCCGTCGGCCCGGCCGCGGCCGGCCGCGCCGGCTTCGCCGTTGCCCATGCTGTCGCGGTGGGCCAGGGCACCGGCGAGCACGTAGCTGACGATCTCCATGTCGCGGTGGCCGTGCGTGCCGAAGCCGGTGCCCGGCGCGATGCGGTCGTCGTTGATGACGCGCAGGTTGCCCACGCCCATGTGGCGCGGGTCGTGGTAGTCGGCGAACGAGAAGCTGTGGTGGCTCTTCAGCCAGCCGTGGTCGGCGTAACCGCGGTCGGCGGACTTGCGCAGCGTGAGCATGGTCGGGGTCTCCTGATGCGGTCGCACTGTAGGCGTGCGGGGGGCTGCGCGGGCTGACGGTGCTTGAAGCGCCCGTTCAAATAAGATGAAAGCCATGCCCGCCCCGCCGCTGCACGCCCGCAACGCGCTGACGCCCGACGCGCTGCTGATGATCGACACCATCGCCCGCGAGGGCAGCTTTGCGGCGGCCGCGCGTGAGCTCGGCAAGGTGCCTTCGGCGCTGACGTACAACGTGCGTCAGCTGGAAGAGGCGCTGGACGTGCTGCTGTTCGACCGCAGCTCGCGCCAGGCGCAGCTCACTGCCGCCGGGGCCGAGCTGCTGCAGGAAGGCCGCCGGCTGCTGCACGAGATGGACGCGGTGGCCAACCGCGTCAAGCGCGTGGCCAGCGGCTGGGAGGCCGAGCTCGCGGTGAGCGTGGAAGACATCCTGTCGATGCCGGTGGTGTTCGAGTTGGTGCAGGCGTTCTGCGAAGACCGCGATGCGCGGCCCGCCGGCGGCCAAGGCGGCCAGGGCGCTGGTGAGCCCGGCGCCCGCGCCACGCGCCTGCGCCTGCGCACCGATGTGCTGGCCGGCACCTGGGAGGCGCTGGTCACCGGGCAGGTGGACCTCGCCATCGGGGTGTCGGGCGAGCAGGTCAACCCCGGCGGCATCGAGCTCAAGCCGCTGGGCGAGGTGGGCTTCGTGTTCTGCGTGGCGCCGCACCACCCGCTGGCCCGTGTCGAGGGGCCGGTGAGCGACGACATGCTGGTGCACCACCGCGCCGTGGCGGTGGCCGACACCGCGCAGCGCCTGGCCCCGGTGACCGTGAACCTGCTGCCTGGCCAGGACGTGCTGACCGTGCCCAACCTGCGCGGCAAGCTCGAGGCGCAGCTGCGCGGGCTGGGCTGCGGCTTCGTGCCCGAGCCGATGGCCCGCGCGCACCTGGAAGCCGGGCACCTGGTGCGCAAGGCCGTCAGCCGCACGCCCGCGGTGGCGCGCCTGTTCTACGCCTGGCGCGCCGAGCGCGGCGCGCTGGGCCTCGGGCGCGCGCTGGCGTGGTGGCTGCGGCAACTGGACAGCGACGCCACGCGCCTGGCGCTGATCGAGCGGCACGCCGGGCGCCTGCCCTGACCCGCTGGCACCGAGGCCTCCCGTACCCCCAAGCTCCCGACGACGCATCACCGATGACCGACGACATCCCCACGCTGCGCCGCATCCTGCACTCGTGCCGCACGCTCGCGGTGGTGGGCCTGTCGGCCGAATGGCACCGGCCGAGCTACTTCGCCGCCAGCTACATGCGCAGCAAGGGCTGCCGCATCGTGCCGGTAAACCCGCGCTACGCCGGCGGCGAGGTGCTCGGTGAGCGCTGCTTTGCGCGGCTGGAGGACATCCCGTTCGCCGTGGACCTCGTCGATGTCTTCCGCCGCACCGAAGACGTGCTGCCGGTGGCCCGCAGCGCGGTGGCCATCGGCGCGAAGTGCCTGTGGCAGCAACTGGGCGTGAAGAACCTGGAAGCCGATGCACTGGCGCGCGCTGCAGGGCTGGACTCGGTGATGGACCGCTGCGTGAAGATCGAGCACGCGCGCCTGTTCGGCGGGCTGCACTGGGTGGGCGTGAACACGCGCGTGATTTCCGCGCGCCGGCCGGCGTGAAGCGCACGGCGGGCGGCGTGGCGGCGCCGGCGCGCCCGGGGCGTGTCGGCGCGCGGCGGCGCGGTGGGCTCGCACGTTTCCTGCGGTGGGGGATGGGGCTCTTGCTGCTGCTCGTCGTGGCCGGCGCCGCCGTGGCCGCGGTGGCGCTGACGGTGCTCGGCTTCTCGCCCACGCAGGCCGGGCGGGCGCTCGAAGAGCGCTCACCGGTGGAGATGATCGGCCACGCAGTGCGGCGGCTCGAAGGGCATCCGCGGCTTCAGGCCGTGCTGCATCCGCCGTTGCGCTGGCTGCACGCGCGGTTCGTGCAGGAGCCCGGTGGTCCGCTGCGCGATCTGGGCAAAGGCGTGCGTGCCTTCGGCCTGACGCCGCAGCGCTACGACGACAAGGGGGCGCCACTGCCTGCCAGCCCGGCGGCCGCGGGCCAGCGCGCCGTGGCCGCGACGAAGCTGCTGGGCAGTGCAGTGGAGATCGCCGGCGCTTTCGATGCGGCGCGCGCTGGCGACGTGTTCGAGATTGGCCCCGGCACGTATGCCTTGCCGCGCACGCTGTACACGCGCCAGGGCGGCCGCGCCGACGCACCCATCACGCTGCGCGCGGCGGCTGCGGGCACCGTGATCCTCGAGGTGCACCAGGTCGAGGGCGTGGTGGTCGCGCACCCGCACTGGGTGTTCGAGAACCTCGGCTGGCGCGGCGCCTGCAAGGACGACGATGCGTGCGAGCACGCCTTTCACATCGTCGGCGACGCGCGTGCCACCGTGGTGCGCAACAACCGCCTCGTCGACTTCAGCGCCCACCTGAAGATCAACGGCCACCAGGGCCGCTATCCCGACGACGGCCTGTTGCAGCACAGCTCGCTGGTCAACACGCGGCCGCGGGTGGGCGAGGCGCCGGTCACGATGGTCGACCTGGTGGCTGCCAGCGGCTGGCAGCTGCTGGACAACCACGTCGAGGGCTTCATCAAGCAGGGCAGCAACGGCGTCTCGTACGGCTTGTTCATGAAGGGCGCCGGGCAGCGCGGCCGCATCGAGCGGAATGTCGTGGTCTGCACGCCGACCCAGGTCGGGCAGCCGGGATTGAGGCTGGGCATCTCGCTGGGTGGCGGCGGCACCAGCGCCACGGCCTGCCGCGACAAGCGCTGCGAGCTGGAGTTCGACGGTGCGGTGGTTGCCAACAACGTCGTCGCGCACTGCAACGACGCAGGCATCGACGTGAACAAGAGCCGCGGCGTGCAGGTGCTGCACAACACGCTGATCAACACGCAAGGCGTGCTGCTGCGAAACGCCCCGGCCGAAGCGCGCGTGGTGCACAACCTGCTGGACAGCGCGGTACGCCACCGCGCCGGCACGACGCTGAGCGCCGCCGTCGACAACCGCCGCAACGGCGACCTGGCGCGCTGGCTGGTCGACCCGCAGGCGTTGGACCTGCGCTGGCGCGAGGCGCCCGAACCGGTGGCCACGCCGGCGGAGGTGCCGCTGGACTTCTGCGGGCGCCGGCGCGCCGCGCTGTCGGAACCCGGCGCCGGCGCCGCTGCGCCCTGCGGCGGCCCGGCATCGCGCTGAACGCCCTTGGCTCGTCGCGCGCCGCCCTGGGCGCGCTCAGTAGCCCCAGCGCTGTTTGCGCGCGTTGGGCGCGATGGTGCGCCGGACGTAGTCGATGCCGCTGAACTCGGCGAACTCGGCCAGCGTGCGGGCGCGGCCCAGGCCGTAGGCGCCGAGGTCGGCGTCGGCCCACAGCATGGCGGCCAGGCGCAGCTGGGCGGCCTTTTCCAGGGCCGCCGAGCGCGTGGCGCGCCGCTCGTCCTGCTCGGGCGTCCAGTGCATCGGCCGCGGTGTGGTGCCTGGCTGCGTGTACAGATGGTAGATCGGCATGCCGGGGATCTGGTAGATGTCCCAGCCATGGGTCCAGGCACGCAGCGCGAAGGCCTGCTCCTCGCCGTGGAAGTACAGCCGCGGGTCGTAGGGCAGGTCTTCGACGATGTAGCCCGGCGCGAACAGGCACCCGCCGCCGACGTGGAAGCCGAGCACGGGCTCGGTGCGATCGACCGCCACGCACTCGAACATCAGCACCGGGTGTTCCTTGTCGAACTCCGCACTGCCTTGCACCGCGAAGGCCAGCACGTTGTTCGTCACCGGCTTGGCCACCGGGTGCCCGTTGATCATCTCGAACGGGTTCGGGTAGCACGAGATCAGGCTGCGGCTGTTCTGCGACTCGCACCACTGGCCCCATTCGACGAGCCGGTCGTCCCACCCGGGCTCGAACCACATGTGCGAGTCGATCTGCAGGTACCAGTCTTCGCTCTGGTACAGCGCCATCGCCAGCGAGCGGGCCCAGCACGGGCCGCGTGCCTCGAGGGCGTCGATGCGGGTGAAGCGCACGTGCTGGCGCGACCACTCGTCGGTCAGCCGCAGCTGCTGGCCGACGACCTGCTGCTCGACCACGCCGATGAAGACGCGCGAGGGATCGCGGGCCTGCGAGCGTGCGCTGGCGATCGTGAAGGCCAGCATCGGGTCGCAGTACGCGGCGATGCTGATGAAGATCGTCTGCGCTGTCGCGGGCGGGGTCATCGCGCGGGGCGGGTGAGGTCAGCGCGGCCGGTACACGGCCTCGCGGGCCTGGTCCACCAGGCGCAGGCGGCAGGGGCGCACGTGCGTGCTGCCGTCGTAGTCGAGCACCGGCACATGGGCGTCGTTGAAATCGCGCACCAGCGCGTCCAGCGACACCGTCGCATTGCGATACCCGCGCAGCAGCGCCAGCGTCACCGAGCGCGTGTTGTCCCACGCCCACAGGTCGTGCCAATGCAGGTCGCGCTCGCTCCACGCCGAGCGATGCACGGCGCTGTCCAGGCCCTCGACCGCGCCTTGCACCACGAACTCCGGCACCACCAGCAGCAGGTAGGCGCTGCGGTAGAGCATCGCGTTGACGAGGTCGAGGCCCTCGCTCTTGGGCATCTGCTGCAGGCAGTCGCCGGCGATCACCAGATCGAAGGCCTGCTCGGGGTGGCGGCGCCACCAGCGTGCTGCGTCGGCCACTTCCACCCGGGTGTACAGCGCGGGCAGCGCGAACCGCTCGGCATGCGCGGCCTCGACCTCCAGCGCCACGCGTTCGCAGGCTGGTGCCGCCTCGGCCAGCAGGCGGCCGTACTTGCCGCTGCCGGCTCCGATGTCGAGTGCGCTGGTCGGCGCGAGGGCCGCAATGAGGTGCCGCGACACCGCATCGAAGATCGGGAACGAACCGGACATGTGGCGGGATTCTAGGACCCGCTCTTCGTGCGGCAGGAGGCTTGTGGCCCGCCAGGATGTGCCGCGGTGCCTGCGCGCGGCGGCTGCACAATGCGGCCTGTGCCGCTGTCGCCAATGAGTTCGGGTCGCATCGCGCCTGTCGCGTGCAGTGGGCCGGCGCGTGCCGCCCGCGGCGCATCCGCACGTGTGCCTGCGGCCGCCGCCGGCGCGGTGCTGTCGATGCTGGTGGCTGCGGGTTGCGCCACGCGCTCGGGCCAGGTGCCGCCCCTGCCGGACAACCCGGCGCAATTCATGTCGCTCAGTTGCGACCGGCTCGACGCCGAGGCCGAGGCCGTGCAGCGGCGGGCGGCCGATGTCGCCTGGGCCGTCGACGAGCGCGCCGGCAACAACGTGGTGGCGCTTGGCGTGGGCGTGGCGGTGTTCTGGCCGGCGCTGCTGGCATTGCGGCCGCAAGGGCCCGAGGCCGAGGAGCTGGCGCGGCTGAAGGGGCGCTACGAAGCGCTGCGCGAGGCTGCGGTACGCCGCAAGTGCCCGGCGCCCGGCCCCGAGCTGCCGGCTGCGCGAGCGGCGGCGCTGCCGGTGGCCCCGGGCGACCGCCTGGTCTACGAGGTGCGCAGCGGGCCGCGCGGGGCCGCCGCCGAAGACGTGCTGATCGTCCGTGCGTTGCGCCGCGAGGAGGTCGAGTACACCGCGACACCGGCACCGGCCGACGAGACCGCGCTGCGCCACGACCGCAGCGGCAACGCCATCGAGGCCGCACGCGGGCGGCTCATCTGGCCGCAGCTGCTGCGCAGCGAGCTCATGCTCGGGCAGGTGATGGCCGGCGAGATCCAGGTGGCCGGCGATCCGCTGGCGCGCGCGCGCGTGCGCGCCCAGGTGGTGGCCGTCGGGCCGCAGCAGGTGGGCACACGCAAGTTCGATGCGGCCGTGCTCGAGCTGTTCGGCGACGTGCTGCTGGCCGCCGGCTCCACGCGGCTGGAAGGTGCGCTGGTGGTCGACCGCACGAGCGGCGCGTTGCTGCGCCTGGACCTGCGTTCGGCGCAACCGCCGTTCCAGGGCAAGCGGCGCCTGGTGCGCGTGGAACCGGCCGGCGCCCGCTGACGGCGCGCCGCCGGTGGCCTTTCGGTGGCCTCTCGGTGGCCTCTCGGTGGCCTCTCGGTGGCATCTCGGCGGCTGCACCTCCTGCCGACGAGACAGGCGTTCGCCTTGGCCGCCCGGCCCGACACATGGCCGCCAAGCCACAGTTCTTTACCCGCCAGGCAAGCCGCCGCAAAGGCCGCGGCGCACGATCACGGCATCCGATGAACTGCCCCGACACCGGGGCCCAAGGAGAAGCCGATGAGAAACGCCCCCGAACGCAACACCCGCATCGCACGCCGCCTCATGCTCGGCACCGCCGCGCTCACACTGGTGGCCAGCTTCCTGCAACCCGTGGCCGCGCAACCCGCCGGGCCCGGGTTCGGCGCCGGCGGGTACGGCCCCCACGCCGGCATGATGGGCCGCGGCGACATGGCCGGCGGCATGGGCATGATGCAAGGCCGCGGCATGGGCATGACGCACGGCGGCGGCATGGGCATGATGCACGGCCGCGGCGGCGAACGCATGCTCGACGGCGTGGGCGCCACGGCCGAGCAGAAGACGCAGGTGCGCCAGATCATGGACACCGCGCGCAATGAGCTGAAGCCACTGCGCGAGGCGGGCCAGGCGCTGCGTCGCCAGTTGGGCAGCCTGTTCGCCCAGCCCACCGTCGATGCCCGGGCGGTGGAAGCGCTGCGCCAGCAGATGCAGGCCAACCACGAGCAGGCCAGCAAGCGCATGACGCAGGCGATGCTCGACGCGAGCCGCGTGCTCACGCCCGAGCAGCGCAAGCAGATGGCCGAGCGGATGGAACAGCGGCGCGGCATGATGCAGCGCCACCGCGCCGAGCGGGAAACCCTCGACGGGCCGGCCCGGCGCCCGTAGCCGATGCCGGCGGCCTATACGGCGGCGCCAGCGGCGTCGGCGGCCGGCGCTTCGGCCGCCCTGGCCCGCGGTCCCGGTGCCGGGCAGCCGGCGGCCCGCCATCCGGCGGGCCGCTCCACAATCGGCGAGCCGTGCATCATCCGGCCCGCCATGTCACCCCGCCTGCTGCTCATCGACGACGACTCGCGCCTGACCGACATGGTAGGCGACTACCTGCGCCGCCAGGGCTTCCAGGTCGAGGTCGCGGGCTCGCTGGCCGACGGCCGCCGCGCCCTGGGCGATGCGCTGCCCGACGCGCTGGTGCTCGACCTGATGCTGCCTGACGGGGACGGCCTGGACTTCACGCGTGAGCTGCGCCAGGGCGCGCGCACGCGCCGGCTGCCGCTGTTGATGCTCACCGCGCGCGGCGAGCCCACCGACCGTGTCGTCGGGCTCGAGCTCGGCGCCGACGACTACCTCGGCAAGCCGTTCGAGCCGCGCGAGCTGCTGGCGCGGCTGAAGGCGCTGCTGCGCCGTGCCGCGCCCGAGGCCGGCGCCGACGAGGTGCTGAGCTTCGGTCGCCTGGAGATCGACCTCGGCGCGCGCCAAGCGCGCCTGGACGGCAAGGCGTGCGACCTGACCGGCCACCAGTTCGAGCTGCTCACCGTGCTGGCGCAGGCGCCGGGCCGCGTGCTCTCGCGCGACCAGATCATGGACGCGCTGAAGGGCCACCCGCTGGAGGCCTTCGACCGCAGCATCGACGTTCACGTGTCGCGCATCCGCGCCGTCATCGAGGACGACCCGAAGAGCCCGCGGCGCGTGCTCACCGTGCGCGG
>JAEUPC010000019.1 GCA_016789865.1 Rubrivivax sp.
TCGTGCCGAGCCGGGACCCCTGCGCTGCGCTCCGGGGCGCCGATCGCCCTCGGGCGCGGCGCGGCAGGCCACCCGGGTCTGTGCGAGGCGGTCCGGTCGCGCATCTCGCGTTCGAATGCCATCTCCGGTTGTCGCCGAGGATCGGCTCCTGCGCGCCGCGTGCCCGCGGCCTTGCCCGCAGCGGCCGCCGCGACCGCCGCGACCGCCGAGTGGCGGGCGGCTTAGATCCTCACCGCGCGGGCCTAGCATGCCGCCATGGAAGAGACTGCCCTGCACCCCTTCGATCGCGCGCTGGCCTTCGAGCCTTCAGGCCCCGGGCGCTGGCGCGCGCACACCTCGGGCGACTACGCCAACATGATCGGCCCCTTCGGCGGCACCACGGCCGCCGCGGCGCTGGCGGCGGCGTGGCGTCATCCCCAGCGGCAGGGCGAGCCGATCGCGCTGACGGTGAACTACGCCGGCCCCATCGCCGACGGGCCCTACGACGTCCAGGCCGAGGCCGTGCGGACCAACCGCTCGACGCAGCACTTCCGAGTGGAGATCGCGCAGCAAGGCGCCGTGGTGTCCACCGCCACCGCGGTGTTCGCCACCCGCCGCGAGACCTGGTCGTCGCTGGAGGCGGGCTTTCCGCAGGGGCCGGGCGCGGCCACGCTCGCGCGCATGCCGCCCATCGAACGCGTGCGCTGGACCGCGGCCTACGACATGCGCTTCGTCAAGGGCCAGCAGCAGTTCGTGCAGCCACCGCCGACCGAACAGGATTCGGTGAGCCTCTTGTGGGTGCGTGACGAGCCGCCGCGGCCGCTGGACTTCCTGTCGCTGGCGGCGCTGTGCGACGTGTTCTTCCCACGCATCTTCCTGCGCCGCGCGAGCTGGGTGCCGATCGGCACCGTCTCGTTCACCGTCTACTTCCATGCCGATGGCCAGACGCTGGCGCGCATCGGCGACGCGCACCTGCTCGGCCACGCGCGCAGCCACCAGTTCCGCAACGGCTACTTCGACCAGGCCGCCGAGATGTGGGGCCCGGGCGGCGAGCTGCTCGCGGTGACGCATCAGATGGTCTACTTCAAGGAGTAGGCACCGGCGCTGCCTGCCTGCCCGCCGGCTGCGCCCCCGCCCCGTCCCGAAGCACTGCGCGCGCGATCTGCGCGCGCGCCATGATCGTCAGCAGAATCGGAGAACTCGCCCATGCAACGACGCCACCTCGTCATCATCGCCGGCGCCGGCTGGCTCGGCCGCGCGCACGCGTTGTCCGAGAACGATGCGGCCGCGGGCATCCGCACCGCGCTGGAGCGCGGTGCGCTCGCGGCCGTGGGGCTGCTCGGCAAGGACAACGGTTTCCTCGGCGACGAGCGCGTGCGCATCGCGCTGCCCGACAAGCTGGAGGAAGTGGCCAGGCTGCTGCGCGCCGCCGGCCAGGGCAAGCGCGTGGATGACCTCGTCACCTCGATGAACCGGGCCGCCGAGCGCGCCGTGCCGCTGGCCAAGGGCATGCTCGTGGACGCGGCGCGCAAGATCACGCTGAAAGACGCCCTCGGCATCGTCAAGGGCAGCTCGACCTCGGTGACCGAGTACTTCAGCGGCAAGACGCGCGAGCCCCTGCACGGCAAGTTCCTGCCCATCGTCACCGATGCGATGCAGAAAGTCTCGCTGGCCGCGCGCTACAACTCGTTTGCCAGCCGTGCGGCGACCTTCGGCCTGCTGAAGAAGGAAGACGCCAACCTGCAGCAGTACATCACCGGCAAGGCGCTGGACGGCCTCTTCCTGATGATCGGCGAGGAGGAGAAGAAGATTCGCGCCGACCCGGTGAAGACCGGCAGCCGCATCCTGCAGGCGGTGTTCGGGCGCTGAGGCGCACCGCGGCGCCGGTACCCGCGGCCCGCTTTCACTGCGGCCGGGCGTACCTGCGCACGGCGTCGCTCAGCACGGCCAGGTCCACCGGCTTGGTCAGGTACTCGGCGAAGCCGGCCGCCAGCGCTGCGTCGCGGTCGGCCTGCATGGCGCTGGCGCTCACCGCCAGCACCGGCACCTGCGCCGTGGCGGCATGCGCGCGCAGCCGCGCCAGCACCTCGAAGCCGTCCATCTCCGGCATCTGGATGTCCAGCAGCACCAGGTCGGGTGGGTCGCGCATTGCGCGCTGCAGGCCCTCCATGGGCTGCTCGGCGCTCTCGAGTCTCACCTCCGGCAGGCGGGCCAGCATGGCCTCCATCACCACCACGTTCACCGGGTTGTCCTCGATGTAGAGCACGCGCCGCCGGGCCGCCGGGGGGCCGGCCGGCGCAGGCAGCATCGGGTGAGCCGGGTGTGTCGCCAGCGCAGGGTGTGCCGGGTACGCCGGACGGACCGGGTGCGCCACCAACGTGCTGCTCACGGCGGGCAGCACCACGCTGAACGTGCTGCCCGCCCCTGGGGTGCTGGTGACGCGGATGTCCCCGCCCATCGCCTGCACCAGGCGCAGGCTGAGTGCCAGGCCGATGCCGGTGCCCTCGACGCCGCCGCGCTCGGCGCCCAGCCGCTCGAAGGGCTGGAACAGCCGCTCGCGCTGTGCCGCGCTCAGGCCCACACCGGTGTCGCGCACGGCAATCACCAGCTGCGCTCCGGCCGAGGTTTCCTCGAGCTGCCAGTCCACGCCCACTTCGCCGCCGACGCGGTTGTACTTGACGCCGTTGCCCAGCAGGTTCAGCAGCACCTGCTCCAGCCGCCGGCGGTCGGCCCAGGCCTGGGCCTGGCGCGGGGCGGTGAGTGCGGTATGCAGCCGCACCCCACGCTGCAGCGCCAGCGGCTGCACGAGCGCCAGGCACTCGGCCACCAGTTCGTCCACCGGCACCGCGGCACGCTCCACCACCAGCTGCCCGGACTCGATGCGCCCGAGGTCGAGCACTTCGTTGATCAGGCCCAGCAGGTGCCTGGCGGCGCGCTGCATCTCGTGCACATAACCTTGCTGATGCGGCGCCAGCGGCGGCTGGGCATCGTGCGCCAGCAGCTGCGCGAAGCCGACGACCGCGTTCATCGGCGTGCGCAGCTCGTGCGACATGTGCGACAGGAACTGCGACTTGGCGCGGTTGGCCCGCTCGGCGTCGTCCCGCGCGGCGATCAGCGCCTCGCGCGCGAGGTTGCGTTCGGTGATGTCGATGCCGAAGGCGTAGCAGGTGCGGCTGCCGTCGGCCCGCACGGGCCCGGCCACATGCGTCACCTCGACATCGATGCGCGCGCGGCCGGGGCCGGCCGGGTAGGAGCGTTCGACCTTCACCACGGCGCCGGTCAGCGCCCCGGCCAGCTCCTCGCGGATCTGGCCCGCCCGCTCCTCGCCCAGCACCTCGGCCGTGGTGTGGCCGACGATCGATTCGCGCGGCCGCTGCCACAGCTCGGCCAGGCGCTGGTTGACGTAGGTGTAGCGCAGCTCGTGGTCGACCGCCGAGATGAAGCCGGGAAAGGCGTCCAGCAGCGCACGCTGCTCGGCCCCGGTGGACTGCAGCACCTGCAGCGCGCGCTCTTCGGCCGTGATGTCGCGGAAGCTCCACACGCGCACCCACCGCTGGTCCACGCGCGCGGGCTCGCAGCGCCGGCGCAGCACGCGGCCGTCGCGCAGCTCGAGCCGGTCGTCGGCGGCCTGGTTGCCCGCGATGATGGCGGCCACGCGGGCGTTCTCGGCGGCCGCGTCGATGAACAACGGGCGCGCCGCGGCCATGATCTCTGCAGGCGTCAACCGGTGCGCCTTCTCGGCCGGCAGCCCCCACATGTGCAGCATCTGCTGGTTGACGAAGCGCACCGGCTGCCTGGGGTCTTCGGCGTCCGAGGCGAAGATCGCGTCGCCGGTGGCCTCCAGCGTGCGGCGCAGGTACTCGGCGCCGGCCTCGGCCGCGGCGCGGCTGGCCTGCAGTTCCTGTTCGGTGCGCTTCTGCGCGGTGAGGTCGGTCCACAGCCCCACGGAGCCGGCGGCGCGGCCCTCGGCGTCCTTCAGCGGCGTGGCGCTGTTGATGGCATGCACGCGCGTGCCGTCGGGCCGATCGATGTCGATCTCGTAGGTGCTGGGCTCGCCCCGGCGGCGCCGCTCCAGTTCGCGTTCCAGGGCCGCGCGTGCCTCGCCCTCGAACAGGTCGAGTGCCGGCCGGCCCACCAGCTGCTCGCGTTCGCGGCCGAGCATGCGGCACATCGCCGGGTTGAGGTCGGTGGTGCGGCCCTGCACGTCGACGAACCAGTAGCCCTGGGGTGTGCCGCGCAGCAGCTGCTGCATCAAGTCGTGCTGCTGGCCCAGCGCGCGCAGGGCCTGCTCGGCGGCGGCGGCGGCGGCGCGAGCGGCTTCGGTGCGTTCCACGGCCGCCGCCTGGGCCTTCACCAGGGCGCGCAGGGCGCGGTCGCCGCGCCGCGCGGCGATGGCCATCACCACCAGGAACATCAGCGCCGGCAGCGCCAGCACGGCCGCGTGGTCGTCGCGAGACGAGGTCAGCCCGATCAGCAGCGAGGCCAGTACCGGCCCCGCGAACAGCGCGCCGGCCGTGAGGTCGAACGCGCCGATCACCAGGGCCCCCCCGGCCAGCGCCACCAGCAGGAACACCAGCGCCTCCACCCCCCCGTGGCCGAGCGCCGGGACCAGCACGATCCCCGGCCAGCCCCAGGCCAGCCCGTGCAGCAGAAACACCAGGCGGTAGCGGCCGAGCCAGGCTGAGGTGCCGGCGCCGGCGGCGGCCGCGCGGTGCCACCGCGTCAGCCCCACGCGCAGCCCGAGCACCGCGGTCAGCCCGGCCAGCCAACCCACCAGTCCGGCGGCGGGCACCTCGTCGCGCAGCAGCCAGGCCAGCCCCAGCGCGGCCACGGCGCTGGCGGCCGCCGAGCCGTGGGCGATGGCCGCGTGCAGCGCCAGGCGGGCGCCATGCAGCGAGCGGTCCGGCTCAGCGGGGCGGTTCAAGCTGACCTCCCGCAGCTCCCGCGAGCGGCGGCGGGGGGCGCGGTGGTGGGTGGGCAGGTGGCGCGGGACACGTCGATCGGCAAGGCTAGCGCCGGGGGCGCCCGCTCGGGCATGATGTCTCGCGATCGCCGTGCGGCGGTGCGCGACTTTCTCGACACCGGCCCCGCTGCCCGCCGACCGGGAGGCCTCCTTGCCTCGGAAACCTCCTTCCCGGCGACTGCGGCGTGAAGGTCAAGGCGCCCAAGGCGAAGAAGGCCGGCCCTGCCACTGGGACCTCCCTCCCCGCGACTGCGGCGAGCCCCGATGGCAGCGGCCGCCTGCTCGGGCATGCTCGAGCGATGACCCGACCGACCGATCCCGACGTGCCGATCACCATCTTCTGCGCGCGCCGCATCGTCACCATGAACCCGGCGCGGCCCGAAGCCACCCATGTGGCCGTGCAGGGCGGGCGCATCCTCGGTGCCGGCACGCTTGACGATCTGCGTGGCTGGGGCGACTTCCGGCTCGACCAGCGCTTTGCCGATGCCGTGCTGCTGCCCGGATTTGTCGAGGGCCACAGCCACCTGATGGCCGGCACGTTGTGGCGCTACGCCTATTGCGGCCTGTTCGATCTCGCCGATCCCGAAGGCCGGCGCTGGCCGGGCGCGAAGTCGCTGGACGAGGTGGTGGCCGTGCTGCAGCGGGCCGCAAGCGCCGATCCCGAAGGCGCCGGCCCTGCAGGCGCTGGCGGCCCGGGCGCGAAGGCGGGGCCGCCGCCCGTCACCGGCTGGGGCTTCGACCCCATCTACTTCGGCGCCCGAAGGCTGACCCGCCACGACCTCGACCGCGTCAGCCCCACGCGGCCGGTGGGCGTGCTGCACGCCAGCGGCCACATCCTCAACGTCAACACCGTGGCGCTGGAGCGCGCTGGCTTCCTGCGCACCGGCATCGACCACCCGGCCTTCCCGCTGGGCGACGACGGCCTGCCCACCGGCGAGCTGAAGGGCCCCGAGGCGATGCTGCCGGTGCTCGACCACGTGGGGCTCAGCCGCTCGTTCCTCTCCGGCGACGAGTTCGGCATGCGCGCGTTCGCCAAGCTGGCCGTGCGCACCGGCGTGACCACCGCCACCGACCTGGCCGCGACGCTGCTGGACGAAGAGGTCGGCACGCTGCGGCGCGTCACCGGCGAGGCCGGCTACCCGCTGCGGCTGGTGCCGCTGCTGCGCCTGATCGGCATGAAGCCGGCCGAAGCCGTGGCGCGGGTGGTTGCGCTGCGCGCGCAATCGACCGAGCAGCTGCGCCTGGGCGCCATCAAGGTGGTGGCCGATGGTTCGATCCAGGGCTTCTCGGCCCGGCTGCGCTGGCCCGGCTACTACAACGGTGCGCCGCAGGGCCTGTGGTACACCGCGCCCGAAGCGATGCGCGAGTGCTACGCGCTGGCGCTGCGTGCCGGGGTGCCGGTGCACACGCACACCAACGGCGACCAGGCCACCGACCTGGCGCTGGACATGATCGCCGCGGCGCTGGCCGAGGTGCCGCGTGGCGACCACCGCTTCACGCTGCAGCATGTGCAGCTGGCCGATGCGGCGCAGTTTCGCCGCATGCGTGCGCTGGGCGTGGGCGTGAACCTCTTTGCCAATCACCACTTCTACTGGGGCGACCAGCACCGCACGGTGACCGTCGGTCCCGAGCGCGCCGAGCGCATGAACGCCTGCGCCACTGCGCTGCGCGAGGGCGTGCCGCTGGCCATCCACAGTGATGCGCCGGTGACGCCGCTGGCGCCGTTGTTCACGGCCTGGTGCGCGGTGAACCGCCAAACGGCCAGCGGCCACGTGCTCGGCGCGCCAGAGCGCATCGGCGTGCCCGAGGCGTTGCGCGCCATCACGCTGGGCGCAGCGTACTCGCTGGGGCTGGATGGCGAGCTTGGCAGCATCGAGTGCGGCAAGCGGGCCGACTTCGCCGTGCTGGGCGACGACCCGACCGCCGTGCCGCCCGAGCGGCTGCACGAGGTGCCGGTGTGGGGCACCGTGCAAGGCGGTCGCGTGTTCGAGGCGGGCGCGGCGGAGCGGCCGGCTTGAGCCGCGGCGCACCGGGCGCGGCTCCCGGGTCTGGTTCGGCGCCTGGTTCAGGGTCTGATTCAGGGTCCGGTTCGGGGCCGGTGCCGGGGCCCGTGCCCGCCGTCGTCATCGGCGGCTACCTCGGTGCCGGCAAGACCACGCTCGTCAACCATGTGCTGCGGGAGGAGGCGGCACGCCCCGCGGGGCGCCGCATCGCGGTGCTGGTCAACGACTTCGGCGAGATCAGCATCGATGCCGATCTCATCCAGGGTGCCGACGGCGAAGTGCTCAGCCTGCCCGGCGGTTGCGTGTGCTGCAGCTTCGGCGCCGACCTCGTCGGCACGCTGGCCCATGTGCTGCGCCGCGCGCCAGCGCCGCAGGTGGTGCTCATCGAGTGCAGCGGCGTGGGCCTGCCGGCCGCCGTGGCACGCACCGCGGCCCTGGTGCCCGGGCTTGCGGTGCAGGGCTGCGTGGTGGTGGCGGATGCCGCCGCCGTGCGCCAGCAGGCGGCTGACCGCTACGTGGGCGACACGGTGCACCGGCAGCTGCACGAGGCCGACCTGCTGCTGCTGACCCGGCTGGACCTGCTGGCCGCCGGCGAAGCGGCCGCGGTGCAGGCCTGGCTGCGCGCCGTGCCGATGGCCGGGCCGTGCGTGCCGGCCACGCACGGCGAGGTGGCCGCCGAGGTGGTGCTCGGCGTGGAGTGGGCGCAGCGCGAAGTGGCCGTTGGCGATGCGGTTGATGCCGCCGACCTTGCCTTCGCCGCGGAAAAGCCGTCACGCACGACGGTGGGGCAGCCGCTTTCGCCACGGCCGCTGGCTGGCCGCGCGCCGGCCGCGGCCGCGCAACGCTTCATCGCGCAGACGCGCCGCTTTGCCCAGCCCGTGGACGTGCAGGCGCTGGGCGATGAATTGCTGGCCGCCGGCGCGCTGCGCGCCAAGGGCGTGCTGCTGGACGAGCGCAGCGGCCAGTGGCTCGAGCTGCAACTGGCCGGCAGGCGCCTCTCGGTGGCCGCGTGGTCGCGAGCAGACGCCCCTGCGCAGGGGCGGCTCGTGTCGATCCACTTGCGCGGCGCAGCCGCCGGGTAGTGGCCGGGTAAGGGCCGGTAGAAGCCGGGTAGAGGCCGGGTCGAGGCCGGGTAGAGGCCGGGTAGAGGCCGGGTCGAGGCGGGGTAGAGGCCGGGTAGAGGCCGAACCCGCCCGCCGGGCGAGGTGGGCCCGGCCCTTCACCGGGCCACCACAAGATCACCCCCTAGGTCGAACCCGCGCGCGCCGCGTGGCCGCACAGATTCGGTCACGAACGCGGCGCAGGTGCCGACGCACCGTTTGCGCAGCGCGCGCACGCGGACCGCGAGAATGAATCCGCCCCCGCGCACGCTGCACCATGCCCCAAGGAACCGGTTCGCCGTTGCCCGCGCTGCGCGGCCTGCGGGCCGACGTGGCCTTCATCTACGACGACCCGGGTGCGGAAGCGGCCCGCCTGCGCGGCGCGCTGCTGGCCGCCGTGCTGCGCCTGACACCGCATTCGATGGCCGCCAACGCCGGCTGCGCGCTGGTTGTCCTGTGGGCGTTCGCCGAAGCCCTGCCGCCGGGCATGGTGGTGTGGACCGCATTGCTGGTGGCGATGGCCGGCGTGGCGCTGCGCAGCTGGTGGCGGGGCCGCCGGCGGCTGCGCGACACGGCCACGCCGCGCGTGCTGCACCGGGCCACGCTGCATGCCGGCGCGCTGGCTGCGCTGTGGGCGGTGGTGCCGCTGGCCTGGTTCGCGTCCGCGACGCCGGCGCAGCAGTTGCAGATCGGCATCGTGGTGGCCGGCATGATGGGTGCCGGCGCCTTCCTGCTCAGCCCGCTGCCGCGCGCTTGCCTGGCCTACCTTGCCATCTACGCCGTGGCCTCGGTGGGTGCCTTGCTGGCCGAGGGCAACCCGGCACATGCCGGGGTCGGCGCGATGCTGGCGTTCTATGCCAGCACGCTGGCCGCCGGCGCGTTGGCCGCCGGCCAGCGGCATGTGGCGTTGCTGCGCGCCCGGGCCGCCGCGGCCGACCAGGGCCGCATGCTGGCGCTGCTGCTGCAGGATTTCGAGGCCCACGCCGACGAGGCGCTGTGGCAGGCCGACGCGCAGGGCCGGGTCAGCCACGCCTCGCCGCGGCTGGCGCAGCTGCTGGGCCTGCCGGCCGGCGACACGCCGGTGGGCCGCCCGCTGGCCGAGCTGCTGGCCGCCGGCGACGCCCACCAAACCCAGACGGTGCGCGAGGCGCTGGCCGATCGCCGCCGGCTGCGCGACCTGCCGGTGGCGGTGCACCACGGCGGGCGCACGCGGCACCTGGTGCTGCACGGCAAGCGCGTCTTCGACGAAGACGGCACGCCGCAGGGCTGGCGCGGCGTGCTCGCCGACGTGACCGAGCGCGTGCTGAGCCAGAAGCGGCTGCATCTGCTGGCGCACACCGACCCGCTCACCGGCCTGGCCAACCGGCTCACGCTGCGCGACGCGCTGGCCGAGTGCCTCAAGCGCGGCGGCGGCGGCGCGCTGCTGTCGCTGGACCTGGACGACTTCAAGGGCGTCAACGACACCCTCGGCCACACCGCCGGCGACCAGCTGCTGGGGGCGGTGGCGCAACGCCTGCGCGAATGCATGCGCCCGGGCGACCTGGTGGCGCGGCTGGGCGGCGACGAGTTCGCGGTGCTGATGCAGCACACCGCGCGCGCCGAAGACGCGCAGCTGCTGGCCGAGCGGCTCATCCGCGCCGTGGCCGAGCCGTTCGAGCTGCCCGGGCGGCACCTGCGCATCGGCGGCAGCGTGGGCGTGGCGATGTTCGGCGCGGCCGCGGGCGAGCCCGACCTCGGCGCCGAGGAGCTGTTCGTGCGCGCCGACATGGCGCTCTATTCCGCCAAGGAGGCCGGGCGCGGCCGCCACGTCGCCTACTCGCAGGCGCTGGGCGATCGCAGCCGCCGCCGGCTGGCCATCGAGCAGGGTTTGAAGCAGGCCGTGCAGCGCAACGAGCTTTCGCTGCACTGGCAGCCGAAGGTCGACATCGCGTCGTGGCGCATCGTCGGCGCCGAGGCGCTGATGCGCTGGGAGACGCCGGCGTTGGGCCGCGTGGGGCCATCGGAGTTCATCGGCGTGGCCGAGCAGTGCGGGCTGATCGACGAGCTCGGCCGCTTCGCGCTGGTGCGCGCCTGCACCGAGGCCACCGGCCCGCTGGCCGGGCTGACGGTGTCGGTGAACGTCTCGCCGGTGCAGTTGCAGGACCCGGGCTTCGCCGAGCAGGTGCGGCAGGTGCTGCGCGAAACGGGGCTGGCCGCGCACCGGCTGGAGCTGGAGATCACCGAGACGTTGTTCATCGACGATGCCCACGGTGCGCTGGACCGGCTGCACGCGTTGCGCGACCTGGGCGTGCGCATCGCGCTGGACGATTTCGGCACCGGCTACTCGTCGCTGGCCTACCTGCGGCGCTTCCCGTTCGACACGCTGAAGATCGACCGCGCCTTCGTGCAGGAGGCGCTGGCCGACGAGGAGTCGCGCGCCATCGTCCACTCCATCGCCGCGCTGGCCGCCACGCTGGGCATGCGCACGGTGTGCGAAGGAGTGGAGACCGGCTCGCAGCTGGCCGTGGTGTCGGCCGCCGGATGCGACCAGGTGCAGGGTTATGTCGCCTCGGCGCCGCGGCCGCTGGCCCAGTTCGGCGAACTCGTGCGCCGCTGGCCGGACGAGCGGCCGACGACCGTGCCGTTGCACTGAGAGCTTGTGAAGATGACCGCCACGCCCGAGCGGGCGGCCCAGAGCGCGCCACTCATCGTTGCAATTCCTCGCGATACCGCCAGGCATCGCTGCGGTTTGCGCCTCGATTGGCGCGCTCTGGGCCGCCCGCTCGGAAGCGGCGGATACCTTCACAAGCTCTGAGGCAAGCATGTCGCCGCACGGCGAAGCAAGGCGGGCCGATGCGCGGGTGGTGCCGGCTGCGCTGCCGGCAGCGCCCCATGGAGGCCCGGGGGCAGAATCGGCGAACCGACCAACACAGGAGGGTGGGTGATGGCGCTGCCGGCTGCTGACGAGGTGCTCGACTTCTGGTTCGGCCCGCCGCCGCGCGAGGCCGCCCGACCCGAGTGGTTCCGCAAGGACCCGGCGTTCGACGAAGCGATCCGCCAGCGGTTCGGTGCGCGCATCGATGAGGCGCTGGCCGGCGGCCTGCGCGCCTGGGACGCCACGCCCAGCGGCGCGGTGGCGCGCATCGTGGTGCTCGACCAGTTCACGCGCAACTGCTTTCGCGGTGACGCAAAGAGCTTCGCGGGCGATCCGCTGGCGCTCGCCGCGGCGCAGCACATGGTGGGGCGTGGGGATGACCTGCGGGTGAACGGCACGCTGCGCCGCTTCATCTACCTGCCGTTCGAGCACGCCGAAGACATGGCCATGCAGCGCGAGTCACTGCGGCTGTTTGCGGCGCTGAGTGCTTCGGATGCGAAGCTGGCCGATCTGGAGATGTGGGCCAAGAAGCACGAGGTGATCGTCACGCGCTTCGGGCGCTTTCCACATCGCAATGCGGTGCTGGGGCGCGAGTCGACGGCCGAGGAGACTGCGTTTCTGAAGGAGCCTGGGTCGTCGTTCTGACATGGCCCTGCTTGGTGCTGGCCATGGGTGGCCGCTTGATTCTCGGAGGCCCAGCACGAAGCCGCCTGTGCGACAGACCGGTCCGGTGGCCGAAGGCCATTCACTCGGAGGGGCACGACACATCCGCAAGGCAGCGGGCGGCACGGCGGCGGCGCGCATTGGCGGCGCCGAGGAGCGCAAGGCTCCTGGCCGCGCGCGTACTCGCGCGCCTCCACATCTGACTCGCGCCCATTGTTTGAGCGCAGCGAGCGAAGCGAGCGGAGCGAGTTCGGGCGCGGGCCAGGAGCCTGAGCACCGCAGGGGAGTCGGCCGC
>JAEUPC010000070.1 GCA_016789865.1 Rubrivivax sp.
TTCCAAGGCGCCCCTGTGCACTTCTCTGGGGAAAAGCGGGGCGAGGGCGCCGCTAAGTCGTTGATTTCATTGAACCCCATTCGTTTATCGGCGGGCTACGAACCAAGGGGTCGTGGGTTCGAATCCTGCCAGCCGCGCCACTCAGATCGACGGGTCAGCTTCCGAAAGGGGGCTGACCCGTTTGCCTTTTCGGCGCGAGGCGCGTAGCGCGGAGGTGGCGCCCACAAACGGCGCGCCGGCGCAGCACCTCGACGCGCCAATGCGCAGGCTCAGCCCGGGCCCGCACCACCACGCTCAGCCCCGGGACTCAGCCCTGGGCCCACACCGCCACGCTCAGCCGCGGGCCCGCACCGCCAGGCTCTGCACCGCGCGGCCGATGAGGCCGTGCTCGTCGTAGAGCGCCGATTCGGCCAGCCCGCAGCCGTTGCCGCCCAGCGCCGTGCGTGCCTCCAGGCACACCCACTCGCCACGTGGGCGCCGCAGCAGGTGGATGCTGAGGTCGCTGTTGACGAAGACGTGCGTCTTGAACGGCACCGCCGCGCTGATGCCGTTGCCCGAATCGGCCGCCACCACCACGCGCTGGTAAGGGCTCGGGGTCTCGCCGGCCACCAGCGGGTGGCGCATGCGGAACCAGGCCGTGCAAGGGCCGTTGAAGAAGGTGCCGGCGACCAGCCGGTTCTCGATCAGGTTGCCGTAACCCGCAGCATGCGTGGCGAACGGCATGCGTGCCGGTTCGCTGTCGGCGGGTGGCCGCGGCGCGTGCGGCAGCGGGTGCCCCGGGGTGCCGGCCGGCACAGGCACATCGTCTTCACGCTGCACCAGTGCCGTGTAGCGGGCCACTTCCTTGCCCGCGGCCAACAGGCGCGCCGAGTAGTGGCCCGCGTTGCGGCCGACATAGTCGACGGCGACCTCGACCCGCATCTCGCCCACCGGCACCGGGCGCAGCAGATTGCCGGTGAGGCGGCCGACATGCGTCAGGCCCTCGGCGGCCGCGGCCTGCTCGATGGCCCGGCACACCAGCGCCGAAGGCGGCCCGGCGTGCTGGTGCTCCGGGCTCCACGGGCCGATGGTGAATGCGGTGGCGTCGAAGACGTGGCTGTCGCGCGGGCTGTAGGCCCAGGGGGAGGTGCGGGTCATCGCTGGGGCATGCGCTGGCATAGGGTGCCCGTCGACGTGATGGGCGGCCGGCCCGCAGCGTAGCAGCGATGGCGGCGTTGCTGCGCCCAAGGGTGGGAAGGCCTGGAAGGCCCGGAGGGCCGGAAAGGCTTGACGCGCGCGGCCTCAGTCCACCGACGGCGGCACGCTGCGCGCCGGCCCGGCCGAGAACTGCGCCCAGGCCACGCCGGCCAGCGTGAGCGCGGCGCCGGCCAGCTTCACTGCGCCGAAGCGCTCGCCGGTGAACAGCCACCCGGCGACACCGGCCACCAGCGGCATCAGGTACATCATCGGCGCGGTGCGCGCCACGCCGCGGCGCTCGTTCACCCAGCCCCACACCAGCCAGCCGAGGAACGCCGAGACGAACGAGGCCCACAGCAGCAGCGCCCAATGCGCGGGCTGCATCAGTTGCCACGGCGCGTGCCATGCCGGCCACGCGCTTACCAGCACCACCGGCACGCTGCCGGCCAGCGTGGCATAGGCCATCACTGCCACGCCGCCGTGGCGCTGGATGAGCGGCTTGGTCATCACCGTGTAGTACGAGAACAGCGACGCCGAGAACAGCAGCACCAGGTCGCCGGCGGTGGCCGCCCACTGCTTGCCGACCAGCTTGTCGGACAGGAACGCCAGCACACCGCAGCACGCCAGCGCCACGCCCAGCACTTGCGCGCGCTCCAGCCGCTCGATGCGCGCAGCGTGCAGGATGAGCAGCGTGAACACCGGCCCGCAGGCGAGGATCAAGGCGCTGGAAAATGCCGTGGACCAGTGGATACCGAAGGTGACCAGGCTCACGTGCAGCCCGTGGCCGACGACGCCCAGCCCGGCCAGGCGCAGCGCGTCGGCGCGCGGCAGGTGCAGCCAGCGGCCGCGCGTCACCCACATCAGCAGCACCGCGGCGCTGGCCGGCATGATCAGGTAGCGCACGAACAGGAAGCCGGCCGGCGGCAGCACGGCGAACAGCGCCTTCTGCACGACGAAGTTGGCGCCCCAGACGACCACGGTGACGAGGCCGGCCCACAACGCAAGCTGCTGTGCGCCGCCGGCCGGCGCCGGGGCCATGGCGGGATGCCCGCGATGCGCGCCCTCCACGCCCTGCATCGTGGGTGGGGCGCCGGTTGCGGACGAAGACATCGCCGGTGATTCTGCCGCCGCGCCGGCGGGCCGGGCCGGCCGCGGCGGCCGCAGCGGGTCAGTTGCGCCCGAACTTCGAGACGCCGGCGCGCCGGCGCCAGGGCCCGCCCCAAGCCCTAAGCTTGCGGGGTGACACCACCGGAAGTGGCCGCCGGGGTGCCACCGTTCATCTCCACACCGAGCCGTTGCCCCGCATGCGCATCACCCGCGAGCAGACCGACGAACGCATCCTGGTCTCCGACACCTTCGAGCGCGGCCAGGCCGGGGCGCCCCGTGCGGCGCTGGGCTGCTGGGACGAGCCGGCGCAGCGCGTGCCCGTGTACCGCCGCTGCGACGTGCTGGTGGTGGGCGGCGGACCTTCGGGCACGGCGGCGGCGGTGGCTGCGGCGCGTGAGGGCGCCGACGTGGTGCTGCTGGAGCGCTACAACCACCTTGGTGGCCTGGCCACCGGCGGCTTGGTGATCTGGATCGACCGCATGACCGACTGGCAGGGCCGGTTGGTCATCCGCGGTTTCGCCGAGGAGATCATGAACCGCCTGCCGCCCGAGGCCATCGCCGGCCCGCCGCGCGAGGACTGGGGCAGCACCCAGGGCGCCAAGGCTGCCCACTGGGCGCAGCGCACCGCGGCCTTCCACGGCGTCGTTACCTGGTCGCCGACCGTCGACCCCGAGCGGCTGAAGCTGCTCGGCCAGGCGCTGGTGCTGGAAAGCGGCGCCCGGCTCGTCTATCACGCCTGGGCGGCACGGCCGATCGTCGAGGAAGGCGGTGGGGGCCGCGCGGTCACCGGCGTGGTGTTCGAGAGCAAGGAAGGGCGCCTGGCGGTGATGGCCCGCGTCGTTGTCGACGCCACCGGCGACGGCGACCTCTTCGCGCGCGCCGGGGCCGATTTCGACAACGACATCGAGGCCGCCGACATCCACCACGCGATGAACACCGCGTGGCTGTTCGGCGGCGTGGACATGCGGCGCTGGATCGCCTTTCGGCGCGGCGAGCCCGAGGCTTTCGCCGCATTCATGCAGCGCGGGCGCCAGGCCTGCGGCCTGTTCGACAAGCCGTTCGTCGCGTGGCGCGACGACATCGCCCTGTTCATGGGCCCGCGGCAAACCGGCTGGTCTGCGCTGAATGTCGACGACCAGACGGCGGTGGAAGTGCGCTCGCACGACGCGATGGCCGAGCACCTGGCGTTCTATCGCGCGCACGCGCCGGGCTTCGAGCAGGCCTACCTGATGCTGTCGGCGCCCCAGCTGGGCGTGCGCCATGCGCGGCGTCTGAAGGGCGTGGACGCGGTGCTGCGCCGCCGCTGGCCCGAGGGCCGCGCGCTGGCCGACGAAATCGGCATCACGCCCGCGGTGAGCCCGGCGTTCCCGAACATCTCCATCCCCTACGGCGCGCTGGTGCCGGCGCAGCTGGACGGGCTGCTGGCCTGCGGCCGGCATGTCAGCTGCGACGCCAACTCGCACGGCTTCATGCGCGAGATCCCGCAGTGCTGGATCACCGGCCAGGCGGCCGGCGTGGCCGCCGCCCACGCGGTGGCGCAGGGTGTGCCGCCGCGCGCGGTGCCGGTGCCCGCGCTGCAAGCGGCGCTGCTGCGCCAGGGTGTTTGCCTGCGCGCCGGCGCAACCGCGGCTGCGAGCGCGTAGCGCCCTACGCGCTGGCCGCGGCCGCGGCGGCGCGCCGCCGGCGCAGCTGCCGCGCCAGCGTCAGGCCGAGCGCTGACATGCCCAGCCCGGCGAGGGCAAAACAAAGCGCCGGCGGCAGATGGGCGAAGGCCCATGCGCCGGCCGCCACGCCCAGGCTCTGTCCGAAGAACAGGCTGCCGGCGAACAGCGCCATGCCGGTGCCGCGGGCCTGCGTGGCCAGCTGCGTGCCCTGCATCTGCAGCACGTTGTGCAAAGCGTAGAACCCAAGTCCCGCCACGCCGCACGCCGGCACCGCCCAGGCCCAGTGGGGCATCGCCGCCAGCAGGCCGAAGCCCGCCAGCAGCAGCAGGCCGCCCGCGGCGGCGCTGTCGCCGCGGCGCAGCCACCACGCCGCCAGGCGGCTGTAGGCGAGGCCGCCGACACCGAACACGGCCACCGCCGCGCCAGCGTCGCCCAACGGCACGCCGAAGCGCGCGTGCAGCACGCTGGGCACCAGCGCGAGGGTGCCGAACACGAGAGCGCCCTCGACGAACACGAACAGCAGCACGCCGCGCCCCCAGGGCTCGGCGAACACGGCAGCGACCTGGCGATGGAACGGCAGGCGCGACGGTGCCGCCCCGGCGTCGGGCAGCGCGTGCTTGGCGCGGCCGCGCCGCTGCCTCGCATTGGCCACCGCCAGCACCACCGCGACACCGGCCAGCAACGCCGCCAGCGTCACGAAGGCCCAGCGCCAGCCCAATGTCTGCGCGAACAGGCCGCCGGCCCAGGCCCCGGCCATCAGGCCCATCACGGTGACGCCGGCGTAGCGTGCGAGCACGGCCTGGCGCTCAGCCATCGGCACCTGGTCGCCGATCCAGGCCAGCGCCAGCGGGATGATGCCGCCGGCGCCGGCCCCCATCACCACGCGCGCGGCCGTCAGCGCCGGCAGCGTGGGGGCCAGCGCGGCTGCCAGCGCGCCGAGGGCGCACAGCAGGGCGCCGAAATTGATGACCAGCGGCTTGCCGAGCCGGTCGCCGAGCGGCCCGTAGACGACCAGCACCGCGCCGTAGGCCAGAGCGAACGACCAGATGACCGCCGCGGCTTCGTCCGGCGCCGAGCCGAACTCGCGGGCCAGCGCGGGCAGCATGGCATCGGCGATGCGCATCGCCGCCATGCTGGCGAAACCGGCAGCAGCCAGCAGCGGCAGCAGGCGGCCGGCCGCGGCCGGTGGGTGGGGGGCGGGCAGGGCGACGGCCATCGGGGATGCCGGGGCATTGTGCGGGCCCGCGTCGGTGAGGCGAGGCCGGTCGCGGGGGCTGCCCGCGGCCACCGGTCCACCGGCGCCCGCCCGGCAGGAAACGGGGCCAGAATGCCCGCGCACCGGCCTCCACGGCCCGGTGCAGGAGCCGAGTCACGATGACCACCCGCCAACGCTTCCGCCGCCGGCCCGACCAGGCCGTCAGCGCGGTGCAGATCCGGCTGGAGACCGACGGCCTGCGCTACCGCAAGTGGGGCCACGAGCAGTTCGCCAAGGCTGGCGACTGGCTGGTGGACAGCGCCGGCGACGTCTACACGGTGGAGGCCGAGACCTTTGCCCGCACCTACCGGCAGGTGGCGCAGGGCGCCTACGTGAAGACGACGCCGGTGTGGGCCGAGCGCGCTGCGGCCGCCGGCAGCGTGGCCACGCAGGAAGGCCGCACGGCCTATGCAGCCGGCGACTGGCTCGTCTTCAACCGAGAGGACGGCGGCGACCCCTACGCAGTGGCGGCGCAGAAGTTCGAGCAGATGTACGAGCTTGACGACTGACGCGTGGGCTTCGCAGGCTCCAGGGGAGCCTGGCGCGATGAGACGCTGAACGCCTCGAAGACATCGAGGGCGTCGTTCGCAGGGATGGCGCAGAGGTGATGTTGCCGGCCGCCACACAGGCCGCGCGCCAAGGCGCCGAGGGTGGGGAGCCGGCGGTCAGCGCGGGCCGATGCCGCCCGTGAGGGTGCTGTCCGGGTCGTGCGCGGCGTGCCGCACGCGCCTGAGCAGCGCGGCGGCGGGCGCCTCGCTCTCGGCGCCGGCGGGCCGGGTGGTGGCGGCGACCCAGTCGGATGCAGGTGCCGCCGCCTCGGCGTGGGGCGGCGCGGGGGGCTTGCGGCGCGGGTCGCGCACCGTCATCAGCGCGGCGGCCAGCAGCAACAGGAGGGCGTCCAGCCCGAGTGCCGCACCGACGATGCGCCGCTCGGCGGCCAGCGTCTCGGCGGCGATGCCGAGGTCGCGGTCCAGGCGCAGCAGCAAGGCCTCGGTGGCGCGAAGCGCCGCTTCTCGCAGCGCCTGCCGTGCCGGCGGTGCCGGCGGTGATGCTGGCGACCAGGCCGCCGGTGCGCGGGCTGCTCCCGGCGCCGGGGTGCTTGTCGGCCCGGAAGCGCCCGATGCGCCCGGCTCAGCCGAAGCGGCGTCGAGCAGCCCCTGCAAGGCGAGCAGGCGTTGCAGTTCGTCGAGGTCGACAGCCCGCTCGGCGCTGGTCCGCAGGACATGCGCCACGGCGCGCGCCGCGCGGCCGACCTCGGCCTCCGCGCCGGCCGAGAAGGCCGCGGTGGCCGCGGCGGCCGCCCGCGCGGCCGGCTCGGCGCCAAGCCCGCTCGCCCCGCTCGCCTCGGGCGCCTCGACTGCCTCGGGCAACTGCGGTGCCAGCGCCAGGGCCAGCCGTGGCAGTGCGTGCGTGGCGAGCGCGAAGGCATGGCCGTCGAAGGCGCGGCCTGTGTGTGAATGCAGCCGGCTGTCCGTCGCGGCCAGGTCGGCGATGACGAAGGTCTGCTCGATCAGCAACTGGTGCGCCGCGTTGCTGGCCACAGGCGTGAGGCGGCGGGCGCCGATGTCCTCGAGCAGCGCCAGCCAGTCGTGGCGCAACTGGTCGTTCTCGGTCAACGCGCGCGCCAGGCGGCGGCTCTCCAGCGCCGAGGACAGAGAGACCAACTGCTCGTCGACCATGCGCTGCAGCCGCAACCGCTCGGGCTCCAGCGTGCGCGCGCCGGCCAGCACGGCCGCGGCCAGCGGGCGGTGCACCGACAGCGCCTGCTGCGCCTGCGAGGCCAGCCGTGCGGGTTCGAGGCCGCGGCGGGCGGCCAAGGTCGACTCGTGTTCCAGGCCCAGCCTTCGCCAGGTTTCGCCCAGCGGGAAGGCCAGCGCGGCCAGCACCACCACGGCGGCCAGCGCCAGCCTGCGTTGGGCGCTGGCGATGAAGCGTGCGGCGACGATCTTGGGCATGGCGCGCCGGGGGTGCGAGGGCCGGGGGGTGGGTGAAGTGCGCAGCGGGTTGCGGGGCGGCCGAGGGCTGGTGCGAGGTCCGGCGGGTCCCCAGAAAGGCTTATCGACCGGACGGGCAGGCACTTGAACGGCGGGTCCGGGCCGGGGTGGCGATCGGCCCGCCGCACGGCCTGCGGCCCCGCGGCGGCCGGGGCCGGCGCGGCAGCGTGGCGCAAGACCCGGCGCGGGTCAGAGCGGCCACAATCCGGCATCCCGCCTCGCACCCAGCCCCGCACGGACATGACGCCTGCCGCCGACGACGACAAGACCGCCTTCACGCCGCGCGAGCTGCCCACCGGCGGTGGCGCCACCAACTTCGCGCCCACGGCGCCGGTGGAGCGCACGGCAATCATTCCGCCGCCGTCGGCCCGCATGCCCGACGGCAACGGCTTGCCCGTGGGCACGCGCATCGGCGAGTTCGAGATCACCTCGATGATCGGCGAGGGCGGCTTCGGCATCGTCTACCTGGCCAACGACACCTCGCTCGGCCGCCGCGTGGCGCTGAAGGAATACATGCCCAGTTCGCTGGCCATGCGCACCGGCGACAGCGGCGTGCAGGTCAAGAGCGAGCGCTACCTGGAGACCTTCGAAGCCGGCCGCAAGAGCTTCGTCAACGAGGCCCGGCTGCTCGCACAGTTCGACCACCCCTCGCTGGTCAAGGTCTACCGCTTCTGGGAGAGCAACGGCACGGCCTACATGGTGATGCCGTTCTACGAAGGCAAGAACCTCAAGGACACGCTGCGCCAGATGCAGCAGGCCAACGGCGGCCCGCCCGACGAGACCTGGCTGCGCACGCTGCTGTCGCCGCTGTGCGAGGCGCTGCGCGTCATCCACGTCGAGCAGTGCTACCACCGCGACATCGCCCCGGACAACGTGATGATGCTGGCCGGCAGCGGCCGCCCGCTGCTGCTGGACTTCGGCGCGGCGCGCCGCGTCATCGGCGACATGACGCAGGCGCTGACGGTGATCCTGAAGCCGGGCTACGCGCCCATCGAGCAGTACGCCGAGATCCCGGGCATGCGCCAGGGGCCCTGGACCGACGTGTACGCGCTGGCTGCGGTGGTGTACTACGCGATCACCGGGCGCACCCCGCCGGTCTCGGTGGGCCGCATGGTCAACGACAACTACCAGCCGCTGGCCCAGGTGGCCGAGGGTCGCTACAGCCGCGACTTCCTGGAGGCGGTGGACCGCGCGCTGGTGGTGCGGCCGGAGAACCGCACGCAGACGATCGAGGATTTCCGCGACGACCTGGGTCTGGTGGAGCCCGGCACCATGACGGGCGGCAGCACGCTCGTACGCGGCCCGGCAGCCCTCGAGCCCACGCGCATCGCCGCCGGCCCGCCCGCCGCAGGCGCAGCCACGCGCGGGCCGCAGACGGCCATGAGGCCCCAGGGCCTGACCTCCATGCCTCGGCCCGCACCTGCACCCGCGCCGGCGGCCGAGATCTCGGCGCCACCACCAGGCGGGCCTGCTGCGCACACGTCGTTCGAGACGACGCAGGTCACGCCGCGCAAGCCGCCCGCGCCCACCCCGGCACCGGCGGCAAGGGCCCCCGAGCGCCGGCCTGCACCGCTGCCGTTCGAGGCCGAGCAGGCGTCAGAAGCGAAGTCGAGCAACCGCGGGCTGGTGATCGGCGCCGTGGCCGCGCTGGTGGTTGCGGTGGCCGCCGGAGGCTACTTCGCGACCCGCGGCGGCAAAGGCGGGGGCGCAGCTTCATCTGGTGGTACGGCGGCGCTGCCGCCGGCCCCGGCGCCTGCCCCGACAGCCGCGCCTGCGCCTGCGCCCGGCCCCGCCGCGCCGCCCGCTGCCCAGGCGCCCGCACCGGCGCCGGCCCCCGCCCCCGCAGCGGCGCCGGCGGCGTTCGACGCCGTGGCCGAGTTCGACAAGGCGCTGCAGGCGCAAAGCGCGGCGTTCGGCCTCAATGCCACCACGCCCAAGACCACACTGCGCATCGGGGCGGACCAGTTCCGCTTCACGGTGCAGTCCAGCCGCGGCGGCCACCTCTACGTGCTGGGCATCGGGCCCGACGGCACGATCGCGCAACTGGTGCCCAACAGCGTGTCGGGTGCGGTGCGGCTCAAGCCCGGGCAGGCCTGGCAGTTCCCGGCCAAGGACGGTTTCGTGCTCGATGCGGCCGACCCGCCGGGCCCCAGCCAACTGCTGGTGGTGGTTTCGGCAGAGGCCCGCAACTTCGAGGCCATGAAGCCCCGAGCCGAAGGCACCGTGCGCCTGTTCGCCGGCGGAGCCGACGCCGCCGCTGCCGTGGCCGCGCACAAGGGCGCAGGTTCGGCGGTGGCCGGCCGCGCCGCCTGCGCCCCGGGCGCCGCGGCATGCGACGAAGGCTACGGGGCGGCGCTGCTGAAGTTCAACGTCGTGCGGTGATCGGGTGGCCAGTGGCGGCGGCAGGCGGCCTGGCTGCGGTTGACCGCCGGTCTGCGCCGGCTCCCGCGGGCGTTGCATGAACAAGGCCTTCGTCAAGGAAGCCGAGGGCGACGGCGACCTCGACCGTGATGAACAGGCGCCCGGCCTGCCGGCGCTGCCCGCCGGCGCGCGCAACTACATGACCCCCGCCGGCTACCTGCGCCTGCGTGCCGAGCTCATGGCGCTGCTCGATGTCGAGCGGCCGAAGGTGGTGGAGGTGGTGTCGTGGGCGGCCAGCAACGGCGACCGCTCGGAGAATGGCGACTACCTCTACGGCAAGAAGCGGCTGCGCGAGATCGACCGCCGCATCCGCTTTCTCACGCGGCGGCTGGACATCGCCGAGGTCGCCGACCCGAGCGTCCACCATGGCAGCGACCAGGTGTTCTTCGGCGCCACCGTGACGTACGCAAATTCGCGGGGCGAGGAGCGCACGATCACCATCAAGGGCATCGACGAGGCCGACAGCCTGGAGGGCGAGGTCAGTTGGGTGGCGCCGATCGCGCGCGCCTTGCTCAAGGCGCGGGCGGGGGATGAGGTGACGTTGCCGACGCCGGGTGGCGTGGAGCGGATTGAGGTGCTGAGGGTGCGCTACCCGGCGCCTGCGGGTTGAATTTCGACTGGCTTGTGCGCGGATGGGTCGGGCTCCTTGTTGATTCGGTGCTTGCTCCCACGCAGCCGGGTCTCGCCCCGGCGAGCGAGACCCGGCTTGGCAGGAGCAAGAGCCGATCTGCCAAGAACCCAACCAGAAAAACAGAGAACCCGACCTGAACCTACCCCGCGCGGTACCGCGAAACCCGCTGCACCGTCGCCGCGCGACGCAGCGCCCGCAGCACATCCGCCAAGTGCACCCGGTCGCGCACCGCAACCAGCAGCCGCAGCTCGACCACGTCGCCGTCGCGCGACGAGTCCATGTCCAGGTGCGTGATGTCCGCCTCGGCCGCACTGATGGCCGAGGCGACCTGCGCGAGCACGCCCTTGCCGTTGTGCACCAGCACGTGCACCGTGGTCTCGAACGGGCGCGTCAGCTCGTCGGCCCACTCGACATGGATCCAGCGTTCGCTGTCACGCTCGTACAGGCGCTTGCCGGTGGGGCACTCCACCGTGTGCACCATCAGCCCCTCGCCGCGGCCGAGGTAACCGGTGATCGCGTCGCCGGGGATCGGCCGGCAGCAGTGCGCGAACTGCACCGAGCCGCCCTCGCTGCCGTCGACGAACACCACACCCTGTGCTCCGGCGGTGTCGTCGGCGCCATAGCGGCCCAGCGTCAGCGTCACGGCGTCGGGCTTGATGCCGCGCTCGCCCATCATCAACGCCAGCCGCTTGGCGACGATGGTGGCCACCTTGCGCCCCAGGCCGATGTCCACCAGCAACTCGCCGCGGTGCCGGTTGCCGCCCCAGCGCGCCAGCTGCTGCCACAGCGCGGCGGCGTCGGTCTCGGTGGGGTCGGCCGAGGGCATGGGCAGCCCTTCGGCGCGCAGCGCCTGGGCCAGCATCTTCTCGCCGAGGGCACGCGACTCCTCGGCCTCCATGTTCTTCAGGAAGTGGCGGATCTTGCTGCGCGCGCGGCCGGTGCGCACCATCGAAAGCCAGGCCGGGTTGGGCTTGGCGCCGGGGGCGGTGATGACCTCGACCACGTCGCCGCTCTTCAGCTCGGTGCGCAGCGCCGCCGGCTCGCCGTTGATCTTGGCGGCCACCATGTGCTGGCCGACATCGGAGTGGATGGCGTAGGCGAAGTCCACCGGCGTGGCGCCGCGCGGCAGCGCGAGGATCTTGCTGCGCGGCGTGAACACGTACACCGCCTCGGGGTGCAGGTCGATCTTCACGTGCTCCAGGAACTCGGTGGAGTCGCGCGTGTCGTCCTGGATGTCCAGCAGGCTTTGCAGCCACATCGACGAAAGGCGCTGCGCCTCGGCGGCGGCGCTCTTGTCGCCGCGCTGCTTGTACAGCCAGTGCGCGGCGATGCCGGCTTCGGCCACGGCGTGCATGGCCTCGGTGCGCACCTGGAACTCCACCGCGGTGCCCAGCGGGCTGACCAGCGTGGTGTGCAGGCTCTGGTAGCCGTTGGCCTTGGGGATGGCGATGTAGTCCTTGAAGCGCCCGGGCACCGGCTTGTACAGCTGGTGCAGCACCCCCAATGCGACATAACAGTCGGTCAGCGTGGGCACCACGATGCGAAAGCCGAACAGGTCGTTGACCTGCGCGAAGCCGGCGTGCTTGTGCCGCATCTTGCGGTAGATGCTGTAGACGGTCTTCTCGCGCCCGCCGACGCGCACCTTCAGCTTGTGCTTGGCGAAGGCCCGCTCCACCTCGCCGCGCACGCGCTCGACGATGTCGCGGCGGTGGCCGCGGGCGCGCTGCAGCGCCTTCTCGAGCGCGCCATGGCGCCACGGGTACAGCAGCGCGAAGGCCAGCTCCTGCAGCTCGCGGTAGATCTGGTTCAGCCCCAGGCGGTGGGCGATGGGGGCGTAGATGTCCAGCGTCTCGCGGGCGATGCGCCGGCGGCGCTCGGGCGCGAGCGCCGCCATCGTGCGCATGTTGTGCAGCCGGTCGGCCAGCTTGACCAGCACCACGCGCACGTCGCGCGCCATCGCCAGCAGCATCTTGCGAAAGCTCTCGGCCTGCCCTTCCTCGCGCGTGTTGAAGTGCAGCTTGTCCAGCTTGGTCAGGCCGTCCACCAGGTCGGCCGTGGGGGCGCCGAACTTCTCGATCAGCTCGGCCTTGGTGACACCCTGGTCTTCGATGGTGTCGTGCATCAGCGCGGCCATCACGGCCTGCGCGTCGAGCTTCCAGTCGGCCACCAGCCCCGCCACGGCCAGCGGGTGGGTGATGTAGGGCCTGCCATCGGCACGGAACTGGCCCAGGTGCGCCGCGTCGGCAAACCGGTAGGCCTCGCGCACCTGCTTGAGGTCGGCCTTGCCGAGGTAGCCCAGCTTGTCGGCCAACGCCTGGAACGACGAGGCCTCCTCGCGCGTGGCCGGTTCGGCCTGCGCGGGCGGCGTCGGGCGCTGCAGGCCTTGCAGGCCCTGCAGTGCAGAGGGCAGGAACTCGGCAGCGAGCGAGCGCAGGCTCATGCGCCCGAATTTAGCGGATGTCGCCGCCGTTGCCCGCCCGTGGGGATGCGCGGGCGGCTGCGCCAATGGACACGGGCGCCAGCCTTGCGGCGTGGCGCCCGTGGAGGGAGAAGGGGTGCGAGGGTCGCGGGTGAGCGCGCTACACGGGCACCTTGCGCAGCATCTCCAGCCCGACCTCCCCGGCTGCCACCTCGCGCAGCGCGGTGACGCCGGGCTTGTTCTTCGCTTCGACCTTGGGCGCGTGCCCCTGGCTGAGCATGCGTGCCCGATAGGTGGCGGCCAGCACGAGCTGGAACCGGTTGGGAACCCGGGCGAGGCAGTCTTCGACGGTGATGCGGGCCATGTCGGATCGGGGCGCCGTGGCACGGGCGCCTGGCTGGCGAAAACGGCGAAGTATACCGACGCCGGCTAGCTCCAGGTCGCCGCGGCGACCGCCGCCTGCGCCCGGGCAGCCTCGTCGGCAAACAGCGGCGTGCCAAAGGTGGCATACGCGGCGGCGGCCAATGCCGCCAGCGCCGTGGCCGCGACCGAACCTGTGCGGCGGATCTTCATGTTCATGGCTGGCTCCTGCGAATGCCGACCGCGGCACCGTGCACGCTCTTGCGCCGGTGCGCGGTTCCTCGGCCGGCAGCGGCGCACTGTGCACTGCCCAGCCGACGGCTGCCGAACGGTCCGATGACAAATTCGTAATCCTGTGCCGCTGGGCGAAATGAGACGATTGCGGCCATGCGCCTGCTGGTGATCGAAGACGAAGCCAAGCTCGCCCAGTATCTGCACAAGGGGCTGGGCGAGAGCGGCCACGTCGTGGACGTGGCCGCCGATGGCATCGAGGGCCGGCGCCTGGCCACCGGCGGCGAGTACGACGTCGTGCTGCTCGACCTGATGCTGCCGGGCGTCGACGGCTTCGGCGTGCTCTCGGCCATGCGCAGCGCCGGCAAGCGCACGCCGGTGCTGATGCTGACCGCCCGTGACAAGGTGAAAGACCGCGTGCGCGGCCTCGAGCAGGGGGCCGACGACTACCTCGTCAAGCCGTTCGCGTTTTCCGAGCTGCAGGCGCGCATCGTCGCGCTGGCGCGCCGCGGCGCCCAGGCGCCGGCGCAACCGGCCACGCAGTTGCGCATCGCCGACCTCGAGGTGGACCTGATCGGCCGCAAGGTCCAGCGGGCGCAGCAGCGCCTGGACCTCACCGCCAAGGAGTTCAACCTGCTGGCGCTGCTGCTGCGCCGGCGCGGCCAGATCCTCTCGCGCACCACGCTGGCCGAGCAGGTGTGGGACATGAACTTCGACTCCGACACCAACGTCGTCGAGGTGGCCGTGCGGCGGCTGCGCGCCAAGCTCGACGACCCGTTCCCGGCCAAGCTGCTGCACACCGTGCGCGGCATGGGGTACGTGCTGGAGGAGCGGTGAGATGAAGCCGGACGCTGGCCCGGCGCTGGCCACCGCATCGGCCACCTCATCGGCCACCTCACAGGGCGCGACATCGGGTGCCTCACAGGCGGTCCATTCCACCGAGAGGTCGGGCGCGGCGCCCTGCGGGCCGATCTGCAGCCATGCCATCGGCACGCGCCTTTCGAAGAAGCTGGCCATGGTCACCATGCTGGTGCTCGGGCTGCTGTCGGTCGCCTCCTGGTTCTCGATCCACTCGCTGGTCGTCGAGCGAAACGGCGAAGACGTGGCGCGCCGCTGCGCGCTGATCGCCGGCATGCTCGATCTGCAGGCGCGAAACGGCGGCGAGGCCGCGGTGCTGGCCTGGCTGCGCAACGACGCGGCAATGCGCGGCGACACACGGCTGCAGGTCTGGCGCGCCGACGGCAGCGTGCTGCACGCCGACGCCATGCCTTCGGCGATGACGCAGTCAAGACACGTGCGTGCGCACGACTTCGACGTGACGGCGCCCGCGCTGGCCGGCGGGCGGCTGGCCGCCCGGCTGGAGGTGGACTACGCGCGTGACGCCGCGATGGGCACGCGCTGGATGTGGGTGCTGGCGCTCACCACGCTGGGCGCCGGCGGCGTGGTGGCGGCGGCCAGCTACCTGCGTGTGCGGCGCGAGCTGCGCCCGCTGCGCGAACTGGCTGCGCAGGCCAAGGCCATCTCGCCGCAGCGGCTGGACCTGCGCCTCGCACTGCCCGACCCGGCCGAGGAGCTGCTGCCCTTCATCGAGCAGTTCAATGCGCTGATGCAGCGGCTGGAGCGCGCCTATGCCCAGCTGGAGGCCTTCAACGCCGACGTGGCGCACGAGCTGCGCACGCCGCTGGCCACGCTGATCGGCCAGACCGAACTGGCGCTGTCGCGTGACCGCAGCGCCGAGGCGTTGCGCGACACGCTGATGTCCAACCTCGAGGAGACGCAGCGCCTGACGACGATGGTCAACGACATGCTGTTCCTGGCCCAGGCCGACCGCGGCGCGGCGGCGCGCCGCGGCGCGCCGGTGAGCCTGGCCGGCCTGGCGCGGCAGGTGGTGGAATTCCACGAAGCGGCGCTGGAAGATGCCGGCCTGGCGCTGCGCATCGAAGGCGATGCCGTCGTGCCGTTGGACGAAGCGCTTTTCAAGCGCGCCTTGTCCAACCTGCTGGGCAACGCCGAGCGTTATGCCGAGCACGGCTCGACGGTCATCGTGCGCATCTCGGCCGAGCTGGCGCAAGGTCCGCAGCAGGTGCAGGTGGTGGTGCAGAACCGCGGCCCGTCCATCGCGCCGGCGCAACTGCCGCGGCTGTTCGACCGCTTCTTCCGCGGTGACGAATCGCGCTGCTGCCCGCAGGAGCAGCACCACGGGCTCGGCCTGGCCATCGTCGCGGCGATCGCCCGCATGCATGCCGGGCACACGCTGGCCGAAAGCGGTGGTGGCATCACGCGCGTGGGGTTCACGCTGGCAACGCGCTGAGGCGGTGGTGCGGCCTGCGGCCGACGTCGGCCAACACCGCCGGCGCCGGCCTGTGGCAGCCCGCCGGGGCGCGCCGCGGCCCGCCAGGGCTCATTGCGGCCACCGGGCCGACGGCCTGGGCGCCTTCAGGCCAGCCCGAGCGCGGTGAATACCAGCGAGCGCGCGCGCCGCTGCGCGGCGAACTTCAACCGCTGCGAGTGCACCACGGTCTTCAGGTCGAACAGCGCCGTCTCGAACAAGCCGTTGACGATCACGTAGTCGAAGTGGCGTGCCTGCGCCACCTCGTCGCGCGCGTTGGCCAGCCGCGTGGCGATGACCTCGGGCTGGTCTTCGCCGCGCCGGCGCAGCCGCTGCTCCAGCTCCTGCCAGCTGGGCGGCAGGATGAAGATCAGCACGGCGTGCGGGAACAGCTGCTTGATCTGCAGCGCGCCTTGCCAGTCGATCTCGAGCACCACGTCCTCGCCTTGCATCAGGCGCTGCTCGATCGCCTTGCGCGAGGTGCCGTACAGGTGGCCGTGCACCTGCGCCCACTCGAAGAACTCGGCGCGCTCGACCATGGCGCGGAAGGCGGGCTCGTCGACGAACCAGTACTCGCGCCCGTGCACCTCCTGGCCGCGCGGTGCGCGCGTGGTGTGCGAGACCGACACCATCAGGTGCGAATCGAGTTCGAGCAGCGCCTTGACCAGGCTGGACTTGCCCGCCCCGCTGGGCGCGGCGACGCAGAAGAGGTTGCCGGGGGTTTCCATTGCTGTGGGGGCTTGCTGCGCAGCGGCGGCAGTCTAGCAGCGGGGTCGCTGCACCCTCGGGCGGGCGGCCGTGGACAGAGAGGGCCCGCCGGCTGCGGCAGGTGACGGCAGGGGGGGCGGCAAGGGGCGGCTGCTTCGCCGGCCGGTGCCCCGCCATCGGTGCCGCGAGTCAGGGGTAAACCCGAGCCGGCTGACGTTCGAAATTGATTGATGTTGGAATAGTTGACGTATAAAGTATTGACTCCCCGCGCAAGGCACCGGGTGAGCCAAGGAGCGTCATGAAGATCGTCTGCATCGGCGGCGGCCCCGCCGGCCTGTATTTCGGCCTGCTGATGAAGCAGCTCGACCCGGCCCATGACATCACGGTGGTCGAGCGCAACAAGCCCTACGACACCTTCGGCTGGGGCGTGGTGTTCTCCGACGCCACGATGGACAACATGCGCCAGTGGGACGCGGCCACGGCCGACGAGATCCAGCAGGCCTTCAACCACTGGGACGACATCGAGCTGCTGTTCAAGGGCCGCACCATCCGCTCCGGCGGCCACGGCTTCGTGGGCATCGGCCGCAAGAAGCTGCTCAACATCCTGCAGGCCCGCTGCGAACAACTGGGCGTCAGGCTGGTGTTCGAGACCGAGGCCGACTCGGACGAGGACTACCCCGACGCCGACCTCGTCATCGCCAGCGACGGCATCAACTCCAGGGTGCGCACCAAGTACGCCGCCACCTTCCAGCCCGACATCGTGACGCGGCCCAACCGCTACATCTGGCTGGGCACCCACCGGCTGTACGACGCGTTCACCTTCGACTTCCAGCGCACCGAGCACGGCTGGTTCCAGGCCCATATCTACAAGTTCGACGACCAGACCACCACTTTCATCGTCGAGTGCCCCGAGCACGTGTGGCTCGCCCACGGCCTGGACCAGGCCGACCAGGCGCAGTCGATCGAGTTCTGCGAGCGGCTGTTTGCCGACAACCTGCGCGGCGCCCCGCTGATGACCAACGCGCGCCACCTGCGCGGCTCGGCGTGGCTGAACTTCCAGCGTGTGGTGTGTGGGCAATGGTGGCTGAAGAACCGGCACGGCAGCCATGTGGTGCTGATGGGCGACGCCGTGCACACCGCGCACTTCGCCATCGGCTCGGGCACCAAGCTCGCTCTCGAAGACGCCATCGAGCTGACACGCCAGTTCAAGCTGCTGGGCGACACACCCGACAGGATCGCCGAGGTCCTGCAGACCTACCAGTCGCTGCGCAGCGTGGAGACGCTGCGCCTGCAGAACGCCGCCTGGAATGCGATGGAATGGTTCGAGGTGTGCGGCGCGCGCTACTGCGACCAGCTCGAGCCCGAGCAGTTCATGTACTCCATGCTCACGCGCAGCCAGCGCATCAGCCACGAGAACCTGCGCCTGCGCGACAAGGGCTGGCTGGAGGGTTACGAGCGGTGGTTCGCGGCCCGGGCTGCCCGCGCCGCCGCCGGGCCGCCCCAAGGCGGGGCGGCCCCCTCGGGGGGTGGCGAGGAACGCGGCCCAGCCGCGGCCGCAGCCTGGGGGTCGCCTGCCGTGCCGCCGATGTTCACGCCGCTCACGCTGCGCTCGGTGACGCTGAAGAACCGCGTCGTCGTCTCGCCGATGGCGCAGTACTCGGCGGTGAATGGGCGGGTCGACGACTACCACCTCGTGCACCTGGGCGCGCGTGCGATGGGCGGCGCGGGCCTGGTGTTCGTGGAGATGACCTGCCCGAGCCCCGATGCGCGCATCACCCCGGGCTGCCCCGGGCTGTGGAACGACGAGCAGGGCGCGGCCTTCAAGCGCATCGTCGATTGGGTGCATGCCAACACCGACGCCAAGCTGGCCGTGCAGATCGGCCACGCCGGGGGCAAGTCGTCGACCAACGAGCCCTGGGTCGGCGCCGGCATCGACAAGCCGCTGGCCAGCGGCAACTGGCCCATCATCGCGGCCTCCGAGCAGCAGTACCTCGAAGGCGTGAGCCAGGTGGCGCGCGCCATGACCCGCGCCGACATGGACCGCGTGAAGGCCGAGTTCGTGGCCGCCACGCGGCGCGCTGCAGCCGCCGGCTTCGACTGGCTGGAGTTCCACTGCGCCCACGGCTACCTCTTCTCGGGCTTCATCTCGCCGCTCGTGAACCACCGCACCGACGAATACGGCGGCTCGCTGGACAACCGCCTGCACTACCCGCTCGAAGTGTTCGAGGCGATGCGCCAGGCCTGGCCGCAGCACCTGCCGATGAGCGTGCGCATCTCGGCCAACGACTGGGTCGAAGGCGGCATCACCCCGAGCGACGCGGTGGCCATCGGCCGCGCCTTCAAGGCCGCCGGCGCCGACCTCATCGACTGCTCCTCGGGCCAGGTCAGCAA
>JAEUPC010000073.1 GCA_016789865.1 Rubrivivax sp.
GAGAGCGTGACGTCGGCGGCGCGCTGGCCGTCGATGGTGCGGCAGGGGTTGAGCGCCACGCCCGGCTGCGCGGGGTCGACGAGGAAGAGGCTCGGGCCCTCGTTGCTGCGCGCGGAAACGATCAGCCGCGTGGCCGAGGCCGCGTCCACCACCACGGCCTTCTCGCCGCTGAGCACGTAGCCCGCGCCGTTGCGCTTGGCGATGGTCACCGCCGGCGCGAGTTCGTAGCGCCGCCCCGGCTCCAGCCCGGCGAACGCGAGCTTCACCGATCCATCGATCGCCCCCGGCAGCCACGCCGCGCGCTGTGCCGCGCTGCCGGCCCGTGCCACCAGCCGCGTGCCGAGCGCGATGTGGTCCAGCAGCGGCTCCACCACCAGCGCACGGCCGCAGGCTTCCATCGCCGCCATCAGGTCGAGCGCGCCGCCGCCGAAGCCGCCGTCTTCCTCCGGCAGTGCCAGCGCCGTGAGCCCCATCTCGGCGAAGGCGGTCCACACTGCGTCGCTCAGGCCGCTGGCCGATTGCAGGATCGCCTTGCGCTGCTCGAAGCCGTAGTTCGCCGCGAGGTACTTGTTGAGCGAGTCGGCGAGTTGCCGCTGCTCTTCGGTGTGTTCAAAATTCATGCCGGCAACCCCAGGGTCATCTTGGCGATGATGTTGCGCTGGATCTCGTTGCTGCCCGCGTAGATGCTGGCCTTGCGGTAGTTGCAGTAGCGCGGCGCCAGGCGCGAGGCGAAGGCGTCGACCTCGCCGCCCTCCACGCCCTTGAACGGCGCGGCCAGCGGGCCCACGGCCTGCATCATCAGCTCGGTCACCATCTGCTGCACCTCGGTGGCGCGGATCTTCAGCATCGACACGTCGGCCCCCGGCGGCTGGCCGGTGCGGCGCATCTGGTCGAGGAAGCGCATGCTCGTGATCTCCAGCGCCTGCAGCTCGATCTCGGCGCGCGAAAGCCGATCGCGGAAGCGCGGGTCTTCCAGCAGCGGCTTGCCGTTCTTCAGCTCGCGCGCGGCGAGCGCCCGCAGCGCGGCCGCCTCGCGCTTGGCCGCGCCCACCGCGCCCGAGCCCATGCGCTCGTGGCCGAGCAGGTACTTGGCCACCGTCCAGCCCTTGTGCTCTTCGAAGACCAGGTTCTCCACCGGCACCTTCACTTCGTCGAAGAACACCTCGTTCACCTCGTGGCCGCCGTCCATCAGGATGAGCGGGCGCACGGTGATGCCCGGCGTCTTCATGTCCATCAGCAGGAAGCTGATGCCCTCCTGCCGCTTCTCGGCGGCGAAGTCGGTGCGCACCAGGCAGAAGATCCAGTCGCCGTAGTGGCCGAGCGTGGTCCAGATCTTCTGGCCGGTGACGACGTAGTGGTCGCCCTTTCTGTCGGCCCTCGTCTTCAGCGCCGCAAGGTCCGAACCGGCGCCGGGCTCGGAGTAGCCCTGCACCCAGAAGTCATCGCCCTCGCGGATGCGCGGCAGGAAGCGCTGCTTCTGCGCCGGCGTGCCGAAGCGGTGCAGCACCGCCGCGCACATGTTGGGGCCGAAAGGCGGCAACAGCGGCGCGCCCGCCAGGCCGAACTCCTCGTCGTAGATGTAGCGCTGGGTGATGTTCCAGCCCGTGCCGCCCCACTCGGTGGGCCAGTGCGGCACGCTCCAGCCCTGGGCCGCGAGGACCTTGTGCCAGCGCACGTAGTCCTCCTTGCTCAGGCCCTGGTAGCCCACCACCTTGGCGCGGATGTCGGCGGGCAGGTGGCCGCGAAGCCATTCGCGCACCTCGTGGCGGAAGGCTTCTTCGTCGGGGGAGTAGCTGAGGTCCATGGGGGTCTCTCTCTGTCGGCGAATCGCGCAGCGGGGCGCGTGCCTTGTGGCGGCGCGCTCGCCGGGCGCGCTGGCGCGCTGCGGGTGATTCTGCGCGCGGCGGTGGCGCGCGGCCGTCCGGCAGGTGACAGGGGAGGGGGAAGCCCTGGGTTCCGAGGGTCGTGGGCGCGCGGGGCCTTGCGGGGAGAGGTGGTGCGCGGCGCCTCGCTTGGCTGGGCAGCGTGACTGCTCAATCACCGCCCTGCCCGCACGGCCGCGCGGCGGTGCAAGGGAAGCAGGAAGACCGAGAACGCTCAGCCGGCCCCGCCCGTGACCAGGATCTTCCCGTCCCTCTCCCCCGCCTGCGCTGCCGCCACCGCCTCGCGGATGTTCGCCACCGGGTAGGTGGCCTGCACGCGCGCCTTCAGCGTGCCATCGGCCACCAGTTGCGTCAGCGTGCTGTACAGCGCGCGCCGCGCCTCGGGGCTGGTGTCGCGGAACCACTTCACCAGCCAGAACCCCTTGAGCGTGATGTCGCGGAAGATCAACGCGCTGGGCGCCAGCCGGCAGGGCTCGCCGCTCATCATTCCGTAGTTCACGAGCGTGCCGCCTTCGGCCAGGCACTGCGCCAGCCGGTCGGTGGCCGCGCCGCCCACGGCGTCGATGCCCAGGCGGATGGGCGCGCCGCCGGTGGCTTGGCGCACGCGCTCGGCGATGTCGTCGCCGTCGACGAGCACCACGTCGCCGCCCATCGCCTGGGTGGCGGCCACGGCCGATGCGCGGCGCACCAGGTTCACCGTGCGCAGCCCGCGGTGGCGCGCCAGTTGCATCAGGTAGCTGCCGACGCCGGAGTTGGCGACGTTCTGGATCACCCAGTCGCCGGCGGCCAGCGGCACGTACTCGCTGAGCATCAGCGATGCGGTGGGCGGGTTCACCGTCAGCATCGCCAGTTGCAGCGGGTCGGCACCCGAGGTGGATTCCGGCAGCGGCACCAGCGTGCGCGCTTCGGCCAGCAAATGCGTCACCCACGTGGCCGTGCCGCGCGGCAGCAGCACGAGCTGCCCCACTGCCAGGCCGAGGCTGCCGGCGCCTTCGCCCAGCGCGGCGATGCGGCCCACGCCTTCGGTGCCGCCCACCGCGGGCAGCGGCGGCAGCACGGCATAGGCGCCGGTCAGCGCCAGCAGGTTGGCCGGGTTGATGGGCGAGGCGAGCATCGCCACCAGCGCCTGGCCGGCGGCCGGCGGCGGCAGCTGCAGCGGCACGGCGCGGATCACGTCTTGCGCAACGGGGCCGCGCCGGTCGTACCGGGCCTGGAGCATCGTCGTTGTCATGGGTGCATTCCTGGGGGGCCGCAGCGTCGGGCCCGTGGGTGGTTGGGGCTTGCTCAGCGCGCCAGGCGCCGGATGACCAGCTGCTCGCCGATCAGCGAGCCGTACTCCCAGGGCTCCTGCCGCTGGCTCGTCATCTGCAGGACCGACTGGCGCACGCGCCGCAGCACGAGCGCGATGTCTTCCTCGGCATCCAGGTGGCGCAGCAGCGCTGTCGTGTAGGGGCTGTTGCGCCCGTTGCCGTCCTCGGCCGTGGCGCCGTCACGGGTGGCATAGGACAGCAACGTTCCGCTCACCGTGGACACCGGCGCCAGGCCCACACCCACCGCGCTTCGCGTGGCGCGCAGCGAGCGCGCGATCGGGTTGTCGCGGCAGGCATCGAGGAAGACCACGCGCGTCTGCGCCGGCAGGTACTCGAGCGCGTCGTCGAGCGAGACGCCGTTCAGCTTGACCGAGCCGGCGGTGACCCCGTCTCCCTTCATGTCCACGGGTACGAAGAAATTGGTGCCGCCGATCTGCAGCCCATGCCCGGCGTAGAAGAGGATGTTGACGTCGTAGCCGGCGGCGCTGCCCTGGAACTGCGTCAGGGCGCGCACCAGGCCCGCGCGGTCGGTGTCCAGATGCAGGTCAACCTCGATGCCGAAGCCGCGCAGCTTGGCGGCCATGGCCTCGGCGTCGCGGCCCGGGTTCGGCAGCGCGCCGAGGTGAGCGTAGCGGCTGTTGCCGATGACCAGGGCGCGCGCGCGTTGCGCCTTGCGCGCCATGGCGGGGGGCGGCGGCACTGCCGCGGTGGCTGATGCCGCGCGGGCCACCTGGGTCAACAGGTTTTCCACCTGCTGCCTGAGCGCGGCCACCTCGCCCGCCGTGGCACCGGCCGCGGCGGCGGTTGGCGCAGGCGGTACGGCCGAGGGTGCCGGTGCGGCGGCGGTGCCCGGCGCGGAGGACCCGCTCGACGCCGGCACGGCGAGTGGGGCTGCCGCGGTTGCCGCCGCGGGTGGGGCCACCGCGGCCGGCCGCGCGGCCGGGTTCGCCACGGCGGACTCGGTGTTGGCAAAGCGGGAAAACTCGCTGGAAGACAGCGGCGAGTTCCCATCGGCGACGATCAGCCGGCACTGGCAGTGCTCGGGCGGCCCGCCGGCGGCGCGGTTGCAGTCCCGCAGCGCGCTGGCCTGCCTGTCGCGCGCGTACCCGTGTGCCCCTTGCGAGGCCACCGTGACACCCACCGTGAGCGCGAAGCCCAGCGCCCGCGGGCAGCTCGCGCTGCCCGGCGTGGCCGCCAACGCGAAGTAGCCGCTGGACGGCACGACGGTGCGCAACGCCGCGGCGTGCCCCGCCGGGCTTTCATCGGCGACGGCATATTGGGTCAGGCAGGCCTGGCCGCCACCGGCGAAGGCGATGCGAAAGCGTTCGGCGCAATCTGCTTGTGCCCAGGCTGCCGTCGCGCCGGCCCAGCACAACAAGCTCAGAAGGACACTGCGGCATGACACGGCCGTTGCGCTCCTGGTGCGACGCTGTGGGCCACCGTGGCTGCACAAGGGCTGAGCAGAGTGAAACACGGCACTCAGGGGCTGCCCAGCCCGTACTTCTGCGCGTTGTTGGAAACGATTGCCGCGGCCAGCACGCGCGGCACGTACTCGCGCGTCTCCTCGGGCAGCAGCTTCAGGCGGTACAGGTGCCAGAAATCGCGCTTGTCCTTGCGGAACCCGCCGGGCTCGCGGGCCACCTGGCCGAGCGCGCGCCGCACGCCGTTCTCGCCGCGGTTGTAGCTGGCCAGCACGAGCATGAAGGAGTCTTCGCCAAACTCCGACAGCAGCCGCGCCAGGTAGGTGGCGGCCGCCTTGGTCTGCTTGTCGGGGTCCAGCCGCTCGTCCACGCCGCCGCCGACGGTGAGCCCGAGCGACTGCGCGGTGGTGCCCATCATCTGCCACAGCCCCACCGCGCCGGCCGGGCTCTGGGCGTTGGGGTCGAAGCCCGACTCCACCCACGCGATGTAGGCCATCTCCTCGGGCAGGCCGAGGGCGCCGAACTCCTTGGTGATGACCGGCCAGTAGCGTTGCTTGCGGCCGTACATGGCCCGGCGGTTGCCGGCGGTGGCCAGTTCGTTGATGTGGAACTGCAGCCGCTCGCGAAAGATCGGCGGGATGGCGTAGGTGGAAGCGTTGAACTTGGCGAGGATCTTGCGGATCTCGCGGTCGAGCTCGTCGCCGCCGGCCGCCAACTGCGCGGCGCGCGCCTGGTCCTTGCTCTGCAGCTCCTTCAGGGCGGTCTGGGCCGAACCGGTGAGCGCGACGAGGTTGTCTTCCAGCGCCTCCAGGCTGGCCGAGTCCGTCTCGGCCTGCATGCGTTCCTGCAGCGTCTGGATCTGGCGGTCGATGCTGGTCTTGGCGTTGACCAGCCGGTCGATCTCGCGCTGCTGGAACAACACCACGCCGCCCAGCACGCCGATGACCAGCAGCGCCGCACCGCCCACGCCGACCAGCGCCTTGACCCAGGTGCGCCGGGTGCGGCTCTTGACCGCCTCGCTGACGCGGTTCATCGCCTCGCCGAGCAGGAACACCGTGTCACCCGACTGCTGGCCGCCGGCCTGGGCCCGGCGCTCGGCCACCTTGCGCGCCGCCTCGTGCGTGACGCGCAGGGTGCCGGTGTCTTCGATGCCGATCTTCAATGCGGCGGCCATGCGCTCGGCGTCCTGGCGCGCGTCGTAGACCGGCTGCCCGGGCCGTGGCCCGAGGGCCACGGTGTCGGCCTCGGCATCGGACACCTCGCCGCGCGGTGCCGGCGCGACCTCGGCAGCGTCGATCTCGACATCGGCCTCCGGCCCCCCCGGGTAGCCGAAGCACACGCGGTCGCCGGACTTCAGCTCTTGCTTGGCGGAGATCTTGCGGCCGTTGACCAGCGTGCCGTTCCTGGAGCCGGTGTCGACCAGGACGTACGCGCCGCGCTCGAAGTGGATCTGCGCGTGGTGGGCGGAGACGGTGGTGTCCTGCGCGTCGGCGAAGCGCAACTCGGCGCTGGCGCTGCGGCCGATGCGCACCGGCTCGCGGCCGTAGCTCACGGTGGTGCCCCGGCGGCTTCCCGAGACGATCTTGAGGCGGATCACCGTGGCTCCGTGTGGCGGGGGACCGGGCGCGATTCTAGGGGGGTGCCTCGCCGCCCCTCGATCGGTGTCTACGCCAGCCCGACCCGGGCCCGGGAGGCTCAGAATGCGTTCCAAGTCCCTGAATCAGCGGCGTCCGCATCGTGCCGGTGCGGCGCGTGCCGGTGATGGCGGTGGCGATTGCGTTGGCGATGGCGCCTTCCCGCGGTGCGGCCGATGACCTTCCTGTGGCCTTCGAACCTGTGGTGGTTGCTGGTGGTGCCGCTGCTGCCGGCGCTGTACCTGTGGCTGCTGCACCGAGGCGCCAAGCCGGCGCTGCGGCTGTCCAGCCTGGGTGTGGCGCGGGCGGCGGCGGGCCGTTCGTGGCGGCGGCATGTTCCGCCGGCGCTCATGCTCATGGCGTTTGCTGTCGTGCTGCTCGCATTGGCGCGGCCGACGATGCCGGTCACGCTGCCGTGGGCCAAGTCGACCATCCTGCTGGCCATGGACATCTCGCGCAGCATGCGCGTGGCCGACGTGAAGCCCACGCGCATGGTGGCGGCGCAGGAAGCCGCCAAGGCCTTCCTGGCCGAAGTGCCCGCGCGCATCGACGTGGGGCTGATCACCTTCGCCGGCACCGCGCAGGTGGCGCAGCAGGCCACGCCCGACCGCGGCGCGGTCGTCGGCGCCATCGAAGCTATCCAGATGCAGTACGGCACCGCCATCGGCAGCGCCATCGTGCTGTGCCTGGCCGAGCTGTTCCCGGACCACGGCATCGACCTCACCGAGATGACCTTCGGCCCGCGCGGCGCCGCGGCGCGCAGCCTGGACAACAAGAAGGCCGAGCCGGCGAAGCCGCCGCCGCCGCAGCTCACGCCCGTGGCGCCCGGCTCCTACGCGTCGGCCGCGATCATCCTGCTCAGCGACGGCCGCCGCACCACGGGCGTCCAGACGCTGCAGGCCGCGAAGATGGCCGCCGACCGCGGCGTGCGCATCGACGTGGTGGGCCTGGGCACGCCCGATGGCCACGCCTCGATGGGTGAAGGCATGGCCATCTACCTGCAGCTGGACGAGCCCACGCTGCGCGAGGTGGCGCGCATGACCGGCGGCGAGTACCACCACGCCGCCACCGCCGAGGCGCTGCGCGGCGTGTACCAGCAGCTGGGTTCGCGCCTGCAGCTGGAGCGCCGGCGCACCGAGCTGACGGCGCTGCTGGCCGGGGCGGCTGCGTTGTTGCTGGCAGCCGGGGCGGCGCTGTCGGTGGGGTGGTTCGGGCGCGTGGTGTAGGCGGCTCGGGCGGCTCGGGCGTCTGGGGCGGCTCGGGCGTCTGGGGCGAAGCGCCTGGGCCGCCCGGCCGAAGCCCACGAGCGGGGCCCTTCGTCGGCGCGCCGGGGCGACGGCGCGCCACTCGTCACTCTGCCGCACCGTCCCCGGTGGACCACTGCGGCAACACGTAGCCCGTGGCCAGCGCCAGCATGCGCAGCCCGCCGGCGGCCACCACCGCGCCGAGCAAGCCCGCCCAGGGTGGCGCAGCCGCCGCCTGTGCGCCCACCACCACCCAGCCGCCGAGGAAGGCACACACCGCATAGGGCCGGTGGTCGCTGAAAGCGCTGGGGATCTCGTTGCAGACGATGTCGCGCAGCACGCCACCGAACACCGCGGTCACCACGCCCATCAGCACGGCCACGATGGCCGGCATGCCGGCCTGCAGGGCCACCTGCGTGCCGCCGGCGGTAAACAGGCCCAGGCCCGCCGCATCGGGCCACTGCATCGCGCGCTCGGTGGGCGCGAAGTGGCGCGCACGCAGGAACAGCATCGCCAACGCGCACAGCGCCAGCAGTGCCCACAGCCACGTGGCGTGCTCCACCCAGAAGAACGGCCGGCGGTCCAGCAGCACGTCGCGCAGCGTGCCGCCGCCGAAGGCGGCGAGGAAGGCCACCACGCACACCCCGACGGCGTCGAGCCGCTTGCGCGCCGCGGCCAGCAGGCCCGACAGCGCGAAAGCCACCGTGGCCCCGGCTTCGATGATGGTGAGCGCCAGGGCCAGCGGGGCGGTGGTGGGTGAGTCGATCATGGGTCGCGCCGCCTGCCGGGCGAGGGCCGCGCGGCGCCGCCGCGCATTGTCGGGCCGGGTGGGCGCGGGCGGCGTGCCTGCCGCAACTGCGGTGTGCAGGCGCGCCCCGGCCGGCCCTGCGCGCTGCGCGTCTCAGCGCCTGCGCGGCTCAGTGCCCGCGCTCGGCCGCTGGGCGCCCGCGCAGCGCCCCGGCCTCGTACCAGCCCTTGCTGCGGTTGACCACGCGCACCACGAGCAGCATCACGGGCACCTCGATCAGCACGCCCACCACGGTGGCCAGCGCCGCGCCGGAGTGGAAGCCGAACAGGCTGATCGCCGCGGCCACCGCCAGTTCGAAGAAGTTGCTGGCGCCGATCAGCGCCGACGGGCAGGCCACGCTGTGCGCTTCGCCCAGCCGGCGATTGAGCCCGTAGGCCAGCGCCGCGTTGAAGAACACCTGGACGAGGATCGGCACGGCCAGCATCACGATGACCAGCGGCTGCTTCAGGATGGCCTCGCCCTGGAACGCGAACAGCAGCACCAGCGTGGCCAGCAGTGCGGCCACCGACCACGGCCCGATGCGCGCCAGCGCGGCGTCCAGCGTCGCCGGCCCGCGGGCCAGCAGCGCCTTGCGCCACGCCTGGGCGATGAGCACCGGGACGACGATGTACAGCACCACCGAGGTCACCAGCGTGTCCCACGGCACGCTGATCGACGACAGCCCCAGCAGCAGCGCGACGATCGGCGCGAACGCGAAGACCATGATGGTGTCGTTCAGCGCCACCTGGCTGAGCGTGAACAGCGGGTGGCCGTGGGTCAGCCGGCTCCACACGAACACCATCGCCGTGCAGGGCGCGGCGGCCAGCAGGATGAGGCCGGCGATGTAGCTGTCGATCTGCGCGGCCGGCAGCCAGGGCGCGAAGACGTGGCGGATGAACAGCCAGCCCAGCAGCGCCATGGAGAACGGCTTGACCGCCCAGTTGACGAACAGCGTCACGCCGATGCCGCGCCAGTGTTGCTTCACCTGATGCAGCGCGCCGAAGTCCACCTTCAGCAGCATCGGGATGATCATCACCCAGATCAGCAACCCCACCGGGATGTTGACGCGGGCCAGCTCCATGCGCCCGATGGCCTGGAACGGCACCGGCCACCATTGGCCAAGGGCGATGCCGGCCACGATGCACAGCAGCACCCACACGGTGAGGTAGCGCTCGAAGAGGTTCATCGGCGCGCCGGCGGTGGCGCTTTCAGAGGCGGGCAGGGTGGTGGTGCTCATCGGGGCTGCGCGGCGGTCTCGGGCCGGGCGTGTGGGGTGGCGGGCGGCGGTCGGCTCGGCCGGCGCTTGCCGCAGGCCGGCGGGGCAGGCACCGGTCAACTGCGGCCGATCTCCTGCAGCGCGCTGCGCAGCGCCTCGCGCTCCAGGCGCGCCAGCGGCAGCGCCAGCAATTGCAGCATGCGGTAGCCGAGGGCCTGGCGCGTCAGCTCGAAGGCGCGCGGCCGGCCGGCTTCACCGCCTTCGGCGTTGGACGGGTCGGGGTAGCCCCAGTGCACCTTGACCGGCGGCGCGCCCGCGAGGCCGGTGAACACCGGGCACGGCTCGGCCGCGGCGCTGTCGCACACCGTGATGACGATGGTGAGCGGCGGTGCGCCGGGTGCGGTGAACTCGTCCCAGCTCTTGCTGCGAAAGTGCCGCGTGTCGATGCCGGCATGGCCGAGCGCCTGCAGCGCCAGCGGGTTGATGCGGCCGCTGGGGGCGCTGCCGGCGCTGTGCGCCTGCACGTCGCGGCCCAGCCGCGCCGCCCAGTGGCTCAGCATGCCCTCGGCCAGCACGCTGCGCGCCGAGTTGTGCGTGCACAGGATGAGCACGTGCGTGGTCATGGCAGTTGCGGCGGCCGGCGGCACCGGCCGGCGGCACCCTTCAGCAGCAGGCATTCGCCGACTTGACCGCGACGCCCACCGGCTTGCCGCTGGGCGCCGGTGCGCAGCAGGCCGTGGCCGCGCCGGCAGCCGGCGTGGCGGCGGCCGGGCCCGCGCCCGCACCGGCACCGGCACCGGCACCGGCACCGGCACCGGCACCGGCACCGGCACCGGCACCGGCACCGGCACCGGCACCCGGGGCCGCGCCCTGGGTGGCCGGCGCGCAGCACGGCGCCGGGTCGCCGCGCTGCGTGCCACTGCCGAACACAGCGATGTCGCCCAGGGTGTGGAAGTGCTCCCAGGCGACGCCTTGTGGGTCGGTCACCCAGTGCTTGTCGCTGCGCGCGTAGCAGCAGGTGGTCTCGCCCTGGTCCACGAGCGCCAGGTCGGCCGACTGCGCGCGCTGCTTCAGCTCGGCCAGCTCCGCGGCGTCGTCGGTCTGGAAGCCGAGGTGGTCGATGCCGCGTTGCGCGCCGCGCGTGGAGATGGCGAAGTTCAGCCGCGGGTCCTCGAGCATCCACTTGGCGTAGTCGGGCTCGACCCGGGTGGGCTCGGCGGCGAACAGCTTCGAATAGAAGCCGATGCTGCGGCCGAGGTCTTCGACATGCAGGTGGACGTGAAAACGCTTCATGGTGGGCTCCTGGGCAGTGGTGGAAGAAAAGGGGTGGCAGGGGAGGTCAGGGGCGGCTGCGGTGCGCGCACTCAACAAGCCGCGCGGCGCCGCGTGCGCGCCGCTCGCGCCGGTGCGCAGGCCCGTCCCTGGCAGCAGTGGTCGGTGAGGTAGCCGATCAGTTGGGTCATCTGCCCGAACTCCGGGCGATAGAAGAGGTTGCGGCCGTCGCGCTGGACGCTCACCATCCCGGCGCGCCCCAGTTCCTTCAGGTGGAACGACAGCGTCGGGCCGGGGATGCCCAGCATCGCGGCCAGGTCGCCCGGCGTCATGCCCTCGGGCCCGGCGCCCACCAGCGCGCGAAAGACCCGCAGGCGGGCCTCCTGGGCCAGGGCGGCCAGCGCAGCGACAGCGGCTTGTTCATCCATAATTCCAAGTATATGGAAAGATGAAAGCCTGTCAACCGACCGGCACGACCGGCACGACCGGCACGACCGGCACGACCGGCACGACCGGCACCATCGGCCCGGCGCCGCCGGCGCTTCGCCACAATGCAGCGCCCATGAGCACCGCCCCCCGCCTGGCACCGGCCCCGCGCCGCATCGGCCCGTTCAGCGTCTTTCCCATCGGCCTGGGCTGCATGAACTTCAGCCACGCCTACGGCACGCCGCCGTCGGCGGCGCAGGCCGAGCGTGTGCTGCTTGCCGCGCTGGACGCCGGCGTCACGCTGTTGGACACCGCGGCGCTGTACGGCTTCGGCGCCAACGAGTCGCTGGTCGGTCGCGTGCTGAAGGCGCGCCGCACGACCATCGTGCTGGCCAGCAAGGGCGGCATGGCCGGGGTGGCGTTTCCGCAGGGTACCCGGCGCGTCATCGACGGGCGGCCCGAGGCCATCCGCCGCGACTGCGAGGACAGCCTGCGCCGCCTGGGCACCGATGTCATCGACCTGTACTACCTGCACCGCTTCGACAAGCTGCGGCCGGTGCCCATCGAAGACAGCGTGGGCGAGATGGCGCGGCTGAGGGCCGAGGGCAAGGTCCGGGCGCTCGGCCTTTCCGAGGTGTCGGCGTCGACCTTGAGACGCGCGCACGCCGTGCATCCGATCGCCGCGGTGCAGACCGAATACTCGCTGTGGACGCGCAACGCCGAGATCGCGGTGCTGGCGGCCTGCCGCGAGCTGGGTGCCGCGTTCGTGGCCTTCAGCCCGGTGGCGCGCGGCTTCCTGACCGCCGAGCCGCCCGACGTGGCCGCGCTGGACGCCAAGGACATCCGCCGCTCGATGCCGCGCTTCATGGAGCCGGCGCACTGGGCCGCCAACCTGCGGCTGCGCGAGGCTTTCGCGGCGCTGGCCACCGAGGCCGGCTGCTCCCCGGCGCAGCTGGCGCTGGCCTGGTTGCTCGCCCAGGGTGAGCACGTGGTGCCGATCCCCGGTACGACGCGCGTGGAGCATCTGCACGACAACCTCGGAGCGGCCACGCTGCAGCTGCCCGCCGCCGTGCTGCAGCGCGCCGGCGGGTTGATCAACCGGCGCACGGTCGCCGGCCCGCGCTACGGCGCGCAGGCCAGCAGCGAGGTTGATTCCGAGGTGTTCGATTGAATCTCCGAGGGGCCGACGATGAAACACATGCCGCACCTGCTCGGCGAGCGCGCCACCCAGCCGGGCGCCGGGCGGGAAGTGCACGGTGAGCCTGGGGAGCCGACTGGGCCAGGTGCGGCAAAGCCGATGTCGCGGCGCGGCTGCGGCTCGGCGCTGGCCGCGATCGCCGCCACGGCCGCCGCCACGGCCGCCGCGCCGTGGCCCGCCCGGGCCCAGAATGCCCCGGTGAGCAAGCCGCCTGCACCACCGCCCGCGCTGGGCGCCGCCGACCTCGAGCGGCTGGCGCAGCAGGTCTTCGCCGCCGAACGCGCGTTCGCGCGCAGCATGGCCGAGCGCGACCACGCCGCCTTTGTGCGCCACCTTGCCGAGCCGACGTTGTTCTTTGCCGGCCGCCAGGTGCTGCGCGGCGCCGCAGAAGTGGCCGCCGGCTGGAAGCGCTTCTACGAAGGCGACAGGGCCCCCTTCTCGTGGGAGCCCGACCAAGTGGAGGTGCTCGCCGACGGTACGCTGGCCCTTTCCACCGGCCCGGTGCGCGACCCCGCCGGCAAGGTGGTGGCGCGCTTCAACTCGATCTGGCGGCAAGAGGCGCCCGGGCAGTGGCGCGTGGTCTTCGACAAAGGCAGCCCGCCCGACCCCGAGCCGCGCTGACCTGGCGCCGCCCACCGGCCGCGAACCAACCGGCCGCGCGATGCCCGCGAAGCCGACAGTCCCCACGAGACACGGAGCACCTCACCCGCCATGGACCTGCAACTCACGGGCCGCCGCGCCCTCGTCAGCGGTGCCAGCGCCGGCATCGGCCGCGGCATCGCCAAGGCCCTGGCCGCCGAGGGCGTGCGCGTGGCACTCACCGCACGCCGCATCGAGCGGCTGCACGAGCTGGCCGACGAGATCGTCGCCGCCGGCGGCACGCCGCCGGTGCTGATCGAACAGGACATGTATGCCGAGGATGCTGCGGCACGCATCGCCGCTGCGGCCAACGACCAAGTACGAGGCCTGGGCGGCGTGGACATCCTGGTCAACAACGCCGGCGGATCGCGCAGCTTCAAGGACCTGCACGTCTCTGAGGAGGCGTGGCAGGAAGCCCTCACGCTGAACTTCCACCGCCCGCGGCAGCTGGGCGACGCGCTCATCGACGGCATGATCGGGCGCGGCTTCGGCCGGCTCATCAACATCACCGGCAAGAGCGAGCCCGAGCACATCAACGGGGCGTTCTGTGCCAAGGCCGGGCTGCACAGCTGGGCCAAGGGCCTGTCGCGCATGGTCGGCCGACACGGCGTCACGGTGAACTGCATCCCGCCCGGGCGCATCCACAGCGAGCAGATCCTGCGCAACTACACGCCCGAATACCGGCAGTGGCAGTGCGAGCACGAGATCCCCGTGGGGCGCTACGGCGAGCCCGAGGACATCGCCGCGCTGGTGTGCTTTCTGGCCAGCCCGCTGGCGGGCTACATCACGGGCGCCGTCATCCCGGTGGATGGCGGGCTGCGCCGCTACCAGTTCTGAGCTGCGCGATGGCGCCGGCCGCCCGCCGCCGCGCGCTGCTGCTGCGCCTGGCGCTGGCCGCCACGGGCGGCGCCCTCGCGGCGCCCGGGCCCGCCGCGCGGGCGCAGGCGCCCGGTCCTTCCCCGGCGCCGACGCCGGCGCCTGCCTCGGCCTGGCGCGTCTTCCCGTTTGCGCAGCAGCTGGACATGTCGCTCGTGCACGATGCGGTGCACAGCGCGCCGTCGGCGTTGTTGGCCACCATCGCGCGCCACCAGGTCGATGTGCGGGTGGTTCGCACGCCCGCGCCCGAGCGGCCGGCGAACCCGCTGCTGGCCGGCCTGCCCGAGGCTCCGGCGGAACTGCTGCGCCGCGCCGAGTTCCGCGACGCCTACGAGGGCCGCGTGGTCCTGCGCAGCAACGCCGCCTGCGGCCTGCCGCGCGACACGCTGCTCATCCGCGACACGGCCAGCAGCTACACGCTGCTGCACGAGTTCGTGCAGTCGCGCCTGCGGCCCACCGGCGACTGCGGCGGCGTCGGAGACGACGAGGCCGACATCGAGCTGCGCTTTGCCACCGAGTTCCGGCGCCTGCAGCTGTATCAGCGCCGGCTCACCGACGACGCCTTCCGTCTGCTCGACCCGCGCTGGCGGGCCGACATCCTGGCCGCGCTGGCCGCGGTGGCCGCGCGGCTGTACCGCCGCATCCAGATCGGCCAGAGCCAGGAGGCCATCGTCGAGAAGGTGCTGGCCGGCGCCATCGACGAACGCAACCCGTACTTCGACGCCGCCCGCCGCGCCCAGGGCCTGCGCTACGGCCAGGCGATGATCGACAACGCGATCGACCTGTTCAACGCGGTCGACGCGGCACTGGCGTTCGCGCAGGAGACGGTGGGCCACCTGCGCGAGGAGGTGCGGGCCGGCCGCATTGCGCCGCCGGCGCCGCAGGGCCTTTCCGAGGCCGATGCCGTGGCCTTCGCGCAAGACGCAGCGCGCATCGCGCCGATGCTGGCGCGGGTGCGCACCGAGTTGCTGGCGCTGAAGGCGTTCTACCTTCGCTGAATTCGCGGCACCGCTGAAGGTCCCGCGGCGGTGCCGGGCAGCGCGGGCAGCGTGGGCAGCGGGGGTGCGCGGGCGGCGGGGGTGCGCGGGCGGCGCGGGCAGCGCGCCAGGGCGCCAGGGCGCCAGGGCGCCAGGGCGCTGTCGGCTGCCGCGCCGGCCCCCGCAGCTACGCCTTGCGCCGGCCGTCGTCGCGCCGCACCACCACCTTGCGCCCGCGCAGCGTGGCGCCGCGCAGCGCCGCCACCACGCGCCCCACGTCGGCGGCGGGCAGCTCGACGAGCGAGAAGGTGTCGGCGATCTCGATGTCGCCGATGCCGCGCGGATTGACCTGGGCCTCGTTGGCGATGGCGCCCACCAGGTCGGCCGGCCGCATGCCGAGCTTGCGGCCGGCGCCGATGTAGATGCGCACCATCGTGCGGTCGCCCTCGCCGGGGCCGCCGCCGTGGCCGGCGCCGCGGTTCGGCGGCGCGGCGGGGCGCACATCGGCAGGGCCGGCGGAAGGTCCGGGTCCGGGGACGGGGCCGCGCTCCCGGCCACCAGCCGGGTGCTGGCGCGGCGGGGGCGGCCGGCCAAAGCTCTCGTAGGTGGGGATGTGCACCTCGTCGTCCTCGGCCCGCCCGGCGCCGGCCAGCGCCTCGTGCGCCAGCTTCACGGCCGCCGCGGCCACGTCCATCGGGTCGTACTCGGCGGCCAGCGTCTCCACCACGCCGCGAAAGCCTTCCAGCTCGCCGGCGATCACCGTCTCGCGCAGCGTGCCCTTGGTGATGTCCAGCCGCCGCGCCTTCACGTCCAGCGGCGTGGGCACGGTGGCAATGTCGATCTTCTGCCGCGTGCTCCACTCGATGTTGCGCACCAGCCGGTGCTCGCGCGGCTCGGCCAGCGTGATGGCCACGCCTTCTCGCCCGGCGCGGCCGGTGCGGCCGATGCGGTGCACATAGGCCTCGGGCGAACTGGGCACGTCGAAGTTGACGACGTGCGACAGGTGCTCGATGTCGATGCCGCGCGCGGCCACGTCGGTGGCCACGAGCAGCTCCACGCCG
>JAEUPC010000083.1 GCA_016789865.1 Rubrivivax sp.
GGGCGTGCTCTTCAAGAAGTTCGCCGGCATCGACGTCTTCGACCTCGAAGTCGCCGAGAACGACCTGGACAAGCTCGTCGACGTGATCGCGGCGCTGGAGCCCACCTTCGGCGGCATCAACCTCGAGGACATCAAGGCGCCCGACTGCTTCTACGTCGAGCGCAAGTTGCGCGAGCGCATGAAGATCCCGGTCTTCCACGACGACCAGCATGGCACGGCCATCGTCGTCGGCGCGGCGCTGCTGAACGCGCTGCGCGTGACGGGCAAGAAGATCGAGGAGGTGAAGCTGGTGGCCAGCGGCGCCGGCGCGGCGGCACTCGCCTGTCTGAACCTGCTGCTCAAGCTGGGCGTGCGGCGCAAGAACGTGTGGGTCACCGATCTCGCGGGCGTGGTGTACGAAGGCCGCACCGAGCTGATGGACGAGGACAAGGTGAAGTTCGCGCAGCCGACCCCGCTGCGCAAGCTGGCCGACGTGATGCCGCAGGCCGACGTCTTCCTGGGCCTCTCGGCCGCCGGCGTGCTGAAGGCCGAGATGGTGGCGCAGATGGCCGCGCGGCCGATCATCTTCGCGCTGGCCAATCCGACGCCCGAGATCCTGCCCGAGCAGGTGAAGGCGGTGCGCGACGATGCCCTCATCGCCACGGGGCGCACCGACTACCCGAACCAGGTCAACAACGTCCTGTGCTTCCCGTACATCTTCCGCGGCGCGCTGGACTGCGGCGCCACGACCATCACCGACGAGATGGAGATTGCGGCGGTGGGCGCCATTGCCGAGTTGGCGCGTGCCGAGCAAAGCGATGTGGTGGCGGCGGCGTATGGCGGCCAGACGCTGGCCTTCGGGCCCGAGTACCTGATCCCCAAGCCGTTCGATCCGCGGCTGATGACGAAGATCGCCCCCGCGGTGGCCGAGGCGGCGGTGGCCTCGGGCGTGGCGCGGCGGCCGATCGTCGACATGGCGGCCTATCGCGAGCGGCTGCAAGGCTTCATCTACGCCAGCGGCCAGACGATGCGCCCGATCTTCGCTGCCGCCAAGGCGGCGGCGGCGCGCCGCGTGGCCTATGCCGAGGGCGAGGAGGAGCGCGTGCTGCGCGCTGCGCAGGTGGTGGTGGATGAGGGGCTGGCGCGGCCCACGCTGATCGGACGGCCCGCGGTGATCGCCGCCCGCATCGAGAAATTCGGCCTGCGGCTGCGCGAAGGCGCCGACTACGAGGTTGTGAACGTCGAGCACGACGAGCGCTACCGCCTGTTCTGGCAGACCTACCATCAGCTGGCCGAGCGCCGCGGCGTCACGCTCGAGCTGGCCAAGATCGAAATGCGCCGGCGGCTCACGCTGATCGGCACGATGCTGCTGTGGAACGGGGACGTCGACGGCCTGCTTTGCGGTACCTGGGGCACGACCGCCAACCACCTGCACTACATCGACCAGGTGATCGGCCCACGCGCCGGCGGCAGCCCGCGTACGGCGCAGGACGTGCGCGTGTACGCCTGCATGAACGGGCTGATGCTGCCCGGGCGCCAGATCTTCCTCGTCGACACCCACGTCAACGCCGACCCGACGCCCGAGCAGCTGTGCGAGATCACGGTCATGGCGGCCGAGGAGATGCTGCGCTTCGGCATCCAGCCCAAGGCCGCGCTGCTGTCGCACTCCAATTTCGGCACCAGCGACCTGCCCAGCGCCGTGAAGATGCGCCAGACGCTGGCGCTGCTGCGCGACCAGGCGCCGTGGCTCGAGGTGGACGGCGAGATGCATGGCGACCTGGCGCTGGACGGCGCCCAGCGCCGTGTGCTGATGCCGCGCAGCACGCTGCAAGGCGATGCCAACCTGCTGGTGCTGCCGGACATCGACAGCGCCAACATCGCCTACAACCTGCTCAAGACGGCCGCCGGCGGCGGCATCGCCATCGGCCCGGTGCTGCTGGGGGCGGCCAAGCCGGTGCACGTCCTGACGCCGTCCACCACGGTGCGGCGCATCGTCAACATGACGGCGCTCACCGTGGCCGATGCGCAGGCCGGGCGCAGCGCCACCGGCTGAGTCTGCCGCCTGCGCGGCAGTCGCCCCCGGTTTGACGAAGCCCTCCCGGCGGCCCCCGCGCATCGACGCGGGCCTCCCGGGATCCGGGCCGTGCGGGGCTCTGCTGACTGGTGGGTCAGCAGAGCGGACCACCGGATTGCCTTGTATTGCTTACGATGTTCAGGTAGCGAGCGCACGCTGACAATAGGATGCCTGGTGTGCCCCCACCCCTGGGCAGCTTGAGTTCCAGGAGGGGTTCGGGTACCATATCCGTTTGATTTCCTGGGGTTTACCCGTGTATCCGACTGCCTTCGCCGAGCTCCGCGCGGCTGCCATCAGGCTGGCCACGAAGGCGCAGGCAGTCGCTGCCGCAGCACTGGTTGCGGTGGTCGGGGTGGTCGGCGTCTGTGCTCCCGCGGGGGCCGCCGCGAAGCCGTCAACCCAGATGCCGACGATTTCTCTCGGTGACCTGCCTTCGGAGGCCCGCACCACATACGGGTTGATCCACGCCGGCGGCCCGTTTCCGTTCCAGAAAGACGGCACCGTCTTCCTGAACCGCGAGCGGCGGCTGCCGCAGCAGGCACGCGGCTTCTACCGCGAGTACACCGTCAAGACCCCCCGATCTCGGGACCGCGGCGCCCGGCGCATCGTCTGCGGCGGCCAACCGCCGACCACGCCGTCGAACTGTTACTACACCGCCGACCACTACGCCAGCTTCAGCCGAATCGCCAAGCCCTGAATCCGCCGATCGATGCGCCCCGGGCGCCGCCCAACGGGCGCCGCTGCCCAGGGCCTTCGCCCGCGGAACTCGCCGAAGCTGCACCGGTCAGCCTGATTTGCCTCTCACCCTTTCCCATCTCACCGACGACAAGGAGGAAAGCGACATGCAGTTGCAGACCATCCGACCTAACTTGGTCCAGGCCATCCGGGCCTACCGCGTGGCCGACTTGATGCAGGCCGCGTCCGACGCCGGACAGCACTTCCTGTATGCCAACCTGGCCGAGGCGCAGAGCAAGCAGGACGTGCTCGATGCGATCGCCGTGGCCTTCACCTTTCCGGCGCACTTCGGCAAGAACCTCGATGCCCTGTACGACTGCATGACCGACCTCGTGCACAAGTCGGGCCAGCAGCCGGGTTTCGTGGTCGTGCTGGAGCAACTGCCTGACAACTCGCGCTTCGACCGCGAGGCGCGCGAGCAGCTTCTCGACGTGTTCCGAGATGCCGCGGACTACTGGGGAGAACGACGAATACCGTTCAGGTGTTTCTATTCTTTTCAGTAGCCCGCTCCCAGGAAAACGGGTCATGGGAGCGGGCGACGGAAACGGCCCAGAATGCAACCGGCACGACGGTCACGCCGGCCAAGCCCGCGGTGAAGGTCGCGGTGCCCAAGAGCGGTGTCAATCCGAACTTCGGCATGAACATGCCGATGATGGTGAGCGCATTCGACACCGCGGTGTGGCTCAAGGCGGCGGCCTGAAGCGCGCCGGGTTGGCGCACTGAAGTGCGCAAGGGGCGGCCCTCGGGCCGCCCTTTTTCATGGCCGGTGCGATGCGCAGTCGCGCGTCAGCCGCGCGGCGACAGCGCCTTGGCCAGCGCCACGTATTCGGCCACAGGCACCTCCTCGGCGCGGCGCTGCAGGTCGAATGCGCCGGCGAAGCCCTGCTGCCCGAGCCAGCGGCCCAGCGTGTGGCGCAGGAGCTTGCGGCGCTGCGAGAACGCCGTGGCCACCAGTTCGCCCAGGCGCGCATGGGGCACGCCGGCCGCCTCAGCCGCGGGGCGCGGGGTCATGCGTACCACCGCCGAGTCCACCCGCGGCGGCGGGTCGAACGCCGCCGGCGGCACCTCCAGCAATGCCTCGATGTCGTAGCGCCACTGCAGCATCACGCTCAGCCGCCCGTAGTCCTTGCGGCCCGGCGCGGCGGCCATGCGCGCGACGACCTCCTTTTGCAGCATGAAGTGCTGGTCGCACACGCTCGCGGCAGTCCCCAGCAGGTGAAAGAGGATCGGCGACGAAATGTTGTAGGGCAGGTTGCCCACGATGCGCAGCGCCGCGCCGGCCTGCGCCGCCAGCTGCGCGAAGTCCACCGCCAGCACGTCGGCCTCGATCACCGCCAGCCCCGCGCGCTGCCGCAGCCGCGCCGCCAGGTCGCGGTCGAGTTCGATCACCGTCAGCGCACCGGTCCGGGCCAGCAACGGCGCCGTCAGCGCCCCGAGCCCGGGGCCGATCTCCACCAGTGCGTCGCCCGGGTGCGGCGCGATGTGGCCGACGATGGCCTCGATCACCGCCGGGTCGACGAGGAAATGCTGGCCGAATCGCTTGCGCGGTGCGTGCATCGGGGCCATCGTCGCGTTGAGCGGGGGGGGGCAGGCGCGCGGGCGGGGTTCCGGGTGGGGGGCGGTGCGGGCCGTTGCCGCTGCCTCTCAACCAGGGCCGGCCGAAACGGCTGTGCAGCGCACGGCCGCGAACCTCATCGCGCGCTCACTGCGGCGGATCTCGCAGCTCGATGTAGGCACGCGCGCGCAGCTCCTTGGCCCAGTCCACGTAGGTCTGCTCGAACTTCTGCTCGCGGATCACGTTGCGCGCCTGCTCGCGCAGCTGCCGCGGCTCCAGCGCTACCTCGCGCCGCGCCACGACCTGGATCAGATGCACGCCGAAGCGGCTGGGCACCGGCGCCGAAATGCCCCCCGGCGGCAGCGCATTCATCGCCTGCTCGAACTCGGGGACCATGGCGCCCGGGGTTGTCCAGCCGAGGTCGCCGCCGGCCGCCGCCGAGCCGTCCTCGCTGAACTGGCGGGCCACGTCCTCGAACGTGCTGCGCCCGCCCTCGATGGCAGCCCGGTACTCGCCCAGCCGTTGCGCGGCCACCTCGGGCGTCAGCTGCGGCGAGGTTCGCAGCAGCACGTGGCGCACGCGCGTCTGCGTGATCGTGGAGCCGGTCTCGCCGCCGCGGCGCTCCAGCAGCTTGAGCAGATGGAAGCCCGCCGCCGAACGCACCGGCGCAGCCGAAACCTCGCCCACCTTCATGCCCTTGACGCCTTCGACGAAGAGGTCGGGCAGGCGCACCGCCGGTCTCAGGCCGACCTCGCCGCCGCGCTCGCGGTTGCCGTCCTCTGACACTTCCCGCGCCACGCGGTCGAACGGCTCGCCGGCCTTCAGGCGCGCCAGCGCGGCCTCGGCGCGCGCGCGGCGCGCCGCCACCTCCGGCTCACCGGCCCCTTCACCGACGGTGATGAGGATCTGCGAGATGTTCAGCTGCATCTCGGCTGCCGCCGCGGCGCGCTGCTCGGCGAGGTGGCGCTCGATCTCCTCGTCGCTCACGCGGATGCGCGGGTACACCTCGCGCTCGCGCAGCTTCTCGATCAGCAGCTGGTCGCGCAACTGGGCGCGAAAGCGGTTCATGTCGCTGCCGTCGGCGCGCAGGCGCTCGTGCAGCTGCGGCATCGTCAGGCGGTTCTGCGAAGCCACGCTCTGCACCGCACGGTCGAGCTCGGCCTCGTCGATGCGCACGCCGCTTTCCCGCGCCACGGTGATGATCACCCGTTCCTCGATCAACCCGTCGAAGACGCGCTTGCGCAACTCGGCCTCGGGCGGCAGGCGCATGCCGGCCCGCGCGGCGTTGGTGCGCGCCATCGCGACCCGGCGTTCGACCTCACCCGCCGTCACCAGCTCCTGGTTGACCACCGCGGCGATGAAGTCACCCGTCACCGCGTTGCCGTCGGAAGCACCGGCAGGCTGCGCGAGCGCGGCACCGGAGGACAGCAGCGCCACGACGATGCCGACGGCGACCATGGTTCTCGGGGCCCGCAGCGGAATGCGCGGTGCGGCATGGCGCAGGAGGCCGGTCAGGCCGGGCAGGGTCATCGCTGTCATGAATCGAGTGCTTCTCGTGGAGCCCAGTGCCGCAAGGGGCGTGAAGCCGTCAGGGCGCGGCCCTCGCGCGCCGCGGAGCCACGCACCGCGGCCCGCCGGCCTCAGTCGGGCGCCGCCACCGGGCTGCGGCGCTCCTCGCGCAGCAGTTGGTAGCCGGGGATATTGTCCTTCAACACCCGCAACGGGTTGGAGCCGATGCGCGACAGGCCCACCAGCTCCAGCTGCACCAGGAGCCGCGTGGTCGCTTCACTGCGGCCGGTGGACAGGCGCTCGGCGACGATGCGGCCGATCCAGCAGCCGGCGTCGTACTCCAGCCCCAGCACCGAGTCGGTGACGCGGCTGTCCTTCATGCTGTAGTTGGCGCGGCCCACGCCGTACCACGAACCGCTGCAGGCGTTGGAGCCGCTGCGCGCCACGGCCGCCGGCCGCTCCAGGATCGGCCACTGCCAGCCCAGCTCGACCTGCTCGGACAACCCGCGCGCGAAGCGGTAGGTCGTGGAGACGGTGCGAAAGCGCCCCGGCGAATAGCGCACGCCCAGGATCGAGCGCACCGAGCGTTGGATGTCAGGGCTGTACTGCACGGCGGCGTCGAACGTCCACTGCGGCAGCACGCTGGTCGAGCCGAGCAACAGCACGTCAGACAGCCGCTGCGTGAGCGGCGCGCCGTCGGGCGTGCCGTCGGGCTGCGGCGTCACCTGCTGCGGGCGGAACAGATAGCGCTGCACGACCCCCAGGCGCAGCACTTCGCCGCCGCTGGCCTCGTCCACCAGCCGTGTCGTGAAGCCGCCGGACAGCTGGTGGGCGTCGGCGACCCGGTCCACGCCGGAGAAGGTGTTGTCGCTGTAGATGGAGACGAAGTTGAAGTCCTTGGCTGCGGCGTCGTAGTGGGGCAGGTGGCTTTGCACACGCGTGGGCGTGTTCACGTACAGCAGCCGCGGCTCCAGCGTCTGTCGCAACGCGCGCCCGAAGGCCGTGTCGGTGCGCTCCAGCTCGAGCCCGGCATCGACGCTGAAGGTCGGGATGAAGCGCCGCTGGCGCACGCCTTCCACGCTTTCGTAGGCCGCGGCGTTGAATGCCAGCCGCGGCACGAGCCACATGCCACCGTCGCGCGCACCGTACGCCAGTGAGCCGATGGCGTGCAGGCGCTCGCCGCCGCTGGCGCGGCCGGCGCGTGCCAAGTCAGCCGCCGGCAGCGTGAAGCGGTTGTATTCCGACTCCAGCGCCCATGCCCACCGGCCTTGCCGCCGGGCCAGCCGCGCACCGATCTGCGGTGTTCGCTCGTAGGGTGAGATGACGGCCAGGTCGGTGCCCTGCAGCACCTGCCAGCTCAGCACGCGCCCGTAGGCCAGCCCCTCGCCACCGGCGAACTCCAGCGGCCGCTCGACCGCCAGCCTCGAGGCCAGCATGCGCGGCGTGGTCGACAGGCTGCGGTTCGGAAAGTCCTTCCACCAGTTCGCGTCGGACACGCGCGCCGCGTCGACCCGCGCTGCCAGGCCGAACGGCAGTGCGCTCTCGTGCTGCCAGTGCACCGCACCGCGTGCCGTCTCGGCCAGGCGGTCGTCGGGCAGGGCGTCCAGCCGCACCTCGCCGGCGTGCCGCACCTCCAGGTAGCGGAACTCGGCATCCAGCCCCAGCCCGCGGCGCGTGATCAGGCGCGGCGCCAGCGTCGCGTCGCGGTTGGGCGCGATGTTCCAGTAGTACGGCACCGAAAGTTCGACGCCGCTGCGGTTGTCGATGTTCAGCGTCGGCGGCAGCCAGCCCGACTTGCGCGCCTCGGAAAGCGGAAAGCTCAGCGTGGGCAGGGCCATGATCGGCGCGCCGAGAAAGCGCAATTCGGCGCCTTCGGCGACACCTTCGTTGGCCTCCAGGTCCAGGTGCACGCGGTCGGCGCGCAGCACCCAGGCCGGCTCGTGCGGGCCGTCGCGCGGGCAACTCGTGTAGCTGGCGTTGGCCGCGCGCGAACGCCCCGGGCCGAGGAAGTCGACGCGGTCGGCGCGCCCGCCGGCCCCCAACGTGAGGAACTCGAACGTCGGCTCGATGAAGAAGCCCTCGAAACGCTGCACGCTCAGCAGCAGCTGGGGCCCGGCGTAGACGACGCCCTCACGCTCGATGCGCACGCTGCCCTTGGCCTCGGCGCGGTCTTCGGGCACGTCGTAGGCGATGCGATCGGCGCGGATGACCATGCCGCCGCGGCGGAACTCCACGTCGCCCTCGGCCACGGTCTCGATGTCGGGCTGGCCGCGCAACGTGCGGGCCTGCACGACGATGGGCAAGGCGCGGGCCGCTTCGCCCCGGGCCGGCGGCTGCAGGCGCCGCGAAGGCGCCAGGGGTGGACCAGCGATGCTTGCGCCGGCCGCCGGCGCGGTGGGAGTCGCGGCCGGTGGTGTCGGCGCGGGGCCGGGAGCGGATGCCGGCGAGGACGCCGGCGAGGATGCCGGCGAGGATGCCGCGGGCGAAGGGGGTGCCGCGGCAACCGACGGGGTCACCCCTTGGCCAAACGCCGCCTCGCCCCCGGCACACAGCGCCGCGGCCAGGGCCAGAGGATGAATGCGCATTCGTCGCCGCGAGGGGTGCTGAACGAAGGGCCCGCAGGCGGTGCCTCGAGGCCGCTTCTTAGAATGAAATTATCCATGACGGTCCACGCCCTTCTTCCCTGGCCCGATGCGGCGCGGCGCGGGGCGTTCGAGCGCTGGATCGGTCCGCTGGCCGCGCGCCACCGCATCGAGCTCGACACGCTGGCCCCGGCCAGCGCCGACGCGAGCTTCCGGCGCTACTTGCGCGTGCAGGCCGGCGGCGCCACGAACGGCAGCTTCGTCATCATGGACGCGCCGCCCGCGCGCGAGGACGTGCGCCCGTTCATCAAGGTGGCGCAGCTGGCCGAGGCCGCCGGGCTGAACACGCCGCGCGTGGTGGAAGCCGATGTGGGCCAGGGCTTCCTGCTCCTTAGCGATCTTGGCCGGCGCCCGTATCTCGATGCCCTGCGGGCGGCCACCCCGGCCGAGGCCGATCGCCTGATGCGCGACGCGCTGCAGGCCCTGGTGCGCTGGCAGTCCGCAGTGCCGTGGGTTGATCTGCCCCGGCACGACCAGGCGCGCATCGAAGACGAGCTCGCCTTGTTTCCCGAGTGGTGCGTCAAGCGCGAGTTCGGCATCGAGTGGAACGCCGCCCAGCAGGCGGCCTGGCAGCGCCTCGTGAAGCTGCTGGCCGCCAGCGCGCTTGCCGAGCCGGTGGTGGCCGTGCACGCCGACTTCATGCCGCGCAACCTGATGGTGTGCGAGCCGGGCCGCCCTGGGGTGCTCGACTTCCAGGACGCCTTGGCCGGGGCGTTGAGCTACGACCTGGCCTCACTGCTGCGTGACGCGTTCATCTCGTGGAGCGAGGCACAGGAGATCGACTGGGCCGTGCGCTACTGGGAACTGGCGCGGCGCGCCGGCCTGGCCGTGCCGGCCGACTTCGCCGACCTGTGGCGCGCGCATGAGTGGATGGGCCTGCAGCGGCACCTGCGTGTGATGGGCGTGTTCTGCCGCCTGAAGCACCGCGACGGCAAGCCGCACTACGCGGCGGACCTGCCGCGCTTCTTCGACTACGCCACCCGCGTGGCGCTGCGCTATGCGCCGCTGTCGCCGCTGCTCAGGCTGCTGGAGCCGATGAGCGGGAAGATGGTGGGCTCGGGTTTCACCTTCTAGCCCCCGGGGCCGCGCCGCAGGCACCGCGCCCCGCCGGGGCGCATCGTGTCGCACCGGCGATGCTGCGGGCGATGCGGCCGACCATGCGCCGACACGGAGCAGACGCCTTCCCACCAAAGTGTGGACTCGGTGCTGCGCGCATCCGTGCGCCGGCGCCCCGCGTAATGACCGGCACCGGGACACGACAGACGCATCACATCGGTCGCCGATCTGATTCGCAAGGCTCGGTTCCCGCTGGTTGTCGCCCGCTCTTCTTCTTCCGCTTCCTAACCTCACATCACTGGAGATTCACATGATGACTCGCAAGCACCTCGTCGCCCTCGTCGCCTTCGTCTCGTTCGCCGCCGCCGGCACCGCCGCGCGCGCCGACGACATCACGATCGCTCACGAGTCGTTCATGTCCACCAAGTCGCGCGCCGAAGTGTGCGCCGAGGCCGAACAGGCCGCCGCCAAGGGCCTCACCCAGCTCAGCGAGGTCGACCTGGCGTCCACCCAACCGGCGCACAACGGCGCCGGCCGCAGCCGCGCCGACGTGCGCGCCGAGGTCGGCGAAGCGTCGCGCCGCTTCGCGATGATGTGGTACCCGGCCTGACGGCCACGCCGCCACGACAAACGGAAGGGGCGCCTGCGGGCGCCCTCTTCGCGCTTGCCTTCGCGCGTTGCTGCGGCCCGCGGGCCCGACGATGCCGCTCAGGCGCTCAGGGGCAGGCGGCGATCACCTGCGACACCGCGGCCGTCAGCCGCTTGCCATAGGGCACGTGCAGGAACTCGTTGGGCCCGTGCGCGTTGCTCTTCGGCCCGAGCACGCCGCACACCATCATCTGCGCCTTCGGGAAGCCGGCGGCCAGCATGCTCATCAGGGGGATCGTTCCGCCCTGGCCGATGTAGCCCACCGGCGCGCCGAACTGCGCCTGCGAGGCGGCGTTCAAGGCCGTCTCCAGCCATGGCGCGAGATCGGGCGCATTCCACCCCGTCGCGCCCAGCGCACCGGCGCGGCCGTCGGGGTGGAAGGTGACCTTGGCGTTGTACGGCGCGTTGTCTTCCAGCAGCTGCTTGAGCTGCACGCTGGCCTGGTGCCCGTCGACCAGCGGCGGCAGGCGCAGGCTGAGCTTGAACGCCGTGCAGGGCCTGAGCACGTTGCCGGCGTTGGCCAGTTCCGGAAAGCCCTCTGCGCCGGTCACGCTGAGGGTGGGCCGCCAGGTGCGGTTCAGCAGGGCCTGCACGGGGTCGGTGGTGGTCGGCAGCGCAGGGCCGCCGTCGGCGCCACAGGCCCACGGGAAGCGCTTCCACACCAGGTCGCCGAGGATTGCCGCGGTGGCTTCGGCCTGCGCCATGCGGGCACCGGGAATCTGGCAGTGGAAGCTCTCGGGCAGCAGGCGACCGGTGCGTGAGTCTTCCAGCCGGTCGAGCACCTGGCGCAGGATGCGGAACGACGAAGGCACCAGGCCGCTGGAGTCGCCCGAGTGCACGCCTTCGGTGAGGATCTCGACCTTGAGCACGCCGCTGACCATGCCGCGCAGGCTGCTGGTCAGCCACAGCTGGTCGTAGTTGCCCGCGCCGCTGTCCAGGCACACGACGAGCGCGATGTTGCCCAGCCGCGGCCGGAGCGCCTCGATGTAGGCGGGCAGGTCGGGTGAGCCGCTCTCCTCGCAGCTCTCGATCAGACCCACGCAGCGCGGGCGCCCGATGCCCTGCTTGTCGAGAGCCTCGATCGCGCTGATGGCGGCATAGACCGCGTAGCCGTCGTCGGCGCCGCCGCGGCCATAGAGCAGGCCGCCTTCGTACTTCGGCGTCCAGGGGCCCAGGTCCGAACGCCAGCCGTTGAACTCGGGCTGCTTGTCCAGATGGCCGTACAGCAGCACCGTGTCGGTGCTGCCGGCGCGCGTGGCGGGGATGTCGAAGAAGATGAGAGGCGTGCGCCCCGGCAGCCGCACCACCTCGAGCTTCAGGCCGGCCACCTGGCGGCTTTCCACCCAGCGCGCCGCATCGACCACCACGCGCTCCAGCAGGCCATGGGCGTCCCACTGGGCATCGAACATCGGGCTCTTGGCCGGCACGCCGATGTATTCGGTCAGCGCGGGCACGATGCGCCGGTCCCAGGCCTCGTCGGCGTAGGCCCCCAGGGCCTGGATCTCGGCGGGGCGCAGGGGTGCATTCATGGCGGCTTTCTCCGGGAAGGGGGCGGGCGACCAGTCTAGAACCGCCTGAGCCACTGCGTCAGGTCGGCCAGCACGTCGCGCTGCTCGGGCTCGTTGAAGATCTCGTGGTACAGCTTGCGGTAGCAGCGCCTGTGCAGCACGCCGGCGGGTACCGCGGCGGCGAAGGTCTGGCTGCCTTCGGGCCGCACGCACAGATCCTCGCCGGCCCACAGCAGCAGCGTGGGCACGCGCCAGTGCGACGCCAGCGCGCGCACCTGCGCGCCGGCCTCCAGCATGAAGCGCACCAGGCGCGGGGTGATGCGGTCATGCACCAGAGGGTCCTTGGAGTACGCCCGCACCACCGCCGGGTCGCGACAGATCCACTGCGGCTTCAGGCCGTTGCCCACGCGCAGGTTGGGGGCCAGCCGGCCGAGCACTCCCAGCAGCGCCCGGTTGAAGCGCGACAGCTCGATCTCCAGCGCCGGCGACGACAGCACCAGGGCGTCGAAGTCGCGGGCAAAGCGGGCCGCCTGGCCGTGCAGGCTCTCGGCGACGAAACGCGCGGCCACCAGCCCGCCCAGGCTGTGGCCCAGCAGCACGCGTTTGCCGCTGCCGGCGCTGGTGCCGCGCAGGTGGTCGGCCACCATCGCCACGTCGCCCAGCAGCGCCAGCGGGTGCGGGATGCTGCCGCGCGGCCCTTCGCTGCGGCCGTGGCCGCGCTGATCGTGCCCGGCAACGTTCCAGCCCGCGGCAACGAGCGCCGTGGCCACATGCTCGTAGCGGCCGATGTGCTCTCCCAGGCCGTGCACGATCTGCACCGTGCCGCGGGCTTCGGCCCCGCCGGGCCAGCGGCGCAGGTTCAGCCGCAGGCCGTCCTGGGTCACCATCTGCTCGCTGTAGGGGGCCGGGGGAGCTGCCATGCGGGCCCGATTTCAACACGGCCACCCTGGGGTGCCGCCGTTATGCTCGGCGGCATGAGCACCGACTTCTTCAGCCTCGAGCAGCAGCCCTCGGGCATCACGCACCTGCGCCTGAATCGCGCGGAGCGCATGAACACCATGACCCCGGCCTTCTTCCCCGCGGTGCGCGACGCGGTGCAGGCGCTGAACGCAGCGGGCACCACGCGGGTGCTGGTGTTGTCGTCGACCGGCAGGCACTTCAGCGCCGGCATGGCGCTGGACGTGTTCGCCGGCGCCAACGACCTGGCCACGATGCTGGACACCGGCAATGCACGCGCGCGGCTGGCCTTCCAGGACGGGCTGCGCCAGTTGATGCGCTGCTTCGACGCCATCGAGAACGCGCGCTTCCCGGTCATTGCCGCGGTGCAGGGCGGCTGCATCGGCGGCGGGCTCGACCTGGCCGCCGCGTGCGACCTGCGCGTGTGCAGTGCCGATGCCTTCTTCACCGTGCAGGAGATCCACATCGGCATGGCCGCCGACCTCGGCGTGCTGCAGCGGCTGCCCAAGATCGTGCCGCCGGCGGTGGCGCGCGAGATGGCCTACACCGGCGAGCGCGTGGGCGCCGAGCGCGCGCTGGCCGTGGGCCTGGTCAACGCCGTGCTTCCCGACGCCGACGCGGCGCTCGCGCAGGCGATGAAGCTGGCCGAGGCGATCGCCGCCAAGTCGCCGCTGGCGATGGCCGGCAGCAAGCTGGCCATCAACTACGCGGTCGACCACCCCACCGCCGACGCGCTGGATCAGATGACGCTGCTGCAAAGCGCCATCTTCGACATCGGCGAGATGGGCCGCGCCATCGCGGCCTGGAAGAGCAAGGCGCCCGGGGAGTTTGCGGCGCTGAAGGAAGTCAAGGCGGTGTAGCGCGCGGACAAGCCGCAGCGGCGCCGGGGCCGCGGCGCGCCGCCATCGCGAATGGCACCGCGGACGGCACCGCGGACGGCACCGCGGACGGCACGGCACCGGCATCGCGAACGGCATCGCGCCAGCGCCGCGCCGGTTCTGCGCCGCGCGGCCTGCCGTCCCCCGACTGCTCAGCCCACGCAGAACACGTTGAGCTTGTTGCCGTCGAGGTCGCGAAAGTAGCCGGCATAGAAGCCCTCGCCGCGCGGGCCGGCCGGGCCTTCGTCCTTGGCGCCGAGCTCCAGCGCCTTGCGGTACAGGTGGTCGACCTTGTCCTTGGCGTCCACGACGATGGCCACCATCACGCCATTGCCCACCGTGGCCGGCCGCTGGTCGTAGGGCTGCATGATGCCCAGCGCCGGGCGGTCCATCGCGTGACCCCAGGCGATGCCGCGGCCGAAGTCCATGATGCGCTTGGCGCCGATCTCGGCCAGCAGCGCGTCGTAGAACGCGGCGGCGCGCGGCAGGTCGTTGGTGCCGAGGGTGACGTAGCCGATCATTGCACTCTCTCCTTCGTGGGGCCTGGGTTGGCGGCGCGCGGCGTCACAGCCGCCACGCGTAGTCGATGATGACCGGCGCGTGGTCCGAAAAGCGCTCGGCGAGGTAGATCTGCTCGCGCCGCGCCGTGGCGGCCACGGCCGGTGTGGCCAGGTGGTAGTCCAGCCGCCAGCCGACGTTCTTCGCGCGCGCCTGGCCGCGGTTGCTCCACCAGGTGTACTGGCGCGGATGCGGGTTGAGCGCACGGAACACGTCCACCAGCCCGCCGCGCGTGAGCAGATGGGTCATCCACGCCCGCTCCTCGGGCAGGAAGCCGCTGTTCTTCTGGTTGCCGCGCCAGTTCTCGAGGTCGATCTGCTGGTGCGCGATGTTGATGTCGCCCACGAGGATGAAGTCGCGCTCGGCGGCCAGCCGCAGCAGGTGCCGGCGCATGCGGGCCAGGAAGCGGAACTTGGCCTGCTGGCGCTCCTCGCCGCTGCTGCCGCTGGGGAAGTAGCAGCTGATGACGCTGAACCTGCGCCGCGCGGTGTCGAACCGGGCCTCCACCCAGCGGCCCTCGGCGTCGAACTCGCGCCGGTCGAAGCCGGTGATCAGCTGGCTGGGTGCCTTGCGCGTGTACAGGCCGACGCCGGAGTAGCCCTTCTTGCTGGCGTGGTGGAAGTGCCCGGCGAGATTTCCTATGCGGTCCAAGCGCCCGGCCAGGTCCGCCGGCTGGGCCCTGATCTCCTGCACGCCCATACAATCCGCGCCGGTGCTTTCGGCCCATGCCACGAAGCCCTTGCTCGCCGCGGAACGGATGCCGTTGAGGTTGAGCGTCACCAGCCGGAAAGCCAACCGAACCCCTTTGTTGCATCCATGACGGCGGCCCTCACGAGCAGCACTTCCGGCGCGGCCCCGTCGACGGACGACCTGGCCCGGGAGTTCGTGCAGTTCGCGGTGCGCTCGGGCGTGCTCAGCTTCGGCGAGTTCCGCACCAAGGCGGGCCGGCTGTCGCCGTATTTCTTCAACGCCGGCCTGTTCAACGACGGCGCCAGGCTCGGGCATCTGGCGGAATTCTATGCACGGCGCCTGATGGCCAGCGGCCTCGGGTTCGACATGCTGTTCGGCCCGGCCTACAAGGGCATCACGCTGGCCGCGGCGGTGGCCATCGAGCTCGCGCGGCGCGGGCGCAACGTGCCGTTCGCCTACAACCGCAAGGAAGTCAAGGACCACGGCGAGGGTGGCTCGCTGGTCGGCGCGCCGCTGGCCGGGCGCGTTCTGGTGGTCGACGATGTCGTCTCGGCGGGAACCTCGGTGCGCGAATCCATGGCAATGATCCAGGCGGCGGGTGCCCGGCCGTGCGGGCTGGTCATCGCGCTGGACCGCCAGGAGAAGGCCACCGCCCCGGCCGGTGAAGGCGGCGGCGACCTGCCCTGCAGCGCCGTGCAGGTCATCCGCAGCGAACTGCGCCTGCCGGTGGTGGCGGTGGCCACCCTGGCCGACCTGCTGGACGTGCTGCGCAACAGCGCCGACCCCTCGCTGGCCGCGCACGCCGCGCCGGTGGCCGCGTACCGAGCGCGCTACGGCGTCTGACGAGGCCGCCTCGTGAAGCCTGCCCCAGGTTGTGACCAACAGGTTGCCCGGCGCTCGACGGGCGTCGTGGCTCGGGCGCTTCTCGGCGCCCTGGCGCTGCTGCTGGCTGACGCCACGCCGGCCCAGGGGGCGGCCGCGGCGTCGGGCATCTACACCTGCACCGACGACCACGGCCGCAAGCTCACTTCCGACCGGCCGATCGCCGCCTGCATGCACAAGGAGCAGCTGCTGCTCAACCGTGACGGTTCGGTCCGCGCGGTCATCCCGCCCACCTTCACCGCCGAGGAACGCGCCGAGCGGGAGGCGCGCGAGCGCCGGGCCGCCGAGATGCGCGCGGCCCAGCAGGATGCCGTGCGCCGCGACCGCAACCTCGTGGCGCGCTTCCCCAACGAGGAGGCGCACGCCAAGGCGCGCGAGGCGGCACTCGATTCGGTGCGCCTGGCCATGGCCGCCACCGAGCGGCGGCTGAAGGAACTGGCCGCCGAGCGTGTGCCGCTGGCCAACGAGGCCGAGTTCTACGTCGGCAGGCCGTTGCCGCCGAAGATCAAGACGCAGCTGGACGCCAACGACGCGGCCGTCGAAGCGCAGAAAGCCGCCGGGATCAGCCAGGCTGCCGAGCTGGAGCGCGTGAACAAGATCTACGACGCCGAGCTGGAGAGGCTGCGCAGGCTGTGGGGCGGTGCGCAGCCCGGGTCCTTGGGGCCGATGCCCGTGGTGGCGCCGGCGCCGGTGGTGCCCGGCAGGCCGGGCAGTGGCGCGGCTGCAGCCCCCCGGCCCGTGCGGCCCGGCGCCTCGACGGCGCCCATGGCGCCCACCGCAGCCTCCGGCGGTACTCGCTGACTGACTGACTGACAGGTCCGGGTCGGCGCGGGGATTCAGCGCCGCCGCTGAAGATCAGCCTTTCGCTTCCAGTCGGCGACGCAGCAGCTCGCCGGCCTGCGCCGGGTTGGCCTTGCCCTGGCTGGCCTTCATCACCTGGCCGACAAGTGCGTTGAAGGCCTTGTCCTTGCCGGCGCGGAATTCCTGCACCGACTTGGCATTCGCAGCGATCACCGCGTCGACCAGGGTTTCGAGGGCCGAGGTGTCGCTCATCTGGCGAACGCCCAGCTCGTCAATGCTTCGATCGATCGCGGCCAGCGAAGCGGCCTCGGCCGGCTCGTCTGCCGGACCCACAAGCCCGACTTGGGCCCGCGCCCACAACGCATCGAACACCTGCCGCGCACCGTTGTGCGACACGGTGCCGTCGCCCACGCGGCGAATGAGCGCAGCCAGCGCCCCGGCAGGCACCGGCATGCGATCGATCTCGAGGCCCTCGGCGTTGAGCCGCTTGCTCACCTCGCCCATCAGCCAGTTGGCCGCCAGCTTGGGCTGCCCGCTGGCGCCGCGCACCGCCTCGTAGAAGCGGGCGAACGCCAGGCTCTGCGTCATCATTGCGGCGTCGTGGGCGGGCAGCCCGTCGTCGCGCTGGAAGCGCTCGGCCATCGCCGCGGGCAGTTCGGGCAGCTCGGCGCGAACCTTGGCCACCCACTCGGGCGCAATCACCAACGGCGGCAGGTCGGGGTCGGGGAAGTAGCGGTAGTCGTGCGCGTCTTCCTTGGTGCGCATGGCCCGCGTCTCGCCGGTGTCGGGGTTGAACAGCACGGTGGCCTGCTCGATGGCCAGGCCATCTTCCAGCCGCTCGATCTGCCACTGCACCTCGAAGTCGATGGCCTGCTGCAGGAAGCGGAAGCTGTTGAGGTTCTTGATCTCGCGCCGTGTGCCGAAGGGCTGGCCGGGCCGGCGCACGCTGACGTTGGCGTCGCAGCGGAAGCTGCCTTCCTGCATGTTGCCGTCGCAGATGCCCAGCCAGACGACGAGCGCGTGCAGGGCCTTGGCGTACTCCACCGCCTCGGCGCTGGAGCGCATGTCGGGTTCGGAGACGATCTCCAGCAGCGGCGTGCCGGCACGATTCAGGTCGATGCCGGTCATGCCGTGGAAATCTTCGTGCAGGCTCTTGCCGGCGTCTTCTTCCAGGTGCGCGCGCGTCAGCCGCACGCTCCTCTTCGCGCCGCCGAGCACGAACTCGACGCTGCCTCCTTGCACCACCGGAATCTCGTACTGGCTGATCTGGTAGCCCTTGGGCAGGTCGGGGTAGAAGTAGTTCTTGCGCGCGAAGATCGACATCGGCGCCACCTTCGCGCCCACGGCCAGGCCGAAGCGGATGGCGCGCTCCACTGCGCCGCGGTTGAGCACCGGCAGCGTGCCCGGCAGCGCCAGGTCCACCGCGCAGGCCTGCGAATTGGGCTCGGCGCCGAAGGCGGTGGCCGCGCCGCTGAAGATCTTGCTTGCGGTGGACAGCTGGGCGTGCGTCTCCAGGCCGATCACCACCTCCCAGCCGCGCACGAGGGCCGGCGCGTGGGCCGGGGCACCGTTCATGCTGGGCTCCCCGGGGTCGACAAGTGCCAGTCGGTGGCCTGCTGCAGCGCGTGGGCGGTGTGCAGCAGCGTGCCTTCGGCGAAGTAGTTGCCGATCAGCTGCAGGCCCACCGGCATGCGGCCCTCGCCAAAGCCGGCCGGCACGCTCATGCCGGGCAGCCCGGCCAGGCTCGCCGGCAGCGTGAAGATGTCGGCCAGGTACGCCTTCACCGGGTCGTCGGCCTGCGCGCCGAGCCGCCACGCCACGGTAGGCGCCACGGGGCCTGCGATCACGTCGCACTGCTTGAAGCAGGCCTGGAAGTCGTCGGCGATCATGCGGCGCAGCTTCTGCGCCTGCAGGTAGTAGGCGTCGTAGTAGCCGTGTGAGAGGACGTAGGTGCCGATCATGATGCGGCGCTTGACCTCGGGGCCGAAGCCTTCGCTGCGGCTCTTGCGGTACATGTCCAGCAGGTCGCCATGCTGCGCGGCGCGGTGGCCGTAGCGCACGCCGTCGAAGCGGCCGAGGTTCGAGCTCGCCTCGGCCGGCGCAATGATGTAGTAGACCGGGATCGACAGTTCGGTGCGCGGCAGGCTCACCTCGACCAGCACGGCACCGAGCGTTTCGAGCTCGGCCAGTGCGCTACGCACCGCGCTGCCCACATCGGCGGCCAGCGCCGCGGGGAAGAACTCGCGCGGCAGGCCGATGCGCAGCCCGGCGAGCGGCCTGGTGCCGGTGGCGCCGGGGCGCGCGGCCAGCATCGCGGCATGCAGATCCATCGGCGCGCGCTCGGCGCTTGTCGCGTCGCGTGCGTCGAACCCGCTCATCGCGGTGAGCAGCAGCGCGCAGTCTTCGGCCGTGCGCGCCAGCGGCCCGGCCTGGTCGAGGCTGGAGGCGAACGCCACCATGCCCCAGCGCGAACACAGGCCGTAGGTGGGCTTGATGCCTGTCACCCCGCAAAAGCTGGCGGGCTGGCGGATCGAGCCGCCGGTATCGGTGCCGGTGGCCGCCGGCACCAACCCCGCGGCCACCGCCGCGGCCGAGCCGCCTGACGAGCCGCCCGGCACGCGCGTGCGATCCCAAGGGTTCAACACCGGCCCGAAGGCCGAGTTCTCGTTCGACGAGCCCATGGCGAACTCGTCGCAGTTGAGCTTGCCCAGCGTCACCATGCCCGCACCGGGTGCGCCACCGGCGATGCCTGCGCCCAGGCGCGCCACCACGGTGGCGTCGAACGGGCTCCTGTAGCCGGCGAGCATCTTCGAGCCGGCCGTGCTCGGCAGGCCCGAACGTGCGTGGTCGGTGACGAAGATGTCCTTGTGCGCAACCGGCACGCCGGTGAGCGGACTGCCCTGGCCGCGGGCGATGCGCTGGTCGCAAGCGCGCGCCTCGGCCAATGCCGTTTCGGCGTTGACGCTGAGGAAGGCGCCCAGCGGACGGCCTTCGCCCTCGATGCGCGCCAGCGCGGCCAGTGTCAGCTCGACGCTGGAGACCTCGCGTGCGCGCAGCCGGCGCCCGAGCGCCGCGACGCTGCCCGTCAGCTTGTCGCCAGCCATCACTCGATCACCTTGGGCACGAGGTACAGCCCGTCTTGCACCGCGGGTGCACTGGCCTGGTGGCGGGCGCGCTCCTGGCCGGTGCCGACGACCTCGGTGACGACGTCTTCGCGCAGCCGCGAGGCCACCTCGTGCAGCGCGGCCAGCGGGGTGTACAGCGGCTCGACGCCGCGGGTGTCGACCGCCCCCATGCGCTCGACGATGTGGAAGAAGTCGTTGAGCTGGCCGAGCATCGCGGCGCGCTCGGCATCGGTCAGTTCGAGCCGCGCCAGGTGCGCGATGCGGCTCACGTCGTCGGGAGTCAGTGACATGGGAACGTGGTCGTTGTGCGGGCGGCGGTGGCCGGCTTCGCCGGGCCCCGGGGCCGGTCCCGGCGCGGGGCATCTTGCGCGGGCCGCCCGGGCCTCGCGAAGGGCTCGCTCCTAGGGGGTTCGGTTATTATCGCCCGCTGCTTTTTCGAGCACTGCCAGCGGCGCTTCCCCTGCCAGGTCGGGCCTTTGCACCGCCCGACGCGCGCACCGGTTCCTTCGCTTTCCCTCGCCCCTCCCCACGCCTGCCCCGCGCGCCCGACCTCATGTTCGCGTCCATTCGCCGCTACGTCTCCACCGACCTGGCCATCGACCTCGGCACCGCCAACACGCTGATCTACGTGCGCGGCAAGGGCATCGTGCTCGACGAGCCCTCGGTGGTGGCCATCCGCCACGAGGGCGGCCCCAACGGCAAGAAGTCCATCCAGGCGGTGGGCAAGAACGCCAAGGCGATGCTGGGCAAGGTGCCGGGCAACATCGAGGCCATCCGGCCGATGAAGGACGGCGTGATCGCCGACTTCACCGTCACCGAGCAGATGCTCAAGCAGTTCATCCGCATGGTGCACCCGCGCTCGATCCTGAAGCCCAGCCCGCGCATCATCATCTGCGTGCCCTGCGGCAGCACGCAGGTCGAGCGGCGCGCCATCCGCGAAAGCGCGCTCGGCGCCGGCGCTTCCGACGTCTTCCTCATCGAGGAACCGATGGCTGCCGCCATCGGCGCCGGCCTGCCGGTCTCCGAGGCCTCCGGCTCGATGGTGGTCGACATCGGCGGCGGCACCACCGAGGTCGGCGTGATCAGCCTCGGGGGCATGGTCTACAAGGGCAGCATCCGCGTCGGTGGCGACAAGTTCGACGAAGCCATCATCAACTACATCCGCCGCAACTACGGCATGCTGATCGGCGAGCCAACCGCCGAATCGGTGAAGAAGACCATCGGCAGCGCCTTCCCCGGCAGCGAGGTGAAGGAGATGGAGGTCAAGGGCCGCAACTTGAGCGAAGGCGTGCCACGCAGCTTCACCATCAGCAGCAACGAGATCCTCGAAGCCCTGACCGACCCGCTGAACCAGATGGTCAGCGCGGTGAAGAACGCGCTGGAGCAGACGCCGCCCGAGCTCGGCGCCGACATCGCCGAGCGCGGCATGATGCTCACCGGCGGCGGCGCGCTGCTGCGCGACCTGGACCGTCTGCTCTCCGAGGAAACCGGCCTGCCGGTGCTGGTGGCCGAAGACCCGCTGACCTGCGTGGTGCGCGGCTGCGGCATCGCGCTCGAACGCATGGAGCGGCTGCCGACGATCTTCACGTCGGAGTGAGCGGCCGGGCGCGGCCCCAGCGGCTTCCACCCCGTCCAGGCAGGCATCGAGGCCACGGGCCGCGAGTGACCGGTCGGCACTGAACCAACTCTGTCGCGACGCCACCGCCCATGCCGCTGGGGACGCTCGAACGCACCCCGCCGCCGTTCTTCCGCCAGGGGCCCTCGGCGGCCACGCGGCTGGCGTTCTTCGCCGCGCTGGCGCTGTTCCTGATGGTGGCCGACGCGCGCTTCACGGTCGTGGCGCCGCTGCGCCAGGTGCTGGCCGCGGTGCTGTACCCGCTGCAAAGCGTGGCCGGCTGGCCGTTGCAGTGGGCACGCGGGGCCACCGGCTACTTCGAGGGCCTGGCCAGTGCGCAGGAGGCGGCGCGCGCCGCGCGTGAGGCGCTGGCGCGCCAGCGGCAGGCGGCGCAACGCGCCGAGCAGCTGGAGCGCGACAACGCCGGCCTGCGCGGCCTGCTCGACCTGCGGCCCCGGGTGGCCGCACGTCCGCTGGCCGCCGAGGTGCTGTACGAAGCGGCTGATCCCTACTCGCACAAGTGGGTCATCAACCGCGGGCGCGGGGACGGCGTGGTGCCCGGCTCGCCGGTCATCAACCCCGAAGGCGTGCTCGGCCAGGTGACGCGGGTGTACGGGCAGGTCTCGGAGGTGACGCTGCTGTCGGACAAGGACGCGGCGATCCCGGTGATGAACACGCGCACCGGCCAGCGCGCGGCCGCCTTCGGGGGCGCGGGCGGCGGGCTGATGGAGCTGCGCTTCACGTCGGCCGCCGCCGATGTGCGCGCGGGCGACCAGCTCGTCACCAGTGGCCTGGACGGTGTCTACCCCGCCGGGGTGCCGGTGGCCGCGGTGGAAGCGGTGGATCGCCGCGCCGAGACGGGGTTCGCCCGCGTGACACTGCGGCCCAGCGCGGCGCCGGCCGGCGTGCGTTTCGTGCTGGTGCTCGAACCGGTGGGTGCGCAACTGCCGCCGCGCCCGCCACCACCGCCGGCTCCCGCGGCGCGCGAGCGCGGCAGTGCCAAGCCGGCGGCGAAGAAGGCGAGTTCATGAGCGGCGCGATGCGGCCCCGGTGGGATGCCGGCGCGCTTCGCCGCAGCGCGGGGGCATGCCTGGAGCGGGCCGCGCAGGCGCGCAAGCGGGCGAAAGCAGGTACCGCATCGAGCCGCGGGTCTGTTGCGCTGATCGGCAACCGCGTCGCGCCATCGCCCGCTGCCGGAGGCCGCGCATGATCCTGCCGCGCGCGAGCGACCAGCTGCTGCTGCCGGCACGCCCGGCGTTCATCACGCTCACGCTGGCCGGCGCCTTTGCGCTCAACCTGCTGCCGTTCGGGCGCCAGCCTGCGGTGCCCGACTGGCTGGCCGTCGCGCTCGTCTTCTGGGGGGTGCATCAACCGCGTCGCGTGGGCATCGGCTGGGCCTTCGCCTTCGGGCTGCTGATGGACGTGCACCAGGGGGCGCTGCTCGGGCAGCACGCGCTGGCCTACGCGCTGCTCAGCTTCGCGGCGATCTCCGTCCACCGCCGGCTGCTGTGGTTCGGCATCGGTGGCCAGGCCGCACAGTTGGTGCCGCTGTTCCTGGCCGCGCATGGCGTGCAACTGCTGGTGCGGCTGGTCGCCGGCGACGGTTTCCCGGGCTGGCCGCTGCTGCTGGCCCCGTTGCTGGAGGCGGCGGTGTGGCCGCTGGCCACCTGGCTGCTGCTGGCGCCGCAGCGCCGCGCGCCGGACCCCGACGAGAATCGACCGCTATGACGCCCCCCCCGAAGCGCCTGCGGCGCCTCCCCCGTGGCTGCTCAGCGGCCACTGCGCGGCCTTGGGGCACGGCCAGCGGCCCGGCAGAGCCGGACCCGCGGCGGTCGCCTGGCTGCGGCAGTGGCACTGGACGCCCGGTGGCGCATCTGTAGTCGGCTGGCGGCTGAAATTAGCCAATATGCCACCCGCCCTGCCGTCGCTGCCTTGGCTCAACATGCGCCGCCGCACCCAGCGGCAGGCCGAGCTGCGCAACCTGGAGCGCGAGCTCACGCGCTTCCATGGCCGATTGCTGGCCGCGGCGATTCTCGTGCTGCTGGGCTTCGGGCTGCTGGCCGCGCGGCTGGTGCAGCTGCAGGTGGTGCGGCACGAACACCTGGCGCTGCAGGCCGAGGCCAACCGCACGGCGGTGGTGCCGATCGTGCCCAACCGCGGGCTGATCGTCGACCGCCACGGCGTCGTGCTGGCGACCAACTATTCGGCCTACACGCTGGAGATCACCCCCAGCCGGGTCGAAGGCGGACCGGCCGGGATGGACGCGCTGATCGAGCGCCTGGCGGAGTTCGTCGACATCCAGCCGCGCGACCGCCGCCGCTTCAAGCGGCTGCTGGAAGACAGCAAGGGCTTCGAGTCGCTGCCGCTGCGCACGCGCCTGGCCGACGACGAGGTGGCGCGTTTCATGGCCCAGCGCTTCCGCTTTCCGGGCGCGGAGGTGAAGGCGCGGCTGTTCCGCCAGTACCCGCTGGGCGAGACGGCCAGCCATCTGCTGGGCTACATCGGCCGCATCAGCCAGGCCGACAAGCGTGCCATCGAATCGTGGGACGAGGAGCGCCAGGCCAACTACAAGGGCACCGATTCGATCGGCAAGCTGGGCCTGGAACAAAGCTACGAGGCCGAGCTGCACGGCACCACCGGCGCCGAACAGATCGAGACCAGCGCCGGGGGCAAGGCGGTGCGGCGGCTGGCCAGCCACCTGCCCACGCCCGGCGACCAGCTGTGGCTGGCGGTGGACATCCGGCTGCAGGCGCTGATCGAAGAGATGTTCGGCGAACGCCGCGGCGCGCTGGTGGCCATCGACCCGCGAACCGGCGAAGTGCTGGCCTTCGTGAGCAAGCCGACCTTCGACCCCAACCTGTTCGTCGAGGGCATCGACGCCGACAGCTGGCGCGATCTCAACGACAGCGTCGACAGGCCGCTGCTGAACCGCGCGCTGCGCGGCACCTATCCGCCAGGGTCGACCTTCAAGCCGTTCCTGGCGATGGCCGCACTGACCAGCGGCAAGCGCGCTCCGGGCACGGTCATCCACGACGGCGGCACGTTCCAGTTCGGCAACCACACCTTCCGCAGCCACGGTGATGCGGGCCTGGGGCCGGTGGACATGGTGCGTTCGATCGTCAAGAGCAGCAACGTCTACTACTACTCGCTGGCCAACGAGCTGGGTGTGGACCTCATGCACGAGCTGCTCGCGCCCTACGGCTTCGGCCAGCGCACCGGCATCGACCTGGAAGGCGAGGTCTCGGGCGTGCTGCCTTCCACCGAGTGGAAGCAGCGCTACTACAAGAAACCCGAGCAGCAGCGCTGGTACGCGGGCGAGACCATCTCGCTGGGCATCGGCCAGGGCTACAACAGCTTCACGATCCTGCAGCTGGCGCAGGCCACCGCCACGCTGGTCTCGGGCGGCAAGCGACAGCCGCCGCGGCTGGTGCGCGAGATCGAGGACGTCATCACGCGCGAGCGCCGCCGGCCCGAGGCCGAGCCGGTGGAGCCACTGGCGCTGGACGCGGCGCATGTCGACCTCGTCCTGCGCGCCATGCACGGCGTGACGCAGGAGGGCACCTCGACGCGGGTGTTCGCCGGCGCGCCCTACAAGAGCCTGGGCAAGACCGGCACCGCGCAGGCCGTGGGCATCAAGCAGAACGAGAAGTACAACGCCGCCAAACTGGAAGAGCACCAGCGCGACCATTCGCTGTACATCGCCGCGGCGCCGCTGGAGGCGCCCACCGTGGCGCTGGCGGTAGTCGTCGAGAACGCCGGGTTCGGCTCGGAGGCCGCCGCGCCGATCGCGCGGCGGGTGTTCGACTACCTGTTGCTGGGCCAGGCACCCAGCGCCGAAGACCTGGCTCTCACGCGCCAGGGCCGCAGCGCCGCGCCGGTGGGGGTACCGCGCCGCGCCGCCGAGTTGCCGCTGCCGGGGGTGCCGGGGCCGGCGGCGGCGCTGGGCCAGCCCTTGCGGGCGGCGGCCCAGGCGGCGCGGGCCTTGGCAGCCGCAGCACCGACCGCGGCGCCGCGCGCGGGGCACGTGACGCCCGAGGTCCACTGACCGCCATGACCACCATCTTCGTGCAGCCCTCGCCCTGGCAGCGCGCGCGCGCGGTGCTGATCGGGTTCGATGCCACGCTGCTGCTGGCGATGGGCGTGCTGGCCGCGCTGGGCCTGGCGGCCATGTACTCGGCCGGCTACGACCACGGCACACGATTCGTCGATCACGGCCGCAACATGCTGCTGGCGTTGGCCGTGGTGTTCGTGGTGGCGCAGGTGCCGCCGCACAAGATGGAACGCCTGGCGGTGCCGCTGTACACGCTGGGCCTGGCGCTGCTGGTCGCGGTGGCGCTGTTCGGCATCACCCGCAAGGGCGCCACACGCTGGCTGAACGTGGGCATCGTGCTCCAGCCTTCGGAGGTCATGAAGATCGCCATGCCGCTGATGCTGGCGTGGTGGTTCCAGAAGCGCGAGGGCCACCTGCGCGCCGGCGACTTCGCGGTGGCCGCTGCGCTGCTGGTACTGCCGGTGGTGCTGGTGGCCAGGCAGCCCGACCTGGGCACCGCGCTGCTGGTGCTGGCCGCGGGCCTGTACGTGATCTTCTTCGCCGGCCTGTCGTGGAAGATCGTCGCGCCGCTGGGCGTGGCCGCCGCGGCCGGCATCGTGACGCTGGTGGTAGCGCAAGACGCGCTGTGCGACGGCAGCGTGCGCTGGCCGCTCTTGCGCGAGTACCAGCAGAACCGCGTGTGCACGCTGCTGGACCCCGCGCGCGACCCGCTGGGCAAGGGCTTCCACATCCTGCAGGGCATGATCGCCATCGGCTCGGGCGGCCTTGCCGGCAAGGGCTTCATGCAGGGCACGCAGACGCACCTGGAGTTCATTCCCGAGCGCACCACCGACTTCATCTTCGCCGCGTTCTGCGAGGAGTTCGGCTTCGTCGGCGTGGCCATCCTGCTGGGGGCCTTCACGGGGCTGATCCTGCGCGGCCTGGTCATCGCTGCCGAGGCGCCGACGGCCTTCGCGCGGCTGCTGGCCGGCGCGGTGACGATGGGCATCTTCACCTACGCCTTCGTCAACATGGGCATGGTCAGCGGCATCCTGCCGGTGGTGGGCGTGCCGTTGCCGTTCGTCAGCTACGGCGGCACGGCGATGGTCACGCTGGGGCTGGGCATCGGCATCCTGATGTCGGTGGCGCGCAGCCGCCAGCTGATGCGCTCATGAGGTCCCGGGAGCGGGGCGGGCCCCGGCGGGATCGGCGCTTGGGCGACGCTTGGGTGACGCTTAGGCGGCGGTCCCGGCAGCGGGCGCGCCGCGCGGCAGGCGCACCGTGAAGCAGGCGCCGGGCGGGCCGATTCCCGTGCCTCCCGCGCCTCCCGCACCGGGCCGGCCGGGCGGCGCGCGGGCGTCGTCCACGGTGACGGTGCCGCCGTGCCGCTGGACCACTTCGTGGACGATGGCCAGGCCGAGGCCGCTGCCGTCGACCTGCGTGCCCAGCGCCCGGTAGAAGGGCCGGAACACCAGCTCGCGCTCGGCCGACGGAATGCCCGGGCCGCTGTCCTCGACCTGCAGCACGAGCAGCTGGAGGTCGGTGCGATCGGCGCCCACGCGCACCGTGACGCTGCCCCCGCCCGGCGTGTACTGCAGCCCGTTGTCGACCAGGTTGCGGATCAGCTCGCCCAGCAGCACGGGCTCGGCCAGCAGGCGCAGCGGGCGGGCGCTGCCGTGCTCGTCCTCCGGGCCTTCGTAGCCCAGGTCGATGCGCCGCTCCAGGGCCCTGGGCACGAAGTCGCGCACGACAGCGCGGGCGATGGCCTCCAGGTCCACCCACTGCTTGCGCACCACGGTGCCGTCGGCGTCGGCGCGCGCCATCGACAGCAGCTGGTTGACCATGTGCGCGGCGCGCTGCGTGGACACGGCGATCTGGCGCAGCGAGTGGCGCATCGCCGCCGGGTCGCCGCGGCCGCTGTCGATCTCGCGCGCGGCCAGTTCCGCCTGGGTGCGCAGCCCCGCCAGCGGCGTCTTGAGCTGGTGCGCCGCGTCGGCCAGGAACTGGCGCTGCACGGCCATCGAGCTGTCCAGCCGCTGCAGCAGGTCGTTGATGGCGCGCACCAGCGGCGCCACTTCCTCGGGCACGTCGCGGTCCGGGATGGCCGACAGGTCGGTGCTCTGGCGTCGGCGGATGCGCCGCTGCAGATCGCCCAGCGGGCGCAAGCCCCGCGACAGGGCCAGCCACACCAGCATCACCGCCAGCGGCACGATCAGGAACTGCGGCAACAGCACGCCCTTGATGATGTCCACGGCCAACTGCTCGCGCAGCTGCAGCGATTCGGCCACCTGCACCAGCGCGTCGTTGTCGTGCTGGCCGTCGCCGGCGGCCAGCCAGAGGTAGGCCACGCGCACGGGCTCCTCGCGCAGCACGTCGTCGCGGAAGCGCACGACGTCGGCGGCGGCCGCCTGATCGAGCGGCACGAGCAGCGCCGGCTCGCCTGCCAGCAGCTCGCCGCGCCGGCCGAGCACCTGGAACCAGCGCTCGACCGACCCCTCGTCGCGCAGCAGGGTCTGCGCAACGCGGCCGAGCTCGTCTGCAAGCTGGCGGCCGTTGCGGCGCGGGGCCGGCTCGTGCACCGCAGCGGCCGGCGCGGCGATGGCGCGCACCATCCGCGCCAGCTCGGCGTCGTAGGGCCGGTGGGCGATGTTCTGCGCCACGAACCAGTTCAGCGCCAGGCTCATCGGCCACAGGAACAGCATCGGGGCCAAGACCCAGTCGAGCAGCTCGCCGAACAGCGAGCGCGAGTCGCCCGCCGGCCGCGCGAAGACGCCGCGCGGGCCGAGCAGCGTGCGCGCCCTGGGTGCCGGCGGCGGCGTGGGCGACAACGGCTGCGCCGGCGCCCGCAGCGCCTGCAGCACCTCGGGCGGCAGCGGCGGCGGCCGCGTGTCGTTCAACTCGCGATCTTCTCCAGGCAGTAGCCCAGGCCCCGCACGGTGGCGATGCGCACCGGCCCGTGCTCGATCTTCTTGCGCAGGCGGTGGATGTAGACCTCGATGGCGTTGTTGCTGACCTCGTCGCCCCACTCGCACAGGCGCTCGACCAACTGGTCCTTGCTGACGAGGCGGCCGGCGCGCTGCAGCAGCACCTCGAGCAGGCTGAGCTCGCGCGCCGACAGCTCCACCATCTGGTCGTTGAGGTAGGCCACGCGGCCGCTGGCGTCGAAGGTCAACGGCCCGTGCTTGAGCAGGTTGGAGGCGGTGCCCAGGCCGCGGCGCAGCAGCGCGCGTGCGCGTGCTTCCAGCTCCTGCAGCGAGAAGGGCTTGGCCATGTAGTCGTCGGCACCGAGGTCCAGGCCCTTGACGCGCTGTTCCACGCTGTCGGCGGCGGTGAGGATGAGCACCGGCACGCTGGCGCCGCGGCCGCGCAGCTTCTTGAGTACCTCGAAGCCGTGCATCCGCGGCAGCCCGAGGTCGAGGATCACCAGGTCGAATTCGTGCGCGGCGAGCGCCGCGTCGGCCTCGGAGCCGCTGGCCACCTGGTCGACGGCGTAGCCGGCCGCGCGCAGCGAGCGCATCAGCCCGTCGGCCAGCACCTGGTCATCTTCGGCGATGAGGATTCGCATGGACCCTTGTCTCCCGGCGGGGCGGGCCCGGCGGGCCGCTGCGGCGCCGCGCGTCGGGCCGGGGCGGTGCCCGGTGGGCCCCGCTCATCATCATGCGCCTTCGCCGCCAGCGGCGCCCCGCGGCAAACCCCGACCCGCCAGCCCGCGCGCACCCCCGCGACGGGCGGCCGGCGGCAACGCATCACCGGCCCGGTGGCACCCCGCCGCGGGCCCCCGAAAGAGCTGTACAGATATCCAGCTCGTGGCGCATAATCACTGCCATCGCAAGAGGAGCAACGACGATGGACGCACCGGTGAAGGCACTCAATACCGAAAAGGCCAAGGCACTGCAGGCGGCGCTGGCGCAGATCGAGAAGCAGTTCGGCAAGGGCTCGATCATGCGCCTGGGCGAAGGCGAGAAGATCGAGGACATCCAGGTCGTCTCCACCGGTTCGCTGGGCCTCGATATCGCGCTGGGCGTGGGTGGGCTGCCGCGCGGCCGCGTGGTCGAGATCTACGGGCCTGAGAGCTCGGGCAAGACGACGCTCACGCTGCAGGTCATCGCCGAGATGCAGAAGGTGGGCGGTACCGCGGCCTTCATCGACGCCGAGCACGCGCTCGACATCCAGTACGCGCAGAAGCTGGGGGTCAACCTGCAGGACCTGCTCATCAGCCAGCCCGACACCGGCGAGCAGGCGCTGGAGATCGTCGACGCGCTGGTGCGCTCGGGCTCCATCGACCTGGTGGTCATCGACTCGGTGGCTGCGCTGACGCCCAAGGCCGAACTCGAAGGCGAGATGGGCGATTCGCTGCCCGGCCTGCAGGCACGCCTGATGAGCCAGGCGCTGCGCAAGCTCACCGCGACGATCAAGAAGACCAACACGATGGTCATCTTCATCAACCAGATCCGCATGAAGATCGGCGTGATGTTCGGCAACCCCGAGACCACCACCGGCGGCAACGCGCTGAAGTTCTACGCCTCGGTGCGGCTCGATATCCGCCGCACCGGAAACATCAAGAAGGGCGAAGAGGTCATCGGCAGCGAGACCAAGGTCAAGGTCGTCAAGAACAAGGTCGCGCCGCCTTTCAAGACCGCCGAGTTCGACATCCTCTACGGCGAAGGCATCAGCCGCGAAGGCGAAATCATCGACATGGGCGCCGCGCATCGCGTGGTCGACAAGAGCGGCGCCTGGTACGCCTACAACGGCGAGAAGATCGGCCAGGGCAAGGACAACGCGCGCGAGTTCCTGAAAGAGAACGCGGAGCTGGCGCTCGAAATCGAGAACAAGGTGCGCGAGGCGGTGGGCGTGCCGCCAGTGGGCGGCGCCGAGGCCGCCTAAGGCTGAGCGCCCGCGCCGGCGCGACACGGGCGGTGACAGCCGGGCTGTCGATCAAGGCTCGGGCGCTGCGCTACCTGGCGCAGCGGGAGCACTCGCGCGCCGAACTGGAGCGCAAGCTGTCGGCGGCGCTGGCCCGCGTGCACGAGCCGGCTGCCGCCCGGTTGGACGACGAGGACACACCGGCCCTCAGGCTGCAGCAAATCCGCCGGGCGTTGGACGAACTCGCCGAGCGTGGCCTCCTGAGCGACGCCCGTGCGGCCGAGTCGGTGCTGGCGGCGCAAGGCCGCCGCCATGGCAGCCGGCGGTTGAAGCAGGTGCTGCAGGCCAAGGGCCTGGCAGCCGAGCTGGTCGAGGCGACGCTGCAGCAGTCCAAAGCCACCGAGTACGCGCGCGCCCGCGAAGTCTGGTTGCGGCGCTTCGGTGCCCCGGCCGATGACGCCGCGGGGCGCGCCAGGCAGGCGCGTTTTCTCGCCGGGCGCGGCTTCGATGGCGAGGTCATCCGAAGGCTCGTCAAGGGGCTCGACGCAGACTGATACGGCTTCGCGATCGATCGAATAGGTCGGGGCAACAGGCCGTGGCGGGGTCGGGCCGACGAGGTGCCCTGCTCCGCGAATGTCCTCTTGCGGCGGCCCAGCTTCGCTGGTCCCCCGCCTGCCCCCTTGACTTCGCTGCGCAGGGCACCCCATCGGCCCGATCCGGCACCCGCGTCGGGGCTTGGCCGACGAAGACCCACCCAGGTGCCACCGAGGACGGCGGGTGGTCGGCGCAGCGAAATAGAGGATGCGTTCAGTTCAGGGGCCCAGCGAAGCTGGGCCGCTGAGCAAGGACATTCGCGGAGCCGACCACGCGGCGTCCTCGGCGCCACCAACTCGTCGAAGGCCTCTCCATCTTTTCGAACGCAATTGCGCATGAGCCCCGCGCCCGGGGTCCGCCCGCCGTCAGGCAGGCGTAGAAACACGCATGCTAAATTCGTCGCCGCCTCGGCGGCGACCGCGCCCGCGTGGGCCGCACGCAGCGCCGGGCGGCCACACGGGCTCGCACCCCACCCGACGGGGCATCCGCACGCCTCAAACCCAGAGTCAGAACCGCCGCCCCGCCGCCGACCAGCGACAGGAGCGCGAGGAGCCCCCGATGAAGATCCACGAGTACCAGGCCAAGGAGGTCTTGCGCGCCCACGGCGTGTCGGTGCCGCGAGGCTACCCCGCCTTCAGCGTGCGCGAGGCCGTCGAGGCGGCGCAGAAGCTCGGCGGCAAGGTCTGGGTGGTGAAGGCGCAGATCCACGCCGGCGGCCGCGGCAAGGGCGGTGGCGTGAAGCTCGCGCGCTCGATGCAGGAAGTGGAGCAGCTTGCCGGCCAGATCCTCGGCATGCAATTGAAGACGCACCAGACCGGCCCGGAAGGCCAGAAGGTGCGCCGCCTGCTCGTCGAGGAAGGCGCCGACATCAAGAAGGAGTACTACCTCGCCGCGCTGACCGACCGCGCGACGCAGAAGGTGGCGCTGATGGCCAGCAGCGAAGGCGGCATGGACATCGAGGAGGTCGCGCACAAGACCCCCGACAAGATCATCAAGGTCTTCGTCGACCCGCTCACCGGCCTCACCGACGCGCAGGCCAGGCAGCTGGCCGACGGCATCGGCGTGCCGGCGGCCAGCCAGGCGCAGGCGGTGGACGTGTTCAAGAAGCTGTACGCCTGCTACATGGCCACCGACGCTTCGCTGGCCGAGATCAACCCGTTGATCCTGGAGGGCAACGGCAACGTCAAGGCGCTGGACGCGAAGTTCAACTTCGACAGCAACGCCCTGTTCCGCCACCCGGAGATCGTCGCCTACCGCGACCTCGACGAAGAAGACGCCGCCGAGGTCGAGGCCAGCAAGTTCGACCTCAGCTACATCAGCCTGGACGGCAACATCGGCTGCCTGGTCAACGGCGCGGGCCTGGCGATGGCGACGATGGACACCATCAAGCTGTTCGGCGGCGAGCCGGCCAACTTCCTAGACGTCGGCGGTGGCGCCTCGGCCGAGAAGGTGACCGAGGCGTTCAAGATCATGCTCAAGAACAAGAACGTCAAGGGCATCCTGGTCAACATCTTCGGCGGCATCATGAAGTGCGACACCATCGCCGAGGGTGTGATCGCCGCGTGCAAGGCGGTAAACCTGTCGGTGCCGCTGGTGGTGCGCATGAAGGGCACCAACGAAGACCTCGGCAAGAAGATGCTGGCCGGCAGCGGCCTGCCGATCATCAGCGCCGACACCATGGCCGAAGCCGCGACCCGGATCGTCGCCGCAGTGAAGTAGACCGCCCGCCGGAGCCGCACCCCATGAGCATCCTGATCAACCAGAACAGCCGCGTGATGACGCAAGGCATCACCGGCAAGACCGGCCAGTTCCACACCAAAGGCTGCCAGGCCTACGCCAACGGCAAGGCCTGCTTCGTGGCCGGCGTGAACCCGAAGAAGGCCGGCGAGAGCTTCGAAGGCATCCCGATCCACGCCAGCGTCCTGGACGCCAAGGCGGCGACCGGCGCAAACGTGAGCGTGATCTACGTGCCGCCGGCCGGCGCCGCCGACGCCATCTGGGAGGCGGTGCAAGCCGAACTCGACCTCGTCGTGTGCATCACCGAGGGCATTCCCATCAAGGACATGCTGACGGTGCGCAACAAGATGAAGGCCAAGGAGGCCGCCGGCGGCAAGAAGACGCTGCTGCTGGGCCCCAACTGCCCCGGCGTCATCACGCCCGACGAGATCAAGATCGGCATCATGCCCGGCCACATCCACCGCAAGGGCCGCATCGGTGTGGTCAGCCGTTCGGGCACGCTGACCTACGAAGCGGTGGCGCAGCTCACCGAGATCGGCCTGGGGCAAAGCAGCGCGGTGGGCATCGGCGGCGACCCGATCAATGGCCTCAAGCACGTCGACGTGATGAAGCTGTTCAACGAAGACCCTGGCACCGACGCCGTGATCATGATCGGCGAGATCGGCGGCCCCGACGAGGCCGAGGCGGCGCGCTGGTGCAAGGCGAACATGAAAAAGCCGATCGTCGGCTTCATCGCCGGTGTGACCGCGCCGCCGGGCAAGCGCATGGGCCACGCCGGCGCGTTGATCAGCGGCGGCGCCGACACCGCCGACGCGAAGTTGGCGATCATGGAAGAGTGCGGCTTCAAGGTCACGCGCAACCCCAGCGAGATGGGGCGGATGCTGAAGGCGCTGATCTGACGGTCTGAAGCCAGAGGCCCCGGCGTGCGGCGCCAGCCCGCACCGTGGGTGCCTGCCAACGCAGCCGCAGGCCAGGCGTGCCGCGCCCGGCCTCCGCCTGGCCTCCGCCTTGCCCACACGACGCCCGGGGCAAATGGCATCGCTGAGGCGACCAGCCTGCTGCGCCAGTACGCTTAAAGGTTCCCTCGAGCCTGCGTAGTTCCACGCACGGCCATGCGTGGCCGGTGTGCCTAGACTGCGCCGCCGCGCGACCCCGCGCCGCCGTCAACGCCCGGCACCGCCTCCCGAAGAAGAGCTGCACCCATGGACATGTTCACCAGCGTCGAGTTCTGGATCGCCGTCGGCCAGATCATCATGATCGACATCCTGCTGGGTGGCGACAACGCGGTGGTCATTGCGCTGGCCTGCCGCAAGCTGCCTGCCGAGCAGCGGCGGCTGGGCATCCTCTGGGGCACGGCCGGGGCCATCGCGCTGCGGGTGGTGCTGATCTTCTTCGCGCTGCAGCTGCTGGCGATCCCGTTCCTGAAGATCGTCGGCGCGTTGCTGTTGGTGTGGATCGGCGTCAAGCTGCTGATGCCCGAGCACGAGGGCGAAGGCCACGCCCACATCGAAGGCAGCGACCGGCTGTGGGGTGCGGTGAAGACGGTCATCATCGCCGACTTCGTGATGAGCGTGGACAACGTCATCGCGATCGCGGGCGCCGCGGAGTCCTCTGGCACCGGCCACGGCATGGCGCTGGTGATCTTCGGCGTGCTGGTCAGCATCCCGATCATCGTGTGGGGCAGCCAGCTGGTGCTCAAGCTCATGGATCGCTACCCGGTGATCATCACCGCGGGCGGCATGCTGCTCGGCTGGATCGCCGGCACGATGGCCGTCTCCGACCTTGTCTTCACCGACCCGAATCGCTTCGTCGAATTCCCGAAGCTGGTTCAGAGTGATGCCCTGCGGCTGGGCGCCGGCGCGGCCGGTGCGCTGCTGGTGCTGGCCATCGGGCGGCTGTGGGGCGCTCGCAGCGCCGTGGCGGCCGCACCAGCTACGGCCTCCGCGCAGCCTGGCGCATTGCCAGCCGCTGCGGGCACGGCGCGGCGGGTGCTCCTGGCGGTGGATGGCTCCGAACCCTCGCTGCGCGCAGTGCATCGCCTGATCGACCTGCGCCACTCGCTGCGTGACGCCACGGGCATGCAGATCCATCTGCTGAACGTACAGCGGCCCGTGTCCCGAGACGTGGCCACCTTCGTGGCCAGCCAGTCGCTGGACGAGTACCACCTGGAGCGCAGCGAAGCGGCGCTGGCCACCTCACGCACGGCACTCGACGGGGCCGGCGTGCCCTACACGGCCCACCGCAAGGTCGGATCGCCCGGGCCCACCATCGCCGAGACCGCTGCCTCGCTGGGCTGCGACCTCATCGTGCTGGGCGCACGCGGCCTGGGCAGCAACACCGCGGCATTGCTCGGCTCGGTGGCCCACGGCGCCATCGAGGCGGCGGGCGTGCCCGTGCTCGTGGTCAAGTAGGCCCGCAGCCGGCAAGCCGATCGCCTGGCGTGCCGCTTCAGCGGCAGACGAGCACCGGGACCTTGGCCCGCGCCAGCACCTTCTGCGTCTCGCTGCCCAGCAGGGCATGCGCCAAGCCGCGCCGCCCATGCGAGGCCATCACGATCAGGTCACACTTGCGGGCCGCCGCCTCGGCAAGGATGGCCTCGGCCGGGTACTCGCCGGTCAATGTTGCCCCTTCGAAGGGCACGCCCGCCTCAGCGGCGGCCTTCTCGATCACGCCGAGGAAACGCGCCGCGGCCTCCGCCGAGAGGCTGGCGTGCTCTTCGGGTTGCACGTAGCCCACGGGCAGCAGACCCTCGAAGACGATGGGCGTCGGAGCCGGGGCCACGAACAGCCCGGTCACGCGCCCGCCCATCGCCTTGGCCACGGCCACACCCTGCTTGGCCGCGTGCGCCGAAGCGGTCGAGCCGTCGGTCGGTATCAGCACGTGCTTGTACATCTCGCACCCCCGTTTCAATGGCCTCAGCCGAATCGCGCTTCGGTGTGCGCGCGCCGCCAGAGATCGGCCTGGCTGCCGCTCACCCCGCGTACGGCAGCACCCACACCAGCATGCCGAGCACATAGCACACGCCGGACGCTACCAGGGTGAACGGCACGCTCCACGCGAGGAACTCGCGCAGCGACACCTTGCGCTTTTCCTCCCGCTGGCAGATGTTCAGCGCCGCGTAGAGCGCCGGAGCGCCGGCCACCGTGAGGTTGCTGCCCAGCGTGCCCGACCACAGCAGCATCCACCACAGCGGCCAGGGCGGCACGCCGTCGGCCTCCAGCCCCTTGATGGTGTGCAGGAAGGTCAGGATGTAGGCATCGTGCTCGACGATCCCGACGATCGGCACGGTCACCCAGTACATGACCGTCGCGCCCAGCGCGTAGCTATCCTTGAACACCGGCTTCAGCCACGCCGCCAGCACGTCAAGCACGTGCATCTTCTCGAGCCCGCCCACCAACGCGAACAGGGCGATGTAGAAGAAGATGGCTCGCCAGTCCAGCTCTTCCAGCACCTTCTCGAACTCAGGCGCCTTGACGCGCTCGCCCAGGATCTCCAGCAAGAGCACCAGTGAGATGGCCCCGGTCAGCGCGATGAACCCGAGCTTGACGCCCAGCACCTGCCGAAAGGCCATGCCGACCACGGTGAGCAGGAACCAGCCCACCACCACGGTCGCGAAGAGCTTGTTGGGGATGCGCGTCTCGATGCCCAACGCGCCCAGGTCCACCGCCTGCCGCCCGTAGCCGCGAAAACCGTAGGCGTACATCGCCGCCAGCGTTGCCGCGAAGGTCACCATCAGCAGCGGAAACGACGAGGGTCGCCCGTGCTGCCAGAAGAAATCCATGAACTCCGCCCCAGCCACGCTGTGCAGCATCTGCGGCGGCAGGTCGCCCAGCAGCAGCGCCGAGCCCATGAAATTGGCCGCGAAACCGATCATCAGCACCAGCGGCGTCACCGGGATCTTCAACGCGCGCGCCAGCGGCAGTGCCACCGGCGCCATCATCAGGATCACCACGACGTTGTCCACGAACATCGAGATCACGCCGGCCAGCACCGACAGGATGATGACGAGCACGCCGGGCCGCCCGCCGGACAGCTTCAGCGCCTGCACCGACAGCCAGCTGGGCACCCCGGTCTTGCCGAAATACGAGGCAATGATCCACACACTGACCAGGATCGCCATCACGTTCCAGTCGACGAGGCCGAAAGCGTCGACATCGCTCATCACGCCGACCCAGATCATCGCCACCACGCCCACGAGCGCCGCCACGGTGCTGTCGACCACGTTCGTGATGACGGCGATGATGGTGACCGCGAACACGATCACTGCCACCCAGGCCAGCGGTTCCATGGCGTGCTGCTCCTCCGGTTCGTTCGTTGTGCGCCGCGCGGGCGCGACCGGCGATTTCCGCGCGGGTCTGCCGGCATTCTCGCGACGGCCCGGTGAGCGCGCCAGCCGGGCCGAACCCTGCGCTGTCCTGCATGGCGGGCGCGCGCCGTGAAGACGATCGACGGCCTGGCGGTGCCCGGCCAGACCCTGGCCGGCTATCGGATCGAGCGCCCGCTGGGCGGGGGCGGCATGGGCGCCGTTCACCTGGCGCTCGGGCCGCACGGGCCGGTCGCCCTGAAGTTGCTCGACCTCGGCGGGCCCGATGGGCCCCAACTGCAGCGGACATTCGCGCGCGAGCTGGCGATCGGCCAAACGCTCGACCATCCTGGCATCGTGCGGATCTTCGATGCCGGCCAGGTGGGTGGGCTGGCCTTCGTCGCGATGGAGTACATGGCCGGCGGCGACCTCGCCCAGTGGCGCGCGCGGCATGGCGGCCCGCCACCGGTTCCGTGGGCACTGGAGGTCATCCGGCGCCTCGCGGATGCCTTGGCTCACGCGCACGATCGGTTCGGCATCGTCCATCGCGACGTCAAGCCGGCGAACATCCTTCTCGAAACCCGCCACCGGGCCGTCAAGCTGGCCGACTTCGGGCTGGCGCGGCTGGCCGATCAGCAGCGCAGCCGCACCGGCGTCTTTGCCGGCACGCCAACCTTCATGTCGCCCGAGCAGATGGCCGATGGCATTGCGGATGGGCGCAGCGACCTGTACTCGCTGGGCGCGGTGCTGTTCGAACTGCTGGCAGGACGCCCGCCCCACGAAGCTGGCAACCTGGGTGCGCTTCTGCGCGAGGTCTGCTGCACGCCAGCGCCAGACCTGGGCGTGCTGCGCCCCGACCTGCCGGCTGCCTTGACCGCCTTGGTCGCGCGACTGCTGGACAAGCAACCGCGGAACAGGCCGAGCAGCGCCCGGGCCCTTGCCGACGAAGTAGCCGCTCTCGAGGCACAGCTCGGACTTCGGGCTGCCGGCCCATGCTGGCCCTGACCCGCGGGCGGTCATCGACCGCGGCGGACCGATGTCACGCCGCGCGTCCCCCCGGCGGGGGAGGCGCCGCGATCTTTCGTTGCACAATCGGCAGCCCCGCCGCTACCGGACAGCCCGCTTGCCTGCGCCCATGACGATCGAGCTCGCCGCCGCAGTCGACGCGGGCCGCGCGCGCAGCAACAACGAGGATTCGGTGGCCACCGACGATGCC
>JAEUPC010000086.1 GCA_016789865.1 Rubrivivax sp.
GTGCGCCTGTACCACGACCACATGCTGACCAAGGAGCCCGGCACCACCACGCCGACACCATGGCACCAGGATCAGCCCTACTACAACATCGACGGCATGCAGAACGTGAGCTTCTGGATCCCGGTCGATGCGGTGCCGCGCGCCAGCACGCTGGAGTTCCTGGCCGGCTCGCACCGCGGGCCCTGGCTGATGCCGCGCACCTTCATGGACCACCAGGCCCGGTGGTTCCCTGAAGGCAGCCTGGCCGAACTGCCCGACATCGAAGCGCGCCGCGCCGAGCTGCCCATCGTCGGCTGGGCGCTCGAACCGGGCGACGCGGTGGCCTTCCACATGCTCACGCTGCACGCCGCCGGCGGGGTCGAGGGCAGCCGCCGCCGGCGCGTCTTCTCGCTGCGCTACCTGGGCGACGACATCACGCACGCACCGCGGCGCTGGAAGACCTCGCCCGACTTCCCGGGCCTCGCCGACGAGCTGCCCACCGGTGCGCCGATGCGGCATGCGCTGTTCCCGCTGCTGGTGGGCACCGACGAGGGCCGGCCATGACGCTGCGGCTGGTGCGACTGGCCGACTGCGCGGCCCAGCCGTGGCGCAATGGCGGTGGCGTGACGCGTGAACTGCTGCGCTGGCCCGCGCCGATGCCCGGTGCGCCGCCCACCGCCGAAGACTGGCTGCTGCGCATCAGCGTGGCCGAGATCGCGCGCGACGGGCCGTTCTCCGCCTTCCCGGGCGTCGGGCGCTGGTTCACCGTGCTGCACGGCGCCGGCGTGCGGCTGGCGCTGCCCGACGGCGAGCGCCTGCTCGGCCCGGCCAGCGAGCCGGTGAACTTCGCGGGGGCGGCGGCACCGATGTGCACGCTGCTCGATGGACCGACGCAGGACCTGAACCTGATGCACCGCCCCGGTGGGCGCGTGGCCGCTCGCGCGCAGATGCGCCGGGCAGCCGCCGGCTCGGTGCAGCGCGGCCGCCTGCCGTGGCGCGGCCTCTACGCGCACGCCGCAGCCCGCCTGCGCGCCGACGAGGAAACGCACGATCTGCTGCCCGGCACGCTGGCCTGGTCGGACGACGCCCAGGCCGAACGCTGGGAGCTGCTGGAAGCCGAAGTCGCCTGCTGGATGAGCCTGCAGCCATGACCACCATCGCATCGCGCGCCACCCCCGGCGCGGCACCCGCGCGCGTCTGGCGCCATGCGCGCCTGGCCACCTTCCAGCCGGGCACGCCCTGGGGCTGGGTCGAAGACGGCGCGCTCGTCACGTCAGCCGAGCACATCACCTGGGTCGGCCCCGACCGGGATCTGCCCGCGGCGCTGCGCGCGGCCGACGAGACCGACCTGCAAGGCGCACTCGTCACGCCGGGCCTTGTCGACGCGCACACCCACCTCGTGTACGGCGGCGACCGCGCCGGCGAGTTCGAGCAACGGCTGCAGGGCGCCACCTACGAGGAGATCGCGCGTGCCGGCGGCGGCATCCGCTCCACCGTGGCGGCCACGCGCGCGGCCAGCGACGAAGCGCTGTTCGCCGCCGCAGCGCGGCGCGCCCACGTGCTGATGGCCGAGGGCGTGACGACCATCGAGGCGAAGAGCGGCTACGGCCTGGCCGAAGACCATGAGGCGCGTTGCCTCGCTGCGGCGCGGCGCCTGGCGCGCGAGCTGCCGGTGGCCATCCGCACGACCTCGCTCGCCGCGCACGCGCTGCCGCCGGAGTACGCCGGTCGACCCGACGACTACATCGACGCCGCCCTCACGTGGCTCGCCGGCCAGAAGGAACGCGGGCTCGTCGATGCCGTGGACGCCTTCTGCGACACGATCGGCTTCACGCCGGCGCAGACCGAGCGCGTCTTCACCGAAGCGAAACGCCTCGACCTGCCGGTGAAGCTGCACGCCGAGCAACTGAGCGACCAGGACGGCGCGGCGCTCGCCGCGCGCTTCGGCGCGCTGTCGTGCGACCACCTCGAGCACCTGTCGCCGCGCGGCATCGCGGCGATGAAGGCCAGCGGCACGGTGGCGGTGCTGCTGCCCGGCGCCTTCTACTTCCTGCGCGAGACGAAGCTGCCGCCGGTGGCGGCGCTGCGCGAGGCGGGTGTGCCGATGGCCATCGCCACCGACCACAACCCGGGCAGCTCGCCGGCGCTGTCGCTGGTGCTGATGCTGAACATGGCGTGCACGCTGTTTCGCCTGACACCCGAGGAGGCGTGGCGCGGTGTGACGGTGCACGCTGCGCGCGCGCTGGGCCTGGCCGACCGTGGCCGGCTGGCCGCCGGCCTGCGCGCCGACTTCGCGGTGTGGGACGCCTCGCATCCGCGCGAACTGGCCTACCGCGTCGGGCATGCGCCATGCCGGCAGGTGGTGTTCGGCGGCGCGCCGCGCGCGTGAAGACGTGAAGACGATTGCCGACACGATGACCATCGACACCCACACCCTGCATCGCGGCAGCACTGCGCTGGTCATCAGCATGCCGCACGTAGGCACGCTGATCCCCGAGGCGCTTGCACCGCGCTACACGGCACGCGCGCTGGAAGTCGAAGACACCGACTGGTTCCTCGATCGCCTGTACGCCTTCGCCGGCGAACTCGGCGCGAGCCTGCTGGTGCCGCGCTTCAGCCGCTATGTCATCGACCTCAACCGGCCGAGCGACAACCGGCCGATGTACGCCGGGCGAAACAACACCGAGCTGTGCCCGACGCGGCACTTCACCGGCGACGCGATCTATCTCGAGGGCCAGGCGCCCGACGACGCCGAGGTCCGCCAACGCGTGATGGCCTTCTGGCAGCCTTACCACGATGCACTGGCCGCCGAGTGCACAAGGCTGCGCGCGCAGCACGGGCACTGCGTGCTGTTCGATGCGCACAGCATCAAGAGCGAGCTGCCGTGGCTGTTCGAAGGCCAGTTGCCGCACATGAACCTCGGCACCGCCGAGGGCACGAGCTGCGCAGCCGCGTTGCGTGCGGCGCTCGCCGCGGTGTTCGAGGCGCAGCGCGAGTACAGCCATGTGGTCGACGGCCGCTTCAAGGGCGGGCACATCACGCGCCACTTCGGCCGGCCGCACGACGGTGTGCATGCGGTGCAGCTGGAGATGAGCTGGCGAGCCTACATGCCGGAGCAGGCACCCTGCCGCTGGGACGACGCGTGCGCTGCCGCCGTGACGCCGCTGCTGCGGCGGCTCGTGCAGACGATGATCGATTGGAGGCCGCAATGAGCCCCGACCGCCCCGCTGCACCCGCGTTGCTGTGGTCCGAGCGGGCCTGGGTGGGCGGCCGCTGGCGCGACGCCGTGTTGCTGGAGGCGGGCGCCGATGGCCACTGGGTGAACGTGCAGCCCGACACCGCACCGCCCGCCCCGGCCCGGCGCCTGGGCGGCCCGGTGCTGCCCAGCCTCGTCGATGCGCACAGCCACGCCTTCCAGCGCGCCTTTGCCGGCATGGCCGAGTGCCTGCCCGAGCAGACCGGCGGCAGCGGCGACGACTTCTGGTCGTGGCGCGACCGCATGTACGCGGTGGCGCTGCGCATCACGCCCGAGCAACTGCGCACCGTGGCCACCCAGCTGTATCGCGAGCTGCTGGCCGGCGGCTACACGCAGGTGTGCGAGTTCCACTACCTGCACCACGCGCCCGATGGAGTGCCCTACCCCGAACCGGCGGCGATGAGCCTGGCGCTGGTCGAGGCGGCCGCCGACGCGGGCATCGGCTTGACGCTGTTGCCGGTGCTGTACGAGCGGGCGGGCTTCGCGCAGCCGGCATTGCGCGCCGACCAGCGGCGCTTCCGCACCGGGGTGGCCGACGTGCTGGCGCTGGCCCGCGCCGCGCGGGCGGTGCATCGCACGGCAGCCGGTCCCGGCCGCGCGGCCGCGCCGCTGAACGCGGGCGTCGCCATCCACTCGCTGCGCGCGGCGCGGCCCGACAGCATGCGTGCGCTGGTTGCGGCGGCCGATGCCGCCGACGGGCCGATCCACATCCACATCGCCGAGCAGACCGCCGAGGTCGACGAATGCCTGGCCGTCACCGGCGCGCGGCCGATCGAGTGGTTGTCGCGCGAGATGCCGCTGGACGCGCGCTGGCAGCTCGTGCACGCCACGCACAGCGTGCCTGCGGAGATCGAGGCCGTGGCGGCGCGCGGCGCCGGCGTGGTGCTGTGCCCGGGCACCGAAGGCAACCTCGGTGACGGCTTGTGCGACCTGCCCGGCTGGCTGGGCAGTGGTGTGCCGCTGACCGTGGGCAGCGACAGCCAGGTGACACGCGCGTGGCCGGAAGAACTGCGCTGGCTCGAATACGGGCAGCGGCTGGTGCAGCGCCGGCGCAATGTGGCCGCGGCTGCGGGCCAGGAGCCGTCGTCTGCGGCGCGGTTGTTCGAGCGGATGTGTCGCGGCGGCGCTGCAGCCGCGGGTTTCCCGCATTGGGGACTGCAGCGTGGCGCGCGCGCCGACTTCGTCGTGCTGAACCTGCGCAGCCCGGCGCTGGCCGGCGTGCCGCAGCGGCATCACCTCGACGCCGCGGTGTTCTCCGCCGGCGACGATCTGTTCGCACAGACCTGGGTGGCCGGCCGCCTGGCCTGCGGGCACGAGGACACCGGCGAGCCCCTGGCACGGGCCGGCGCGCACGAGCCGGCGAGCGATTCCTTCCACGACGCGATGCACGCGCTGTGGGGCCGCTGAGCAGCGGCTGGTTGCACGCGGTGCCGATTGGGCATCCCTTGAATCAAGACGAAGTCAAGGGGTCCCGACCCCCAGTGCTGCGGTAGGATTTCACGCAACGTGCGGGTTCGGTTGGGCGAACCCGCACCTGCGGGACATCGGCACGGGCGGCTGGCAGCCCCCACCGGACCGCAGCCCACCAGAAGGAGCGTGCCATGCAATTCAACGCCAAGCAGACCCGCCGTGCCCTCGCCGGTGCCCTGGGAGCCGCAGCCCTCGTGCTGGGCGCCTGTGCGACGATGGACGACAGCGCCATCGGCGCCCTGCGCCAGCGCACCGCGCCGCTGTTCGGCACCGTGGTGCCCACCACCGCCGCAGAGGTCGGCACCCCGCAGGCGCAGCTGGGCCGTTCGCTTTTCTGGGACACGCGCTTGTCGCTGGACGGCAAGACCGCCTGCGCCAGCTGCCACACCCGCGAGGCCTGGAGTTCGGACAAGCGGGCGCAGAGTGTCACCGCCAAGGGCGAACCGACGGCGCTGCATTCGCAGCCGATGTTCATGGCCCAGGACCAGGTGGCGCTGCGCTGGTACGGCGACCGCCGCGACGGAGTGCACCAGGCCGAGCGCTCGATCACCGGCTCGATGGGGTTCGGCAACGCACCGGCCATGGTCGATGCGCTCAAGCGGCTGGGCTACGAAGACCAGTTCAAGGCCGCGTTCCCCAGTGCGGCCGAGGCGCTGACCGCCGCCAACTACGCGCAGGCCCTGGCGGTCTACCAGCGCACGCTGCGCACGCCGGCCCCGTTCGATGCCTGGCTGCACGGCGACAACCGCGCGCTCACGCCGCAGCAGATGGCCGGCCTGGACAAGTTCATCGCCACCGGGTGCATCGCGTGCCATCGCGGCGCGCTGCTGGGCGGCGACTCGTTCCAGAAGTTCGGCATCCACAAGGACTACTGGCTGGCCACCGGGTCCACCAAGGTGGACACCGGCCGCTTCGCCGCCACCAAGAAGGAGGCGGACAAGTACGTCTACCGCGTGCCGATGCTGCGAAACGTGGCGCGCACGGCGCCGTACTTCCACGACGGCTCGGTCGCCGCGCTGGAGCAGGCGGTGCGTGTGATGGCCGAAGTGCAGCTTGGCAAGAACCTGTCGGAGCGCGACGCGGCCGACATCGTGGCCTTCCTCGAGTCGCTGACCGGCGCCATCCCGGCGCATTACTCGCCGCCGCCCTCGCTGCAGACCGCCATCGCCGCGCCGCGCTGAGCGTGGCGTTCCGCGGGTCGGCACGCGGCCTGTGCCGGCCCTCAGCCTGGCGCCCGGTTCTGCGGGTTGTCGGCCAGTGGCCAGCCGGCCGACTGCCCGCAGAATTGGCGGCATGCTGCCCGTTGTTCGCCCCCTCCCCCGGCGCCATGCCACCCGCCTTCTCCTTGCCACGCTGGCCGCCGGCCTGTGGCTGGGGCCGGCAGCGGACACCGCCGCGCAGGCCGACAGCCCGATCCTGATCGGCCAGAGCGGCGGCTTCACCGGCGGCCAGGCCTCCTATGCAGCCGACGTGCGCAACGGCATCGAGGCCGCGTTCGCCGGCGCCAACGCCAACGGCGGGATCGGCGGGCGGGCGATCAAGCTCGTGGCGGCCGACGATGGCGGGGTGCGCGACCGCGTGCTGGCCAATACCAGGAAGCTGGTCGAGAGCGACAACGTGCTGGCGCTCATCGGCTACACCAGCGGCGCCGGCACCGAGATCACGCTGCCGTTCGTGCGCGATGCCAAGGTGCCGATCCTCAGCCCGGCCACGGGCAACATGGGCATCCGCGCCGAGCACAACCCGTGGCTGTTCCACACGCGCGCCGGCTACCGCGACGAGATGGGCAAGATCGTCGCGCACGCCGCGGGGCTGGGTCTGAAGCCGCGCGTCGGGCTGGCCTACCTCGGCGACGTGGGCCCGGCCAACCTCAAGGCGATGCAGGACGCGCTGGCCGCGCACCAGCTCACCGCCGCGGCGGTGGTATCGCTGGACCGCAACGCCAAGGACTTCGCCCCGCAGATCAACCAGCTGCTGGCTGGCAAGCCCGACCTGGTGGTGTTCATCAGCAACGCCCCGCCCATCGTGGCCATCGTCGCCGGCATGCGCGAGAAGGGCTACCACGGGCAGTTCGCGACCAGTTCCTTCGCCGGCTCGCGCGTGGTGCAGGACCTGAAGCAGCACGCCCGCGGGCTGATCATGATCCAGGTGCTGCCGCAGCCGCACAAGAATGCCCTGAACTTCCACCGCGAGTTCCATGCCGACCTCAAACGCCTGCCGGCCGAGGCCAAGGCCAGCGCCAACTACACCGTCCTCGAGGGCTACATCGCCGGGCGCACACTCATCGAAGGCCTGAAGCGCGCCGGCAAGGACACCTCGCGCGAGAAGCTGGCCACCACGTTGAGCGGCCTCGCCGAGCTCGACTTCAGCGGCTACCGCATCCGCTACGCCCGCGGCAACCACGAAGGCTCGCGCTTCGTCGACCTGGGCGTCGTCACCGAGGACGGGCAGCTGAAGTTCTGAACATGTGCCGGCGCCGCGGCGGGCCACGCGCGCGCGCTCAGAACAGGTCGGCGTCGCGCCGCGCCAGCGGTGCCTCGATGACCAGCAGCCGCTCCTTGGTGGCCACGCCCCCCGGCGCCGAGAAGCCGCCCAGCCGCCCCCCGGCGGCCAGCACGCGGTGGCACGGCACCACCAGCGGCCAGGGGTTGCGGCCCAGCGCCACGCCCACGGCGCGCGCCGCGGCGGGGTCGCCCAGCTGGCGGGCGATGTCGCCGTAGGTGCTGGTCTCGCCCGGGCCGAGGCGCTGCGTGGCCTCGTAGACGCGCCGCTCGAAGGCGCCCACACGCGCCCACGCCAGCGGTACACCGGCCAACGAGGCCGCCTCGCCGCGAAGCAGCGCCTGCATGGCCACCACCGCTTGCTGCACGAATGCCGGCCAGGGCGGTGGCAGCGCCGGCGCGCCTGCGGTCAGATGGTGCAGCAGCGCCGCCGTGGCCCGCGCTTCGCCGCCGGCCGGCAGCAGCACCTGGATCAGCGCCTGGCCGTTCCACGCCAGCCCGCAGGGGCCGATCGCGGTGTCGAACACCGCGCTGTGGTTCAGGCCCGCCATAGTGGCGCGGGCCGGTCCGCTGGATGGCGCGCAGGTCTCGAAGGCAATGGCGCAAGCAATGGCGCAAGCAATGGCGCAAGCAATGGCAAAGGCAAGAGCCAAGGCAAGAGCAAGAGCGGCGCAAGCGCGAGCAGATTATCCATGTCGTCGGCCTCCCGGCTGGCGCTGCCCATGAAAGTCGCGGCGCGCGGACCCACCGCGCTACAGCCCCAGCTGGCGCGCCGCCAGGTCCTTGAGAACCTCCTCGGAGCCGCCGCCGATGACCATCACCTTCACCTCGCGGTACAGGCGCTCGCTCTTCGTGCCGCGCATGTAGCCCATGCCGCCCAGCACCTGCACCGCTTCGCGCGCGCAGAACTCCATCGCCTGCGTGGCCTGGATCTTGGCCATGCAGGCACGGGCAACGAGCACCGCTTCGTCGCCCGCGCGGTGCGCGATGCGCCAGGCCAGCGCATGCACGAACTCGCGCGCCACTTCCACGCGCTGCACCATGTCGACCAGCTTGTGGCGGATGACCTGGTGCTCGCCCAGGGCCTTGCCGAACGTCTTGCGCTCGCGGGCCCAGGCGATGGCTTCCTCGGTGCAGGCCTGCGCGTAGCCCACCGCGCTGGCGGCCATCACCAGGCGCTCGTGGTTGAAGTTGCGCATGATCGCCTTGAAGCCGGCCCCTTCCTCGCCCAGCAGATGTGCGGCCGGCACGCGGCAGCCGGTGAAGCGCAGGTGCGCCGTGTCGCTGGCCCACCAGCCGGTCTTCCTCAGTTCGGTGCGCTCCAGGCCCGGGGTGCTGCCTTCCACCAGCAACAGCGACACCCCGTTGGCGCCGCGGCTGGCCGGGTCGGTGCGCACCGCCACGGTGATGTAGTCGGCGCGCATGCCGCTGGTGATGAAGGTCTTCTCGCCGTCGACCACGTAGTGCGCGCCGTCGCGGCGCGCCGTGGTGCGCAGCGCCGCCACGTCGGAGCCGCCGCCGGGCTCGGTGATGGCCAGCGCGGCGATCCTTTCGCCGCGCAGCACCGGCGGCACGACGCGCGCCTTGAGCTCGGCGCTGCCCAGCGCCAGCACCGGTGGCAGCCCGATGTGCAGCGTGCCCAGCGAGGCCTGCACGCCGCCGGTGCCGGCACGCGCCAGTTCCTCTGCAGCGACCACCGCGAACATCGGGTCGGCCGGCGTGCCGCCGTATTCCTCCGGGTAGCCCATGCCCAGCAGCCCCAGCCGCGCCGCCTTGGCGTACAGCTCACGCGGGAAGGTGCCGGCCTCGTCCCACTCGGCGGCGAACGGCGCGATCTCGCGCTCGGCAAAGCTGCGCACGGTGGCGCGGAAGGCTTCGTGCTCCGGGCTGAAGTGGTGGGGGGGCGCAGGCAGGTCGAACAGCGACATGGCACCAGTGTGGAGTGGGGCCCGCTGGGCAACAAGCGGGGATTCCGGGGCTTGCTGCCGGCGGCGCCGGCGCATCCCCCTCGTCGCCCCCCGCCTGGCACCAGGTGTATTCGGAAAGCGGCGCGCGGCGGTTGGACAGCGCTCGAAGCCGCCTCTTCCGCCGCCGCAGGCAGGGGCACTGGACCAGGTGGACTCGCCCCTACGGCGGATCGTGGAGAGGTGAAGTGAAACAGACGTGAAGCAGCGTTAGCATCTGCTTACGATCACTCGCCGCCGCGGTGTTGGCCCTTTCCGGCGGCTCCGAGTGAACGCCGCTCATGCGCACCCCCGCCGTCGCCCGTTGTCTGCACGCCTCCTGGCTGGCACTGATTGCCTGGTGGGCGGGGTCGGTCTTCGTCACTCTGGCGGCCGTGTTCGGCGGGGTGGTGCTGGCGTTGCCCGCGGCGGTTGCCCAGCCGGCCACCAAGCCTGCGGCACCAGCCGCCGCGGAACCCGGCCGCGAGCGTCGGCTCGCCCTGGTGGTGGGCAACGCGCGCTACAAGGCGGCGCCGCTGAACAACCCCGAGAACGACGCGCGTGTCATCGGCAGCACGCTCAGGCGCCTGGGTTTCGATGTCGCCGAACACGTGAACCTGAACGCCCGCGACTTTCGCCGTGTGGCGCGCGAGTTCGCGCGCCGCGTGCAACACGAGGACGGCGTGGCCCTCTTCTACTACGCCGGCCACGGCGTGCAGATCGAGGGCCGCAACTACCTGCTGCCGGTGGACTTGGTGGCCACCGATGAGGACGAGGTCAAGGACGGTGCGGTCGACATCGACGACATCTTCGTCAGCCGCCTCGAGCGCGCCAAGGCGCCGGTGCGGCTGGTCATCCTCGACGCCTGCCGGGACAACCCCTTTGCGACGCGCTCGCGCTCGGTGCGCGGCGGCGGGCTGGCCGAGATGGGCGCGCGCGGCGCGCTGATCGCCTTCGCGTCGGCACCGGGCGCCACGGCCGAAGACGGCCCGCCTGGCACCAACAGCGTCTACACGCGGCACCTGGCCAGCGAGATGCTGATCGAAGGGATCGAGGTCGAGCAGATGTTCAAGAACGTGCGGGTGAAGGTGCTGCGCGACACGCAGCAGCGCCAGATCCCGTGGGTGAACACGTCGCTGACGGCGAACTTCATGTTCAACCCGGGCCGCGGCGGCGGTCGCGACGATGCC
>JAEUPC010000148.1 GCA_016789865.1 Rubrivivax sp.
GACGACGTGGCCCTTCTTCTTGGCCACCATGCCGGGCAGCAGCCCCAGCGTGATGCGCAGCGCGCCGAAGTAGTTCAGCTGCATCGTGCGCTCGAAGTCGTGGAAGCGGTCGTAGCTGCTCTCGATGGCGCGGCGGATCGACCGGCCGGCGTTGTTGACGAGGAAGTCGACGCCGCCGTGCTTGTCTTCCAGCAGCTTGACGAACTCGGCGCAGCTGTCGGGGTTGGCCACGTCCACCGTGTAGCTGCAGACCTGCGGGTCGGCGTTGCCCTTGGCGCGCGCGTGGTCGACGATCTCCTTCACCGCGGCGGCCAGCTTGTCGGCGTCGCGTGCGCAGATGATGGTGATGGCGCCGGCCTCGGCGAACTTCTTGCTGGCCGACAGGCCGATGCCCGAACTGCCGCCGGTGACCAGCACGACCTTGCCGCCCACCGCACCCTTCAGGCTGCGGTCCTTGAAGAGGTCCGGGTCGAGATGGCGCTCCCAGTAGTCCCACAGCACCCAGGCGTAGTCGTGCAGGTTGGGGCACTCGATGCCGCTGCCCTTGAGCGCCGCGTCGAGTTCGCGGTGGTCGAAGCGCGTGGGGTAGTTGACGAAGGTGAACATGTCCTCGGGCAGGCCGAGGTCCTTCATCACCGCGTTGCGGATGCGGCGCACCGGCGCCAGCGCCATCATTCCCTTCTTCACGCCCTTGGGGATGAAGCCGAAGAGGGCCGCGTTGACGAACAGGTTCATCTTCGGCGCATGCGCGGCCTTGCCGAAGATGTCCAGCACATCGCCGACGCGGTAGCCCATCGGGTCCACCAGGTGGTAGCACTTGCCGGCCTGCTTGGTCTTCAGGTGGCTGATGTGGTCGATGCACGCCACCACGAAGTCCACCGGCACGATGTTGATGCGCCCGCCTTCCAGCCCCACCGCCGGGAACCACGGCGGCAGGATCTGCCGCATGCGCTGGATGGCCTTGAAGAAGTAGTAGGGCCCGTCGATCTTGTCCATCTCGCCGGTCTTGCTGTCGCCCACCACCAGCGCCGGGCGGTACACCGTCCACGGCACCTTGGACTCCTTGCGCACGATCTTCTCGCTCTCGTGCTTGGTCATGAAGTACGGGTGCTCGAGGTTCTCCGCCTCCTCGAACATGTCTTCGCGGAACACGCCTTCATACAGGCCCGTGGCGGCGATGCTGCTCACGTGGTGCAGGTGGCCGGCGTCCACGGCCTTGGCGAACTCGACGACGTTGCGCGTGCCTTCGACGTTGACCTGCACCTGGCTGTCGGCATCGGCCTTCAGGTCGTACACGGCGGCCAGGTGGAACACCGCGTTGATCTGCCCCTTCATCGCCTTGAGCGTCTCGGGCGCGATGCCCAGCTTGCGGGCCGTGAGGTCGCCCGCCACCGGCAGGGCGCGGCCCTTGGCCGTGCCGGCCAGGCCCCAGAACTCGTACAGGTCCTGCACCTTGCCTTCGCTGCCCGCGCGCACGAGGAAGGAGATGGTGGTGCCGCGGCGGGCCAGCAGCGCCTTGACGAGGCGCTTGCCGATGAAGCCGGTGGCGCCGGTGACGAAGTAGTGCATCGCGGGTCTCCTCGCTGAGGGCGGTGTGTGGGGAGGGTTGTCCACGTCAAGGATAGAGCGCGCTCACTAGAGAATCGGCATGCGCCGCCCACGGGTGAACCCTATATTGCCCGGGTCGCCGAGACGGCGCTCGCGCCACCGATCCGACGCACCCCACACAGGAAGAGGAACAGGTACCGCCATGGTCAAGAAGATCTCGAAGTCCGCTGCCGGCGATGCCGGCGCCGCCGCCCAGTCGTCCGCCAAGGCCGGGGGCAGGTCGCCCGCTTTCGGCGGCGTGGATACCACCAAGCTCGCCGCTTCGGTGAAGGACTCGGCGCAGCAGATCTGGCTGGCCGGCATGGGCGCCTGGGCCAAGGCCCAAAGCGAGGGCGGCAAGGTCTTCGAGACCCTGGTCAAGGAAGGCGTGAGCCTGCAGAAGAAGACGCAGGGGATGGCCGAGGACAAGATCGCCGAGGTCACCGGCAAGATGACGGCGATGGCGGGCACCGTGACCGCCAAGGCGGGGCAGAACTGGGACAAGCTGGAGACGATCTTCGAGCAGCGCACCGCCAAGGCGATGACCAAGCTCGGTGTGCCCACCGCCAAGGACGTGCAGGCGCTGACCGCCCGCGTCGACGAGCTCGCCGCCGCGGTGGCCAAGCTCAGCCGGGCGGGCTCGGGCAAGGCTGCCGGCAAGGCGCCGGCCAAGAGCGCAAAGGGCAGCGCACGCAAGAGCACGCGCAAGAGCGCGGTCTGACCCGGGCCTGACCGCGGGCCGCCCGGCCGGAGACCGCGTTGGCGCCATCACCACCTCCATCGAGGCACGCGTCGGCCGCCGCGGGCGCCGCGACCATGCACCCCGATCGCCGCGGCCGCATCGGCCATCGCGGCGCGCGCGTCGGGCTGGCGTTGGCCGGCGGCGGGCCGTTGGGCGCCATCTACGAGATCGGCGCGCTGGTGGCGCTGGAAGAGGCGCTGCCGGGGCTGGAGGTCAACGAGCTCGACGGTTATGTCGGCGTGTCGGCCGGCGCGCTGGTGGCCGCGGCGCTGGCCAACGGCATGACACCGCGCCAGCTGTGTGATGCCTTCATCGAAGGTGACGGGCCGCGCGCCGACCGCATCCGGCCGTCGCTGTTCTATCGCCCGGCGCTCAGCGAATACGCGTCGCGGCTGTCGCGGGCGCCGGTGCTGCTGGCGCAGGCGGCTGCGGGCTATGCCTTCGGCCGCCGTTCGTGGCTGGCGGCGCTGGAGCGGCTCGGCCAGGCCCTGCCTGCGGGCCTGTTCACCAACGCGCCGCTGCAGGCCCGCTTGCGCGAGGTGTTCTCGGCGCCCGGCCGCAGCGACGACTTCCGCACGCTGAAGCGGCCGCTGGTGGTGGTGGCCACCGACCTGGACAGCGGCGCCGCGGCGCCGTTCGGCAAGCCCGGGTGGGACACGGTTCCCATCTCGCAGGCGGTGGCGGCCAGCGCGGCGCTGCCGGGCTTGTTCCCGCCGGTGCCGATCGCCGGCCTGGGCGGCCATGCGGGCCGGCGCTGGTATGTCGACGGCGCCTTGAAGAAGACGCTGCACGCCCGGGTGCTGCTGGACATGGGCATGGACCTCGTGCTGTGCCTGAACCCGCTGGTGCCTTTCCACGCCACGCCGGTGGTGGTGCCCGGGCAAGCCGGCCACCGGCACCACCGCGTGCTCGGCCGCGGCCGCATTCCGCAGCTCGTGCGCGGCGGGCTGCCGCTGGTGCTGAGCCAGACCTTCCGCACGCTCATCCATTCGCGGCTGGAGCTCGGGCTCAAGGGCTACGAGACCAGCCACCCGGCCACCGACATCGTGCTGTTCGAGCCCGACCAGGCCGACCCCGAGCTGTTCCTGGCCAACCTGTTCAGCTACGCGCAGCGGCGCGCAGTGGCCGAGCATGCCTATCAGCGCACGCGCGCCGATCTGCGCTCGCGCCGCGGCAGCCTGGCCCCGCTGCTGGCCCGCCATGGCCTGGCATTGGACGACGCGGTGCTCGACGATGCCGGCCGCCGCCTGCTGCGCCCGCGGCACGGTGCGGCCGCGCGTGGCGCGTGGGCCGCCGCCGTGGCGCGTGCCGCGCCGCTGGCGTTGGCCGGTGATGCGGCCCGTGCCCTGCGCCGCCTGGACGAGGTGCTGGTTGACCTGGAGCGCATGGTGGTTCGCGCCCCGTGACGCGGCGCGCCCGGCGGCGTCTGCGCCGGAGTTCACGCCCGCCGTGGCTCAAGCGGCGCGTCGGCGCGCCGATATGGGTGGATAGCGGGCCACCCGCCGTCCTTGCCTGCCACCGCCCCGGGAACATCTACGCCATGTCTGTGCCTGCCGCCGAAGCCGACTTCGCTCCGACGCTGCGCGAGCCGCATCTGGCCGACCCGCCTGCGGCCCCGCTCGACGACGACCTGGCCCGCGGGCGGCAGATGCAGCGCTCGCTGAGCGGCCTGCTCGACCGCGTGCGTGGCTCGCGCTCGGCGCTGCCGCACCTGGCCGCGCTGGAAGCGGCGCTGGGCCACCTCGGCGTGCAGGCCCTCGAGCAGGTGCAGGCCAAGTCGCTGGCCAAGATGCTGGCCCAACTGCGCGTGCTGCCGCTGGACGCCGCCGACGGCCCGGGCCAGGACCTGCTGGCACTGGTGCAGCGCGCGCTGCGGCGGCTGACGCGCGAACAGCGCGAGCATCAACTCTCGCCGCACGACCCGCAGAGCACGGTCATCATCACCGAGACCAGCGAGAGCGACTTCATGAACGCGCTGGCCGAGGCGCGCGGCGAACGCAGCGGCCATTGACCCGCGGCTGGCGCCAGCCGCGCCGAGGGTGGGCCCCGGCTGTACGGGCGGCAGGCGTCACGCGCCGGCCGCCGCAGGCCGAGCTTCCTGGGCGCCCAGGTACCGTGCCTCGAGGTGCGCCTTGAAGTGTGCCGGGTTCAGCACCTCGCCGCTGGCGCGCCGCGCCAGCTCGTCGGTGCTCCAGCGGCTGGCCTGCTGCCAGATGTTCTCGCGCAGCCAGTCGAACACGGGCATGAAGTCGCCGCGCTCGATGCGTGCGTCGAGGTCGGGCGTGGCACGCCGGATGGCGGCAAACCACTGCGCGGCGTACATCGCGCCCAGCGAGTAACACGGAAAGTAGCCGAACAGGCCTTCGGGCCAGTGCACGTCCTGCAGCGGGCCGTCCTTGAAGTTGCCGCGCGTGTCCTGGCCCAGCAGCTCCATCATCCTGGCGTCCCACAGCGCCGGAATGTCCTCGGCTTCGATTTCGCCCTCGATCAGCGCGCGCTCGATCTCGTAGCGCAGGATGATGTGCGCCGGGTAGGTGACCTCGTCGGCGTCGACGCGGATGAAGCCCGGCGCCACGCGCGTGATGAGCCGATGCAGGTTGGCCGGCTCGAAGGCGGGCTGGTCGCCGAAGGCCGCGGCCACCTGTGGCGCCAGCTGCCGCACGAAGCCCGGGTGCTGCCCCAGCTGCATCTCGAAGCTCAGGCTCTGGCTCTCGTGGATGGCCATCGAGCGCGCCTCGGCCAACGGCTGGCCCAGCCACTCGCGCGGCAGGTTCTGCTCGTAGCGGCCGTGGCCGGTCTCGTGCACCGTGCCCATCAGACTGCCGATGAACTCGTGCTCGGCGAAGCGGGTGGTCATGCGCACGTCCTCGGGCACGCCGCCGCAGAACGGGTGCGTGCTCACGTCCAGCCGGCCGCCATCGAAGTCGAAGCCCAGCAGCCGCATCACCTGCTCGCACAGCAGCCGCTGGCGGTCGATGGCGAACGGTCCCCGCGGCTGGACGAGCGTCTCGCGGGCCTGGCGGGCCATCACGCGCTGGATGAGGCCGGGCAGCCAGCGCCGCACCTGGCCGAAGATGGCGTCCAGCCTTTGGGTGGTCATGCCCGGCTCGTAGCGGTCCATCAGCGCTTCGTAGCGGCCAAGGCCCGACTCGGCGGCCAGCAGCGCGGCCTCTTCGCGGCCGATGGCCAGCATCTCGCGGAAGGTCAGGGCGAAGCCCTTCCAGTCGTTGGCCGGCCGCTGCGTGCGCCAGGCGTGCTCGCAGCGGCTGGCGGCCAGCTGGTGGCGCTGCACGAGCTGCTCGGGCAGCGCATTGGCCAGCCGCCACTGGCGCCGCATCTCCAGCAGGTTGGCGCGCTGCGCGTCATCGAGCGGCTCCTGCTCGGCGCGCGCCAGCCGGTCCGGCAGCGCGGGGTCGGTGCGCATGCGGTGCAGCAGCGCAGCCATCTCGGCCAGCGCCGCCGCGCGGGCCTCCATGCCCTTGGGCGGCATCAGCGCGGCCTGGTCCCAGCTGGCGATGGACTGCAGGTGGCTGAGGTGATGCAGGCGCGTCCAGGTGGCCGCCAGCGCGTCGTAGGTGGTGGTGCTCATGCGCACATTCTGGGCCGTGCTGCCGGCCAGGCGGCGCGGGCCCGGTGCCGCGGCGGTGGCATCGGCCCGCGGCGGCCTGCTGCGGCCCGATGCGGCCCGATGCGGCCCGCCGCGGCCCGTGTCGGTCAGAAGTCGATGGCTCCCGGCGCCACCCAGTACAGACCGCCCACGTAGACCAGATAGCGCAGGAACTTGCCGATCGCCATGTACGCCACGCAGGGCCAGAACGGCAGCCGCAGCCAGCCGGCCACCGCGCACAACGGGTCGCCGACGAACGGCAGCCAGGCCAGCAGGCAGGCCGGCGGGCCGAAGCGTTCGAGCCACTTCAGCGCCCGCGCGTCTTGCGGCTTCGAATGCGTCACGCGCGCGTAGGCGGCCTCGGCGCCGTAGCCCATCCAGTAGGTGATCGCGCCGCCGACGGTGTTGCCCGCGGCGGCCACCAGCAGCGCCGGCCAGAACAGCTCGGGGTTGAGCTTCACGAGGCCAAAAACCGCTGGCACGCTGGCCATCGGCAGCAGCGTGGCCGACACCAGCGAGACCAGGAACACCGTCAGCAGCCCGACCTGCGGCACCGCCAGTGATGCCAGCAGCGAATGCAGCCATGCTTCCATGTCAGACCATTATCGAGGCCGCTGCATCGAGGGCAGAAGCGCCGCGGCCCGATGGCTATACTCGCGCCTCTTTTTTGAGCAACGGCACTGGCGGCGGGGGCTTGGTCTTCGCAGGGCGTGCATCCGCGGCTCAGACCTCGCCCGATGCGCCTTGGTTCCCACACGCTGCCCAATCCGTTCTTCGTCGCCCCGATGGCCGGCGTCACGGACCGGCCCTTCCGCATGCTGTGCCGCCGGCTGGGCGCCGGCCACGCGGTCAGCGAGATGGTGACGAGCCGGCGCGAGCTGTGGGATTCGCTGAAGACCTCGCGCCGCGCCGATCATGCCGGCGAGCCCGGCCCGGTGGCGGTGCAGATCGCCGGCGTCGACCCCACCGAGATGGCCGAGGCGGCGCGCTACAACATCGACCGCGGCGCCCAGATCATCGACATCAACATGGGCTGCCCGGCCAAGAAGGTGTGCAGCAAGTGGGCGGGCTCGGCGCTGATGAAGGACGAGCCGCTGGCCGTGGCCATCATCGAGGCGGTGGTGGCGGCCTGCGCGCCGCGCGGCGTGCCCGTCACGCTGAAGATGCGCACCGGCTGGAGCGCCAGCGCCGGCCGCGGCCGCAATGCGCTGGCGCTGGCCCTTGCGGCCCAAGCCGCCGGCGTGGCCATGGTCACCGTGCACGGCCGCACGCGCGAGATGGGCTACGGCGGCCGGGCCGAACACGACACCGTGGCGGCCATCAAGGCGGCGCTCGCGATCCCGGTGGTCGCCAACGGTGACATTCATACGGCCGAGCGCGCCGTCGAACTGCTGCGCACGACCGGCTGCGACGCGGTGATGATCGGGCGTGCCGCGATGGGCCGGCCGTGGATCTTCCGCGACGCGCTGCACCTCCTGCAGCACGGCACGCCGGCGCCGGTGCCGGCCACGCGCGACGTGCAGCGCTGGCTTCTCGAGCACCTGCGCGACCACCACGCGCTGTACGGCGGTTTCACCGGTGTGCGCAGTGCGCGCAAGCACATCGGCTGGGCGGTGCGTTCGCTGCCCGGCGGCGAGGCGTTCCGCCGCTCGATGAACGCCCTCGAGGGCTGCGAGGAACAACTGGCCGCGCTCAGCGCCTTCTTCGACGCGCTGGCCGAGCGCCATGAGCGCCTGCCCGAGGCGGTCGGGTTCGAGGCTGACGCCGCAACCGATGCGGGTGCACACGCCGCCGCAGGGGCCGCCAACGACGACGGTGCCGCCGCGCTGCGCCCGGCCGCCTGAGGCCCCCCCCGCCGCGCTGTGCACCGCTGATTTCCCCACCGGAGGACCCATGTCCCGCAAAGTCATCGACGAGGCGGTGCGCGCCAGCGTCGAGCAGTACCTGAGCGACCTGCGCGGCGCCGAGCCCGGCCGCCTGCATGACCTGTTCATGGCCGCCGCCGAGCGGCCGCTGCTGGATGTGGTGATGCGCCACGCCGAGGGCAACCAGAGCCGCGCCGCCGAGTGGCTGGGCATCAACCGCAACACGCTGCGCCGCAAGCTGCACGACCACCGCCTGCTCAAGTAGGCGCGGTGCAGCTTCCGACGCCGCGCCGCCGGCCCGCCGCAGAATCCACTTCCGCAGAGACCCCCCCACCGTGCCCATGCATCCCCGTACCGCGCTGCTGTCGGTGTCCGACAAGACCGGCGTGTTCGAATTCGCCCGCGCCTTGCATGCCGCCGGCGTGCGCCTGGTGTCCACCGGCGGCACGGCGCGCCTGCTGGCCGACGCCGGCCTGCCCGTGACCGAGGTGGCCGAGCTCACCGGCTTTCCCGAGATGCTCGATGGCCGCGTCAAGACGCTGCACCCGCGCATCCACGGCGGCCTGCTGGCGCGCCGCGACCTGCCTGCGCACATGGCTGCGCTGGCCGCGCATGGCATCGGCACCATCGACCTGCTGGCCGTCAACCTCTACCCCTTCGCGCAGGCCACCGCGCGCGAAGGCTGCACGCTCGACGATGCGATCGAGAACATCGACATCGGCGGCCCGGCCATGCTGCGCGCGGCAGCCAAGAACTGGGCCCATGTGGCGGTGGTGGTCGACCCGGCCGACTATGCCGGGGTGCTGGCCGAGATCACCCAAGGGGAGGGTGTCGCGCGCGCCACGCGTTTTCGCCTGGCGCGCAAGGTGTTCGCGCACACCGCCGCGTACGACGGCATGATCACCAACTACCTCACCTCGCTGGCGCCCGGTGCCGAGGCCGGCGCCGACCGCGTGCCTGCGCGGCATCCCTACCCGGCGGTGCTGTCGCTGCAACTGGCCAGGACGCAGGACATGCGCTACGGCGAGAACCCGCACCAGAGTGCCGCGTTCTACCGCGAGGCCGCGCCCGCCGCCGGGCTGCTGGCCGGGTGGGTGCAGCACCAGGGCAAGGAGCTGAGCTTCAACAACATCGCCGACGCCGACGCGGCCTGGGAGTGCGTGAAGAGCTTCGCCGGCGGCGCCGCCGGCGCGCCGGGCCCGGCCGCCTGCGTGATCGTCAAGCATGCCAACCCCTGCGGCGTGGGCGTGGGCGACACGCCCGCCGAGGCCTACGCGAAGGCGTGGAAGACCGATCCGACCTCCGCCTTCGGTGGCATCGTCGCCTTCAACCGGCCGCTGGACGCCGCCGCCACCGAGGCGATGCAGGCCACCAAGCAGTTCGTCGAGGTGCTCGTGGCGCCGGGCTACGCGCCCGAAGCGCGCGCGCTGTTCGCGACCAAGACCAACCTGCGCCTGCTGGAGGTGGCCCTGCCGGCCGCCACGGCAGCGGCGAGCAATGCGCTGGACTTCAAGCGCGTCGGTGGCGGGCTGCTCGTGCAATCGCACGACGCGAAGAACGTCACCGCGGCCGAACTGCGCGTGGTGACCCGGCGCGTGCCCACGCCGGCGCAGCTGGCCGACCTGCTGTTCGTCTGGAAGGTGGCCAAGTTCGTGAAGAGCAACGCCATCGTGTTCGGCGGCAGCGGCATGACGCTGGGCATCGGGGCCGGTCAGATGAGCCGGGTGGACAGCGCCCGCATCGCCTCCATCAAGGCCGGCCACGCCGGCCTGTCGCTGGCCGGCTCGGCGGTGGCCAGCGACGCCTTCTTCCCGTTCCGCGACGGCCTGGATGTCGTCGTCGATCACGGTGCGGCCGCGGTCATCCAGCCCGGGGGCAGCGTGCGCGACGACGAGGTCATTGCCGCGGCCGACGAGCGCGGCGTGGCGATGGTGTTCACCGGCACGCGGCACTTCCGGCACTGAAGCGGGCCGGGGGGCGGAAGGCGGGCGCGCAGCCCGCAAGGGTTTCAAGCGGGCCGTGCAAACCGGGCCCGGGCCGAGCTCAAGCCCGGGCCGCCGCTGCCGATAGTCCAGGGCAGCGGCCGCACGCCCCGCAAGCGGGCGGCCCGCTGCCGCCATGTCCACGCCGACCCTGCCCGAAATCGAAGACCCGCACGACGCGCCAGGCTGGCGTGCCTCGCGTCCCGAAGACGAGGGTGCGCTGCACACCCAGGTGCTGCGCGAATTGAACGACGCCGGCTGCGTGCTGCACGTGGGCGGCAGCGGCCAGCGCGGCGTGGCCGCCACGCTGCAGCTGGTGGACGTGCTGCAGCAGCAGGTGGTGCTGGCCAGCCGCGACGACGGCATCGCCGTCGCCCGCGCGCTGCAGGCGCGGCCCGTCTGGGCGGCGGCCAACGTGCGCAGCCTGCGCGTGCAGTTCGCGCTGGCCGCCGCCTGCGCCGCGCGCGAGGACTTCGGCCGCCCCGGCGCGGCCGGCGCCGAGCGATTTCTCATCCAGGCCCGCTGGCCGCGCGAGATCTACCGCACCTCGCGCCGCCACGCGCCGCGCGTGCTGCGCGGGCCGCGGTGCTCGCCGGTGGCGCGCATCCACCACCAGGCCGAGCAGCTGGGCAGCACGCGCGAGTTCACCGTGCTCGACCTCAGTGAGGCCGGCGGTGCGCTGCTGCTGCCGGCCGGCATGGCGCCGCCGCTGGTGGGCAGCCCGTTGCGCCGCATCGAGCTGGAGCTCGACGACGAGCACATCGTCTTCACCGACGCCCTGGTGATGCATGCCACGCCGCTGCGCCGCGGCACGCACCGCGTGGGCTGCCGCTGGCAGGGCATGCCCGCGGCCGGGCAGCAGATGCTGCGGCGCTGGCTGGCCGAAGCCGGCCGGTACCTGCCGGCGTTGGCTGCGATGGCGGACGACTGAGCCAGGCCGGCGAACGCGGCTGAGGAATCCGGCGGCAGGTCCGGGCCCGGCCGGGCCGGGCCATCGGGGTGGCCGTGGCAGCGCCCTCGCCGCGCGGCCATCGGGCAGGGCGGGCGCGCCGGAGCGACTAGCATCGCACCCCATGTCCACCGCGGTGTTGATGGGCGGGCTGCTCGCGTTCATCGCCCGGTTGATCACCGGGGCCCAGGGCCATTGGCGCGGTTGCGCACCGAAGGCCGAGCAGCGCATCTACTTCGCCAACCATCAGAGCCACCTCGACTGGGTGCTAATCTGGGCGGCGCTGCCGCACGACCTGCGCGCCACCACCCGGCCGATCGCCGCGCGCGACTACTGGACGAAGACGCCGTTCAAGCAGTGGCTGACCACGGCGGTGTTCAATGCCGTCTATGTGTCGCGGCACAAGAGTGCCGACGAAGACCCGCTGGAGCCGCTGGTGCAGGCGCTGCAGCACGGCGACTCGCTGGTCATCTTCCCCGAGGGCACGCGCAGCAACAGGGGCGAACCGCAGCCGTTCAAGGCCGGGCTTTACCATCTGGCCGAGCAGTTCCCGAACGTGCCGCTGGTGCCGGCATGGATCGACAACGTGCAGCGCGTGATGCCCAAGGGCGAGGTGGTGCCGGTGCCGATCCTGTGCACGGTGAGCTTCGGGGCGCCGATCACGCTGGCGCCGGGCGAAGACAAGCGTGCCTTCCTGGAACGTGCGCGCACGGCCGTGCTGGCCGAGCGCCCGCGCGTGACCTGACGTCGTGGCCCGCCACGGCACGCCCCCCTTTCGGTCCGCGCGGTCGTGAACCCGCTGGAACCCCTGCGCGCGCTGGATGCCGCCGGCCAGGTGGCGCTGCTGTTCGTGCTGCTGTTCGGGCTGCTGGTGGTGGCCGGCATCGGCGTGGCGCTGCGCTCGCTCAAGCCGGTGCCCGACGAGGCCGCGCGCGAACGCCGCCTGGCGCTGCAGCGCGACCTGCGTGCGCTGTGGATCGGCGCCATCGTCTTCTGGCTGGCGTGGATGTCCGGGCCGATCGGCGCCACCGTCGCCTTCGCCGTCTTCTCGTTCCTGGCCTTGCGCGAGTTCATCACCCTCGTGCACACGCGCCGTGGCGACCACCGCAGCCTGATCCTGGCCTTCTTCGTGGTGCTGCCGCTGCAGTACGTGATCGTCGGCCTGCGGCGCTTCGACCTGTTCAGCGTCTTCATCCCGGTGTATGCCTTCCTCGCCATCCCGGTGGCCAGCGCGCTGGCCGGCGACCCCGGGCGCTTTCTCGAACGCAACGCCAAGATCCAGTGGGGGATCATGGTGTGCGTGTTCGGCCTGTCGCACGCGCCGGCGCTGCTGCTGCTGGAGTTCAAGGGCTACGAGGAGCGCGGCGCGTTCCTCGTGTTCTTCCTGGTGATGGCGGTGGCGGCTGCGCAGGTGGCGCAGGAGATCGCCAGCCGCACCCTCAGGCGCCGACCGGTGGCGCGGCAGATCGACCGCAGCTTCTCGCTGCGCGGCTTCGGCGTGGGCGTGGTGGCGGCGGCGCTGGTCGGTGCGGGGCTGTTCTGGATCACGCCGGTGGACCCGCTGCGCGCCGCGGTGATGGCCGCGGTGGCCGGCGCCAGCGGCACGCTGGGAGAACTGGTCATGCGCGCGCTGAAGAAGGACGCCGGCGTTCGCTGGTGGGGCAACCGCCCGTCGGTGACGGGCGCCGTCGGCCTGCTGGACCGCGTGGCGCCGCTGTGCTTCGCGGCGCCGGTGTTCTTTCACTCGGTGCGCTGGTACTTCGTGTGACGGCGGTGATGCGCATCCTCGGCATCGACCCCGGCCTGCAGAGAACGGGCTTTGGCTGCGGCACGGCGCTGCGCGCCTTCACGTCGGCTTTGCCGACATGAGCCTGCGCCGAAGCCCTCACCTCTTCGACTGAAGTCAAGGCGTCGCCAGCATGCGCATCCTCGGCATCGACCCCGGCCTGCAGAGAACGGGCTTTGGGGTCATCGAGGCGCAGGGCGCGCGCCTGGCCTATGTGGCCAGCGGCACCATCAGCACGGCCGACGCACCGCGTGGCGAGCTGCCGCGGCGGCTGAAGATCATCTTCGAGGGCGTGTGCGAGGTGGTCGAGCGTTATGCGCCGGACTGCGCCGCCGCCGAGATCGTGTTCGTCAACGTCAACCCGCAGAGCACGCTGCTGCTCGGGCAGGCCCGCGGCGCGGCGCTGGCCGGCCTGGTGCGCGGCGACCTGCCGGTGGCCGAGTACACCGCGCTGCAGATGAAGAAGGCGGTGGTCGGCCACGGCCTGGCCAACAAGGCGCAGGTGCAGGAGATGGTGCGCCGCCTGCTGAAGCTGCCCGGCCTGCCGGGCAAGGATGCGGCCGACGCGCTGGGGCTGGCGATCGCGCACGCGCACGCCGCGGCGTCGCTGGCCACGCTGGCTGCCGCCACGCCACTGGCGCGGCGCGCCCATGCGCAGTACCGCAAGGGGCGCGTGTACTGAAGAAGAGCTGGCGAAGGCGCGGGATGTGAACCTGCCCGTGACCGACAACACCCCGTGGTTCGACGACACAGGAGACAACGAATGACCGACCCCGTGCAGCGCAGCTGGATCGAACTCGCACCCGGCTGTGCCGGCTACCTGGCGCTGCCGCCGGCGCGCCGCGGGCCGGGCCTGCTGGTGCTGCAGGAGATCTTCGGCGTCAACGAGCACATCCGCGCCGTGGCCGACCAATATGCGCTCGACGGTCTTGTCGTGCTCGCGCCCGATCTGTTCTGGCGCCAGGCGCCGCGCGTCGAACTCGGCTACCAGGCCGATGACATCACGCGCGGCCGCACGCTGATGCAGGCGTACACCGCCGAGCAGGCCATTGCCGACCTGGGTGTGGCCGCCCGCGCATTGCGCGGCCGTGCCGAGGTGGGCGGCGGCAGGGTGGGCGCGGTGGGCTACTGCATGGGCGGGCGCATGGCCTGGTTCGCCGCGGCCACAGCGGGTGTCGAGGCGGCGGTGGCCTACTACGGGGGCGGCATCCACAACCACCTGCAGCACGCGGCCACGCTGGGCTGCCCGCTGCAGTTCCACTATGCCGGCCACGACGACAACATCCCGCCCGAGGCGGTGGCCGCGGTGCGCGAGGCGGCACACCAGGCCGTGGGCGCCGCGCGTGCCGAGGTCTTCGTCTACCCCGAGGCGCACCACGGCTTCAACTGCTGGGCGCGCGGGTCGTACCACGCGCCCAGCGCCGCGCTGGCGCATGGGCGCGCGCTGGCGTTCCTGGCGCAGCAGCTGTTCTGAGGCCGGCGGGCTCTCAGATGCGCCGCGCGCCGCCGGGCGCGCCGAAAAGAAAACGGCCCCGGTGCCGGCAGGCCCCGGGGCCACAAACGTCTCGCAGTGAGAACGTAGGAGGAATCGTTGCCGACGCGGGCCGTGGCGGCCGCCTCGGTCGAGGCATGCGCCCGGTGGCGCGTGGTTGTCGCCGACGATGCGGCGCTATCGAGTGTGTCGCGTTGGCGGAAGTTGCCCGGGCAGTGTGCGGTGCACTCAGCTGCGCGCGCCGTGCAGCGCCTGGGCGCGGGCCAGCTGCGCGGCGCCCGGTTCGATGGTGGCCAGCACCTGCACCGTGCCGAGCATGCCCACGGTCATCACGAGGGCCAGCGCGAAGGCGGCGAGGCGTTGCGGGGTGGTCTGGCGCGGGGTGTTCATGGCGGGTCCTTCGGGTGCGGGGCAGACAAGTCATCTTGTCGTTGGGGGCACTGTAGGTTCCCGGCGGGCGCCCGGCGAGTGCAGTGCGATCGGCGGCCGGGCGGCGGCGACGGGCTGCGGCTGAGCGCGATGAACGGGTTGCGGGCGGGGCGCGGCGGCAGCGGCTTGGCGCGGCGCGGCGGCGTTCGGCGACGACCTGCGCGCGCAGATGGCAGCACAGGCCGATCCGTGGCAGCGGGCGAACCCGTCCCAAGATCAAGGAAAGCAGACCCGCATGGCAGGCGACTCGGTCACGGCCCGCACCCCCGTGACTTGCCGCAGCCCGCCAGGCCCTTGGCACACTGCTCGCATGGATGCCCCCACCGTGGTCGCGCTCCTGGCGCTGCACATCCTCGTTTCCGCCGGGCTGCTGCACATGGTGGGCCGCGCCATGGCCGATGGCGGCGGGCTGCGCGACTTCGCCGCGGGCGCGGCAATCTTCGGCGCGGCCTACGTGGCGCGGCTGGCGCTGGGCCTGACTTCCTCGCACGCGGTCGTGGTGCTCTTGGACACGATGATGGTCGGCGCGGTGCTGATGTTCGCCAGCGGCATGCGGGGCTTCTTCGGCCGCGGCGCCTGGACGCGGGCGACCGTGCTGCGCGTGGCGCTGGCCTTCGGCGCCGTGCAGGCGCTGGTGCTGTGGCAAGGCGGCGCGGCGGCACGGCACATCGTGCTCAACGTGGCGCTGGGGCTGGGCTACCTGACGCTGGCCTGGAATGCCGCGCGGCCCTGGTGGCGGCCGCTGCCCGGCGCTGCTCACGCTTCGGCAGCCGGGCCGCAGGGCTCGCCGCAGGGTTGCGAGCGCACGCCGGCGCTGATCCTGGCGGGGCTGGTCTGCCTGCTGGGGCTGGCCACCCTCACCCGTGCCGGCCACATCGCCGCGTTCGGCGTGGGCATGCTCTACAGCGGCGCCATGTCGCAGGCGTACTTCGGCTACTCGTCCCTCGTGACGATGACGATGTGCCCGCTGGTGCTGTGGTTGGTGTTCCGCCGCCTCACGCACCAGCTGGCCGACCTGGCGACACGCGACGCCCTGACGAGCGTGCTCAACCGCAACGGCCTGGAGGACGCGCTGCGCCGCCACTTCGGCCAACGCGATGGCGCCACGCTGGCCTGGCTGGTGGTCGATGTCGACCATTTCAAGCGCATCAACGACCGCCATGGCCACGGCACCGGCGACAAGGTGCTGCGCGCCGTGGCGCGCTCGCTGATGCAGCACGCGCGCGCCGGCGACTTCGTGGCCCGCACCGGCGGCGAGGAGTTCGTCATCGGCTGCACGTCCGCCGAGCCGGGCGCCGCCGCCGGCCTCGGCGAGCGGCTGCGCGCCGCGGTGCAGGCGCTGTTGGTGCCCGCCGCGACGCAGGCCGAGCCGCTGCAGTGCACGGTGAGCATCGGCCACTCTGCACCGTTTGCCGCGCTGGCCGACTGGGAGACCGCCCTGCGCGAAGCCGACGCGGCGCTGTACCGCGCGAAGGCCGGGGGGCGCAACCGCGTCGAAGGGCCCGCCAGCGGCCAAGGTGATGGCCAGGGATGCGCAACCGCAGCCATGAGGTCCAAGGCCGCCGGTTCGCCCGTCGCGGCGCAATGGGGTTGACGCGGCCGACGGCCCGAACCGTTTCGAGATGGCCGCAGCCGGCCTTTTTCGGTTCGCTGCGCTCGTGCAGCACCCCATCGCCTGCCCCGCGCCGGAAGTCGTGCACATCGCCGGCATCGCGCTGCGGCCGTGCGCGACCATGGGCCCTGGGAGGTGCGAGTGCGAGTGCGGGTGCGGGTGCGGGTGCGGGTACGGGTGCCGGACCGTTGGTGGCCAGCCCCCTGCCGCGTGCCTAGTCTCCGCGGCCGCGCCCGGGCTCGAAGACGCCTTTGCGGTGGAAGTACACGAGGCTCGCGGCCGCGCGCATGGCGCGCGAGCCGAGCAGCAGGTTGAACGCCCAGTCGGCCTGGAAGTGATCGAAGACCCAGCGCAGCGCCCGCTTGACGCGGAACGTGGGGTAGCTGGCGACGAAGCCGCGGCTGGGGTCCTCGGCGCGCCCGGAGAGGAAGTCGCCGATCGCATGCCCGGCCGCCGCGCCGTGCCGAAGGGCCGTGTGGATGCCGCCTGCGGTGAGCGGCGAGACCATGCCGGCGGCATCCCCCAGCAGCAGCGTCCGCGCCGCTGCCACCGGGCGCACCACCCCGCCGCAGGGAATCTGCCCGGCGCGCACGGCATCCGGCGTGCGGCTGCGGAAGTCGGCGATCGGCGCGATCTTCTCGAGGAACGCGAGCATCGCGGCCTGCGGCGGCAACACGCCGCGCAGGCGCCGGGCGCCGCCGGCGTCCACCGGGCCCAGCCGGCCGGCCAGGCCCACCTGCACGACACCGACGCCGGCCACCATCCAGCCGATGTAGCCCGGTGCCAGCCGGCGGTCGATGAAGCAATGCAGGTGGTCGGGCGCGGCGAGGTCGACGTCGGTGTATTCGTGTTCGATGCCGAACAGGAACTGCCGGTTCTGCCCCAGGCCCGTGACCTTGGCCACGCGCGACTGCGGCCCGTCGGCGCCGACGAGGTAGCGGCACGGGCCGTGCCCCTCGACCTCGAAGCCGTGCGTCGTTCGCGAGGCCTCGCGAAACAGCGTGCCGGTGCGCAGCTGGGCGCCGGCGGCCACCGCCTGGGCGGCCAGCCAGCGCATCAGCGCCGGGGTGTCGGTGGCAAGGAAGTAGTAGCCCGGGGCGGCGAGATCCACGTGCGACAGGTCCGGCGCATACAGCCGCACCCCCGGAACGCGCCGCACCAGCGCGCCGGGCATCGCGTCGAGCAGCGGCACCTGGTCGATGGCGTCCTTCACGAGGATGCCCGTGGTGTGCAGCTTGTCGCCGGGGTCGGCCTTGCGCTCGAGGACCACCACCGCATGCCCGCGGCGGGCCAGCGCCGTGGCGCAGGCCACGCCGGCGAAGCTGGCGCCGACGACGATGCAGTCGGCGCTCATCCGCGCTTCGTTGCCGCGGGCCGGGCTGCCACGGGCCCGGCGTCTCGTGGCGGGTCGGCGGCCCGCGCCCTCACCGCCAACGCCATGGCGGGCGTGCGCGGGTGAACGTCGTTCAGGTCCGGTGGCGCCATCGGCTCTACCAGTCGACGAAGTACGCCAGGCTGGCTGCACCGAAAAGCGCGAAAGGAAGCATCCAGGCCATGATGCGCAAGGTGACCCCGGGCGCGGGCGGGATCAGCCACTGCGGCTCCAGGAAGGCGAAGGTGGCGCCGCGCCCGGGCCGCACGTCGAGGTTCCACACCAGGCCGACGATGATGTAGAGCACCGACGAGGCCAGGATGTTCGACCACCAGGTGATCGGGTACATGCCGTCGCGGAAGAGCAGGTAGCCGTCGTAGCACCAGCTCGCCGAGAGCATCCACAGGCAGGCGGCCACGGCCAGGTGCGCCGGTGGCGTGCGGCGCCAGCGGTAGAGCACCCCGAGCGCCCAGGCCGACGACAGGAAGGCCAGCACCGCCATCAGCGGCGCGTCGATGCGGTCCCAGGTGGGGTCGGTCGTGTACGGCGCCATCCAGGTGATCAACGCGGTGGCCAGCACGAAGAAGCCCACCTTCCAGGGTGCCAGCAGGAACTTGAAGTAGCCCGGGTAAGCGGCGGCGTACTCGCGCCGCTTGAACCACAGGTGTGCCAGCGCCCACGCAACGGCCAGCACCCACGCGCCGGCGTAGGCCGCCATCTCGGGCTGGAGCTCGAACCAGCGGGTGCGGATCATGGGCTGCTCGGGCGGGTTGGGGGAGGCCGGCACGATAGCGTGCGCCGGCGCCTTCGGGCGGGCAGCATCCCGCGCCGCGCGGAGGGCCGTGCCCCGGCCACCGGCGCCCGGTTCACCTCGGCCACCCGGCCTGCAGCTCCGCGAAAGACACGATCTCCCCGGCGATCGCGCTGGCCGCCACCGTCGGCGGGCTGGCGAGCCACACCTGGCCCGGGCCCGAGCGGCCGGGGAAGTTGCGGTTGATGGCGCTGATCGTCACCTCGTCCGTGGTGGTCGACGAGCCCGGCCCGCAGTTGGCGCAGGCCCCGCACGAGGGCATCAGCAGCTCGGCGCCGACCTGCTCGAAGACCTCCAGGTAGCCGCGCTGGACGCAGTGCTCGCGCACCGCCAGCGTGCCGAACTGCAGATAGAGCTTCGTCGCCGGAGCCACCCTCAGCCCGCGCGCCGCCGCCCAGGCCAGCACCGCGTGGTACTGGTCGAAGTCGTCGCGCTTGCCGCCGGTGCAGCTGCCGCCGTAGGCGATGTGCGGTCGTGGCCGTTGGCCCGGGGGTGCCAGCGCGGAAAGCGCCAGGCCGTGGCCGGGGTCGCCGGGGCGCGCCACCATCGGCGCGAGCTGCCGGCAGTCGAACGCGAGCGTGGCCTCGACGACGGCACCGTCGTCGCTGCGCATCCACGGTTCGAGCTCGAACGTGATGCCGCGCCGCTCGCGCAGAAAGTGCACGGTCTCCTCGTCCGGCGCGACGAGCCCCGAGAAGCCGCCCAGTTCGGCCGTCATGTTGGTGAGCGTGGCGCGCTCGTCGGTGTTCATCGCACGCACCGCCGAGCCCGTGAACTCGAACAGTCGGCCGAGCCCGGCACCGGCACGCAGCGCGGGGTCGGCCAGCAGGTGCAGCACCACGTCCTTGGCCGTCACGCCCGCGGGCAACGGCCCTTCGAGATCGACGCGCAGCACGGGCGGCATGGTCAGCCGCACCGCGCCGGTGGCGAACGCGTTGGCCATGTCGGTGCTGCCGACGCCGAACGCCAGGCAGCCGATGGCGCCGGCGTGCGCGGTGTGCGAGTCGGTGCCGGCCACCAGCTGACCGGGCAGCGCGTAGCGCTCGGTCATCATCGGGTGCGAGATGCCTTCGCTGCCGCCTTCGATGCCGTCCAGGCTGGCGTGGTGCACCAGGGCGTGTTGCGCCACGAAGGCGCGGTGCGCTTGGAGCATCTGCGCCAAGGTGGGCAGCAGGCCGCCTTGCACGTGCAGGGGGCTGCGCGCCGCGTAGGACATGTGATCCTCGAAGGCGCGGATGCCCTGTGGCTCGTGCAGCACCGGCGGTCGGCCGCCGCCGGCCTGGTCGAGCAGGTACGCCGCCATGCCCGTGTAGTACTCGTGGACGAAGCGCCAGTCGGCGCGCACGAACAGCCCCTGGCCGGGGGCCGGCGCAGGCGCCTGGCTGTCGGCGCCGGCCAGTGCGTGCCGCACGACGATCTTCTCGGCCAGGGTCAGCGGCCGGTCGGGGGCGGTGGTCTGCGCTTTCGGCCGGCAGGCAAGAAGGTGCCGCTGCCCGTAGGCCATCAGCCCGCCGGCGCGCACGATGGCGGCCGCCAGCGCCTCGCGTCCGGCGAGCAACTCGTCCAGTTCGATCGCCTCGCCGGCGCGCAGCCGCTCGACGAGGCCGAGGTCGGTGGCGGTGAGAAGGCCCACGTTGTCGGCGTTCTGGCGGTAGATGCGCTCGAAGCTCTCGGCGATGACCAGGCGCACGCCGGCGTGCCGCTCGGCCATCGGGCTGTGCTCGCGCGAGCTGCCCTTGCCGTAGCGGCGGCCGGCCACCACGACGCTGAAGCCACCGGCGCGCACCGCGTCGCGGCCGATCGGTCGCCGGCCGCCGGCCACGAGGCCGGTGTAGGGCACGCGGCCCAGCCGCTCGTCCCACACCGTCATCGTGGCCAGCGGCGTGATCTCGTCGGTGGAGATGTCGTCGCGCAGCGCGCCGGCGGCCTCGCGCGGGAAGTTGGTGCCGGCCAGCTGCTGCTCGATGACCGCGGGGTCGGCCGCCAGAAAGAGCACGCGGCCGCGCAAGGCCAGGTGTTCAGCCATGGCGGGCGTCAAGCAAGGTGTGCGTCGCGCAAGGTGTGGGTCGCGCAAGGCGCGTGTCACGAAGCCGGGCCGAGGGTCACCCGGCTACTTCGCCTCCAGCCCGACCTTCTTCGACAGCGCGCCGTACTTGGCCAGTTCGCTGCGGAAGGCGGCCGCGGCCTGCTCGGGCGTGCTGATGTTGATGACGTTGCCCTGCTTGGCCATCGCTTCCTTGACGGCCGGGTCGGCGAAGGCCGCCACCACCGCGGCGTGCACGCGCTTCACGTCAGTGGCGCTCATGCCCTTGGGGCCGATCACGGCGAACCAGGCTTCCACCACGTAGCCGGGCAGCCCCTGCTCGACGAAGGTGGGAATCTCGGGCGCCGCGGGCGTGCGCTCGCGCGTGCCCACGCCGATGGCCTTCAGTGCGCCGCTCTTCAGGTGCGCCTGCACGCTGGGCAGCGCGGCGGTGGCGAACTCGACCTGGCCGCCGATGAGGTCGGTGACCATCGGGCCCACGCCCTTGTACGGGATGTGCTTGGCGCTGGCGCCGGCCTCTTCGAGGAACATCGCGGTGGCCAGGTGCAGGATGGTCCCGATGCCGCCCGAGGCGTAGTTCAGCTGGTCGGGCTTGCTCTTCAGCAGCGCCACGAGCTCCTTGCTGTTGGCCGCCGCCACCTTGGGGTTGGCCACCAGCACGATCGGCGTGGCGCCCACCACCGCGATCGGCGTGAAGTCGCCGGGCATGTCGAACGGCAGCTGCTTGATGACGCTCGGGAAGATGACGACGTTGTTGGAAACCACCGACAGCGTCATGCCGTCGGGCGCCGAGCGCGCCAGCGTGGCGAGGCCGACCACGCCGCCGGCACCGGGCTGGTTCTCGACCACGACCGGGTTGCCCAGGGCCTTGGCCAGCGCGGGCTGCGCCGTGCGCGTGATGGCGTCGACGCCCGAGCCGGTGGCGTTGGGCAGCACGAACCTCACCACCTTTTCGCCGGCCTGGGCGTGGGCCGTGGTGGCAACGGCCACAAGGGCGGCACTCGCGGTGAAGGCCAGCAGGGCGCGCCGCACGGGCGAGGAGCGAAGGGTCATGGGGGTCTCCGATCGAGGCGTGTCTTGGTTGGGAAAGGGTTGAAATGCACGAGGGCGTGCCGGCCGTCAGGCTACCGCACCGGCGCTGGCCAGCCGGTCGATCTCGCCGGCGTCGAGCCCGAGACCGACCAGCAGCTCGCGGCTGTGCTCGCCGCGCCGCGGCGGCTGCAGCCGCACGGGAAGGCGCTGCCCGGCCAGCGTCACCGGGAACAGCGTCGTCTTCACTGTCTGCCCGGCGCGCTCGCCGTCGGGCACGGTGATGTCGGCCAGGCCGCCGGTGGCCCGCAGGTGCGGGTCGTCGAACAGGTCTTCGGGCTTGCTGATCGGCGCGTAGGGCAGGCCGGCGCGTTCCATGATCGCGCCCAGCTCGGCGGCGCTGCGGTGCGCGAGCCGCTCGCGCAATGTGGCCAGCAGTTGCGGCCGCGCGCGCACGCGGTCGTTGTTGGTGGCCAGCGTGGCGTCGGCCTTCAGGTCGGGCATGCCGAGCGCGTCGCAGAACACTTTCCACTGCGCATCGCTCACGGCGGCCAGGAAGATCTGCTCGCCATCCTCGACGGTGAACACGTCGTACACCGCCCACGGGTTGTCTCGCGCGGGCATCGGCCGCGCCGGCCGGCCGGTGAGCGCCGCCTGCATCATGTGCTGGCCGACGAGGAAGACGTTGTTCTCGAACAGCGCGCTTTGCACCTCCATGCCGCGGCCGGTGATGCCGCGCTGCACGAGTGCACCGAGGACCGCGATGGCGCCGAACATGCCGCCCATGATGTCGTTGATGCTGGTGCCGGCGCGCAGCGGGTCGCCCGGGCGGCCGGTCATGTAGGCCAGGCCGCCCATCATCTGCACCACCTCGTCCAGCGCCGTGCGGTGCTCGTAGGGGCCGGGCAGGAAACCCTTCAGGCTGGCGTAGATGAGCCTGGGGTTGGTGGCCGCCAGGCTGGTGTAGTCGAGCCCGTACTTGACCATCGTGCCGGGTTTGAAGTTCTCCACCACCACGTCGGCACCGGCGGCGAGCCGGCGCGCCACCGCCGCGCCTTCGGGTTTGTGCAGGTCGATCGCGATGCTCTTCTTGTTGCGGTTGAACAGCGGGAAGAAGCCGACGCCGGCGCCCAGCAGCCGGCGCGTGCCTTCGCCTTCCAGCGGCTCCACCTTGATGACCTCGGCACCGAGGTCGGCGAGCACCATGCCGCAGGTCGGGCCCATCACCATGTGGGTGAACTCGATCACGCGCAGCCCGGCCAGCGGCTGGGGTGCGCTTGCGTCTTGCGGCCGGCCGGCCGGTGGCTGCGGTGCGGTGGCGGGGGTCATGCCGCCTCCGCGGTTGCAGCCGGCCGCATCGTCTTGGGCAGCCCGGCGCGCCAGATGTGGCCGTGCAGCGGCTCACCCTCGAGCCAGCCGGCCACCGAGTGCCGCAGCGCCATCAGCGCGTCGAAGTCGAGCCCGATGGGCACGCCCATGCTGGCCAGCAGGTAGGCCACGTCTTCGGTGGCGACGTTGCCGCTGGCGCCCGGCGCATGCGGGCACCCGCCGATGCCGCCGGTGCAGGCGTCGAAGCGGCGCACGCCGGCCTCCCACGCGGCGTAGACGTTGGCCAGGCCCAGGCCACGCGTGTCGTGGAAGTGGCCGCAGGCCAGTGCCGCGGCGCCGTCGCGGTCGTAGGGGCGAGCAATCTCGAAGGCGCGTTCGAACAACTCGCGCACCTGGCGCGGGTCGGCGTAGCCCACGGTGTCGGCCAGGCCCACGCGTTCGGCGCCGGCGTCGAGCGCCGCGTGCACCAGGCGCAGCACTTCTTCGGGCTCGACGCGGCCCTGGATCGTGCAGCCGAAAGCCGTGCTCAGCCCCACCTCCAGCCGGCAGGTCGAGCCCGCCGCGTCACGCAGGCGGCGGATGTCGGCGATCTCGCGCACCACGTCGTCGGGAGCCTTGCGCAGATTCGACAGGCTGTGCGCGCGGCTGGCCGACAGCGGCAGCAGCATCGCGTGTGCGCCGCTGTCGAGGGCGCGTTCGGCGCCCTTGAGGTTGGGCACCAGCACCGAGACGACGAGACCGGGCAGCGCCAGCGCCTCGCGCACCAGCGCCTCGGTGTCGGCCAGTTGCGGCATCAGCCGCGGCGGCACGAACGAACCGACCTCCATCTCTCGCAGCCCGGCGGCGTAGGCGGCGCGCAGCCATTGCAGCTTGGTGGCGGTGGGCAGCGTGCGGGCGATGCTTTGCAGGCCGTCGCGCAGGCCCACCTCGCGAATGGCCACCGGCGCGGTGCGGCTGGAGGTGGGTGGGGTCGGAGTGGTTGGTGCGGAGGCGAGTGGCATGAACGCCAGCATCAGCCATTCCATGCCGTCGCACCAGCGGTATTTCGGAACCGGCAGCGTTCCAGTCCGGCATGGCTGGCGCCGGCCGCGGCCACAATGCCCGACCATGCGGCACCTCGACCCCGTGACGCTGCGCCTGTTCGTCGCCGCCTGCGAAGAGCGCAACATCGCGCGCGCCGCGGCGCGCGAGGCGCTGGTGCCTTCGGCGGTGAGCAAGCGCATCGCGGCGGTGGAAGCGGCCATCGGCTCGCCGCTGCTGGTGCGCGGCCGCCGCGGCATCGAGCCCACCGCCGCCGGCGAGGTGCTGCTGCGCCAGGCGCGCGAAGTGCTCTCGGCACTGGAGCGCACGCAGGCCGAGCTGACCGGGTTCGCCGCCGGCGTGCAGGGCAGCGTGCGCGTGCTGGCCAGCGTGTCGGCACTGGCCGAGCAGCTGCCCGACGACATCGCCGCGTTCCTCGGCCGGCACGAGAAGGTGCGCGTGACGCTCGACGAACGCGTGAGCGGCGAGATCGTGCGCAGCATCCGCGAGGGCAGCGCCGACCTCGGCGTGCTGTGGGACGCCAGCGACACGGGCGGGCTGCTGGCCGTGCCATACCGCGGCGACCGCCTGTGCGTGGTGCTGCACCCGTCGCACCCGTTGGCCAGGCGCCGGCGGCTGCGCTTCGAGCAGACGCTGGCGCACCCGGCAATCGGCGTGGCGCCCGGCGGCATGATGGACATGCTGCTCAGGCGCGAGGCGGCGCGGCTGGGCTTGGCGCTGACCTACCGCATCCAGATCGCGAGCTTCGACTCGGCCTGCCGCGTCGTCGCCGCGGGGCTGGGCCTGGCGATCCTGCCGCGCGAGGCCACCGCGACGTTCGCGCGCGCCGCCGGTCTCGTGATGGTGCCGCTGGCCGACGCGTGGAGCGAGCGCCGTTTCGCCGTCGTCGCGCGGGGCGAGGCCACGCTGTCGGCAGCGGCGCGGCAGCTGATGGAGCACCTGCGGCGGCGCGCTGTCGCGGCGCGGTGACCGGCGGGCGACGGGCGTCTGCCGAGGGGCGTCTCGCGCCGGGTGGCGGGTGCCCGGCAACCGGCCCGCCACGCGGTCGCGGTCCGTGAAAGGTTTGGCTCACCAGGCGCCGCCGTGCGCCGTCGGCCTGCGTGACCCCGCCATTTGGGGTCTTCCCCGGCCTCATACGGTCTTTGAACGACGGCGGGGCTGTGGCACGCTGTGCACCCATCGGTGCTGCACCCGGAGGTTGTTCGCGATGAGCCGTTCCACAGGTCTGGTGCCGCGCTCGCAGGCCAGCATCCCGCTGGCCAGCATGCGCACGGTGTTCCGCGTCGGCGACGTGGAGAAGCGCCTGGACAAGCTGCCGCCGCGCGACCACGAGTCGCTGCGCGCCACTTACGAGCGCATGCTCGAAAAAGGCGCCGAGCGCTTCCAGGTCAAGCCCTCGGGCGTGCCGGCGATGGAGCACCTGTACGAGGAGCTGCCCAACTTCACCGAGGTGCTGGACGACGTGAGGCGCCAGCTCGCGCTGTGCCAGGACAGCCGCGACGCGCTGGAGATCACGCCGATGCTGCTGCTGGGCCCGCCCGGCATCGGCAAGACGCACTTCGCGCGCGAGGTGGCGCGGCTGCTGGGCACCGGTCTGGGCTTCGTCTCGATGAGCAGCCTCACCGCCGGCTGGGTGCTCAGTGGTGCCAGCAGCCAGTGGAAGGGCGCGCGGCCGGGCAAGGTGTTCGAAACGCTGGTCGATGGCGTGTACGCCAACCCGGTGATGGTGGTCGACGAGATCGACAAGGCGCGCACCGAACACGCCTACGACCCGCTGGGCGCGCTGTACAGCCTCTTGGAGCACGACACCGCCGAGGCCTTCACCGACGAGTTCGCCGAAGTCGCCATCGACGCCAGCCAGGTCATCTGGGTGGCCACCGCCAACGACGAGCGCGCCATTCCCGAGCCGATCCTCAACCGCATGAACGTGTTCGAAGTGCGCGCGCCCGACAAGGCGGCGGCGCGCGCCATCGCCGAGCGCCTGTACGCCAACATCCGCGGCGCGCACGACTGGGGCCGGCGCTTCGACCCCGAGCCGGGCGAGGCGGTGCTGGAGCGCATGTCCGAGATGGCGCCGCGCGAGATGCGCCGGGCGTGGATGACGGCCTTCGGCAACGCGCGGTTGGCCGGGCGCGGCACGCTGGACCTCGGCGACCTGCCCGACAGCGGGCCGCGGCGCACGCCGATGGGCTTCGTGCAGTGACCTGACGCTCGGGCGCGCGGGCATGGGCCCGCCGCGCCCGCCGCATCAGAATCGGCGCATGCTCGACGCCTGCGCCCTGCGCCGCTCGTGCCTGCGCGCTGCCATGGCGCTGGCGCCCTCTTTGGCCGCGGCCGCGGCGCCGCCGGCGCAGCTTGCCCCGAGTGAGACTGATGCTGGACCCGCTGCGTCCGCTGCGTCCGCTGCGGCTGTTCCGGCTGTTCCGGCAAGCATGCCGCCGCGCGCGCGGCCGAAGGTCGGCCTCGTGCTCGGCGGGGGCGGTGCGCGGGGGGCCGCGCACATCGGCGTGCTGGAGGTGCTCGAGCGCCTGCGCGTGCCGGTGGACTGTGTGGCCGGCACCAGCATGGGTGCGCTGGTGGCCGGCGCGTGGGCCGCGGGGCTGACGCCTTCGCAGATGCGCGACGAACTGGCCCGCGCCGACTGGGCCGACATGTTCCAGGACAACCCCGACTACGCCGAGCTCAACTTCCGCAACAAGCGCCTGTCCCAGCGTTTCCTGCCCGGCAGCGAAACCGGCATCCAGCGCGGCGGCGCGGTGGCGCCGCCGGGCGTGGTGTCGGCGCAGAAGATCAAGCTGTTCATCAACCGCCTCGTGCGCGCCGACGCCGGCGAGCGCGAGCTGCAGCAGCTGCCGCTGCCGGTGAGCATCATCGCCACCGACATCGGCACCGGCCAGCGCGTGGTGCTGCGCGAAGGCAGCCTGACGCTGGCCATGCGCGCCAGCATGTCGGTG
>JAEUPC010000141.1 GCA_016789865.1 Rubrivivax sp.
CTTCGTCATGCTGGCCATCAGCGGGATGGTCATCAACCTGGTGGTGGCCGGCGTGCGCGACGCCGCCTCGCTGGGCGTGTTCAACCAAGCCTACGCCGTCTACATCATCGCCTCGCAGCTGGCGACGCTGGGCCTGCACTATTCGGTGCTGCGGCATGCCGCGCTGCACGATGCCGACAGCCGGGTGCGCGGCCGCATGCTTTTCACCGCCGCCGCCTGTGCGCTGGGGCTCGGGGCCGTGGCCGCGGTGGCCGTGGGGTTCGGCGCCGGCCTGCTCGGCCGGCTGTTCGACAGCCCGGCCACCGCCGCGGCGATCGGATGGGCGGCGCCGGGCCTGTTGCTGTTCTCGCTGAACAAGGTGCTGCTGGCCTATCTCAACGGCCTGCGGCGCATGCGCGCGTTCTCCATCCTTCAGGGCCTGCGCTACCTGCTGGTGATGGCCGTCGTCTGCAGCGTGGCGGCCAGCCGGCTGCCTGTGGAGATGACCACGCTGGGCTTCATCGTGGCCGAGGCGGCTACCGCCGCCGGTGCGCTGCTGTACATCGGGCGCCGCGGCCTCGCGCAGCACCTGCACTTCGACCGCGAGTGGCTGCGGCAGCACCTGCGCTTCGGCTCCAAGGGGCTGGCCGCCGGCATGTTCGCCGAGTTCAATTCGCGCATCGACGTGCTGCTGATCGGTGTCTTCCTGCCCGATCGCGAGGTGGGCATCTACAGCTTCGCGGCGATGATGGTCGACGGCATCTACCACGTGCTGGCGATGGTGCGGCTGAACTTCAACCCGGTGCTGGTGAGTTCGCTGCGCGACCGCGACCACGCCCAGGCCGTGGGCCTGCGGCGCCAGTCGGCGCGCTTCGTGCTGCCGGCGACGCTGGCGATGAGCGGCGTGGCGATGCTCGCACTGTGGGTGCTGGCCCATCACGTGGTGCCGCACAAGAGCCTGCACGAGGGGCTGCCCTCGCTGCTGATCCTGGTGAGCGGGCTCACCCTTGTCTCGGCCCTCGTGCCTTTCGACAATCTGCTGATGGTCAGCGGCCACCCGGGCTACCAGACGCTGCAGCAGGTGTTCACCGTCGCGGTGAACGCGCTGGTGGCGGTGCTGCTGCTGCCGGTGTGGGGCATCGCCGGGGCGGCCTGTGGCACCGCGCTCAGCTACGTGGCGGGTGCTGCCGCGCTGCTGCTGTTCAGCCGCCGCGTGGTGGGCTGGAACCTGCTGGCCAACCGATTCCAGAACTGAACTCTCTGCGAGCCTCGAACGAACATGTGCGGCATCTTCGGCATCCTGATGCGCAAGGGCGCCTCGCTCGGCCCCGACCGGGCGCGTGACCTGCTGGCCAACCTGTACTCGCTGTCCGAGAGCCGCGGCAAGGAGTCGGCGGGGCTGCACGTCTACCTGCCCGAAGCGGGCCGCGCGTGGACGCTCAAGGGCGCGCAGCGCGCCACCGAGCTGTTGCAGTCGCCTGCCTACGCGACGCTGCTGACCGGCCCCGTGCGCGAGGCGATGGGCGCCAACGGCCACGCGGCCCAGGCCGTGGCGCTGCTGGCGCACTCGCGCCTGGTGACCAACGGCACCGCCGAGCTGCCGCAGAACAACCAGCCGGTGCGCTCGGGTCACGTGTCGATGATCCACAACGGCATCTGCGTCAACGTCGATGCGCTGTGGCAGCGGCACCCCGACCTGCAGCGCCAGGCCGAGGTCGACACCGAGGTGATGGCCGCGCTCGTCGACCAGGCGCAGGCGCGCGGCACCGGGGCCGAGGGCGCCACGCGCGAGATGTTCGACCGGCTGCGCGGCGCGGCCTCGGTGGCCTGGGTGCACGACGCGGGCTCCGCCGTCTCGCTGGCCACCAACACCGGCGACCTCTACTACTGCGACCGGCTGGGCGAGGGCTACCTCGTCTTCGCCTCCGAGCGCTACATCCTCGACTCGGCCACGCGGCAGCCGCTGGGCGGCCCGGAGATCCGCTGGCTGGCGCCCGGCCACGGGCTGACGATCGATCTGCTAGGCGACAGCGGCACCCGGCCCTTCGAGCTGCGGCACGCAAACGGGCATGCGGGGCCGGCCGCCGCAGACGACCAACCGGCGCGAACGTCGGTGCACGATGACGGCATCTTCACGCGCCTGCAGCGGCCGCCTACCGTGCACGAAGACGCCGTCAGCGGCGTCGTCAAGGCGCCGGCCGTCGGCAGCCGCACCGCCGACGAAACGCTGCTGCGCTACGGCGAGGCGCGCATCGCCGCGCTCAAGCGCTGCAGCCGCTGCATCCTGCCGGAGACCTTCCCGTTCATCCAGTTCGATGCCGCCGGCGTGTGCAACTACTGCGCCAGCTACCGACCGCGCTACGCCGGCATGCACCCGGTGGACACCAAGCAGGCGTTCATCCGCTCGCTGGAGAAGTACCGCCGGGCCGGCGAGGCGCCCGACGTGCTGGTGGCCTTCAGCGGCGGGCGCGACTCCAGCTACGGCCTGCACCTCATCAAGAAGGAGTTCGGGCTCAAGCCGGTGACCTTCACCTACGACTGGGGCATGGTCACCGACCTCGCGCGGCGCAACATCGCGCGCATCTGCGGCCAGCTGGGTATCCAGAACATCCTCGTCTCGGCCGACATCGCCGAGAAGCGCCGCAACATCCGCATGAACGTGTCGGCCTGGCTGAACAAGCCCGACCTCGGTCTCGTGCCGCTGTTCATGGCCGGCGACAAGCACTTCTTCCGCGTCGTCAACCAGCTCAAGCGCCAGACCGGCATTGCGCTGGACCTGTGGTGCGCCAACCCGCTGGAGAACACCGACTTCAAGAGCGGCTTCTGCGGCGTGTCGCCGGACTTCGACAAGAAGCGGGTCGACTACCTCTCTTTTTCGCGCAAGGTGCGCCTCGCGAGTTACTACGCTGGGCACTTCCTTCGGAACCCGAGGTATCTCAACGCTTCGCTTCAAGACACGTTCGGAGCATTCCTTGCCTACTACGTCGAGCCGCGCCGGGATTTCTACTTCATCTTCGATCACTTCGTGTGGAACGAGGACGAGGTCAATCGTTGCCTGCTCGGGGAGTACGACTGGGAACTTGCGCCGGACACGCCCAGCACCTGGCGCATCGGTGACGGCACGGCACCGTTCTACAACTACATCTACATGACGGCGCGCGGCTTCTCCGAATTCGACACCTTCCGCAGCAACCAGATTCGCGAAGGCCACATCACGCGCGAGAAGGCGCTGGCCTCGGTGTTGGTGGAGAACCGGCCGAGGGCCCAGACGCTGCGGTGGTACCTGGACACGATCGGGCTCGACTTCAACGAGGTCGTGAAGCGGGTGAATGCGTTGGACACCTTGGGGCTTCATCAATGAGAGCTCAGGGAGTGCATCAACTTGCTCCAGCCGTCGGCCCTTGCCGGCCGGCGTGCGGTGGTCGTGCTGTGCCTTGCCGTGGTCGCCTGCGGTGGGAACGGTGACGACGACGATCCGCCGCCGCCAGGCACCTTTCGCGTCTCGGTCGTCCTGACCGACCCTTCGCTTCTCGCCACCCGCGGCGGCACGCTGTTCAAGGTCGTCGATGCCGACGGCCGCACGGTTGCCGTGGCCGGTGTGCCCAGCAGCTGGAACAGCTACTGCGCCAGCGGCCCGACCGATCTGCACTTCTTCGTGCAACCGGTGGAAGAGGCGCCGTACGAAGTGCGGCGCCTGCCCAAGCCCGATGCCAGCTTGCGGACGAGCTATGCATTCCCGGCGGCCGATGGCGTCTATGTCGACGACCTGGCCAACGATCGGCAATTTCGCCTCGCGGTGAACGAAGGCGCCGCGCAGTTCCAGGCCGTGTCCTCGCAGGCCCGACTGGGGTGTGCGGAGTACCGGGTAGGTGCCGTCACCTACCGATGGGCGCCTGGCGAAATCCGGGCCTGCACCCGGCATGACCAGCAGGAGCAATGTGACGCCATTCCAATCCGCGCAGAGACCTTTCCCTATGCGTACGGAGAAGCCGGCGGCAACACGGTCGTCGTGACGAACTGGGGTGAGGTCCTCATGCATCGGCGCCGGGGCTGGTGCCGCGCGTCGCCGCAGGGAGAAGCGTTCCGTTGCGTCGAGGGCGAGCCGGGGCCGCAGCTCGAGGCGCCGCGCGGCTTCCAGTTCTACTCATCGATCAAGTACCGCGGGCACACGCTGCTGGGGCGATGGCCGGGTGGCGAGCTCTATCGGTTCGACGGTCAGACGTTGTCGAGGTGGAACGAGTCACCGACGCTGCCGCCAGGCCCGTTGACCGACGTCAGTGAAGCGCAGTCCATGAGCCTGTACTGCGGCGATCTGCACGTCGGCTACTGGCCGCGCGGCGACCGATGGGTCAAGGCTTACGGTACCGGCGCCTGGATGCACCAAGGGCGCGCGTTCACTCATCCCTTGGCAGACGCGCCGGCGATCCCGTACCTGGGCGCCGAGCCCGAAGGCGCCGAGTGGGCCTTCTTCGGCCAGCGCATCACGTCGATGGCGCCCTTCGGAGACAGCCTCTACCTGGCCACCTCCAACCTGCGCAACTGGTCCAAGGGCGTGCACCTCCCGTCCTACCTGGCCCCCGAACAGGTCGACGAGTACGGCTCGATCCTGGCGCTGCGCCGCGGCGGCTGCGCCAGTGGCCAGGCGCGCTATCAGGACTATGCGCCCGTGCACTTCGATATCTCAGCCGACAAGATCCGGATCCGGCAGCATGGCGTCACGCTGGGCGAGGCCGCACATCGGCTCGGCAGCTCCGCGCGCACCTGGCGCATCGTTCGCACGACCGAAGTGTTCGGCGAGCCAATGGAAGTCCACGTCCTCGCGGCACGGGCCTACTAGGGTGCATTGGCGGCCGACCTGACCTGGGCGCGCGAGGTGAGCCCGCGCCGGCGCGGCGGGCCGAATCGACTGGCATCATCTCGCTGATGCAGTGGACGGTTCTTGTCGTACTGGCCTCGCTGGCCTGCATGGCCCTCAGCGCCAGGATGCCCTGGACGGCCGAGGCGCGCGCGTGCGGCCTGGCGCTGGCGGTGGCAGCAGGGATGGCGCCACTCGCTCTGTCCATGGCGGCCGTGGCGGCGCTCTGGCTGCTGCCGGGCGCCGCCCCGGTGAACCATGTGCTCGCCGTCGGCGGGCTGCTGTCGATCATCGCCGCGGCAGGGGCGCGCAGGCTGAAGGGCGTGGTGCCCCGCCTGCAGCGCCGGCCCGGCGTCTTCGGCTGGATCGCGGGACTCCTGCTGCTCGGTTACGTCGTTGCACTGTCGATCGACAGCGTCACAGTGCCGTTGATTCAGAACGACGCGCTCGAGTACGCCATCGCCGCGCGCGAGCTGTATCAGGCCCGGGCGCTGGACGCCTATCCGGCCTTGCACCCCGAGCAGTCGGCCTCGGGCTTCTTCGGGCCCTGGACGCATCCTCCGGCCTACGTCGCGCTCATCTACCTGGGCTACAGCCTGGCGGGGGGCGCGGAGTCTGCCGCGGCGCTGCGTTGGATCGCACCGTGGTGCCTGCTGGCGTGCGTGGCGCTGGTGTTCGCCATCGGGCGCCTGCATTCGCAGCGCGCGGCCTGGGTCGCCGCCGCGATGCTGGTGTCGACCCCGCTGCTGTTTCTCGGGGCTGCCTCGGCGCTGATCGATCCGTTGCCGGTCCTGGGCTTCACGCTCGGCCTGGCAGGGCTGGCGGGACTGGTTGGGTCGGCGTGGACAGTGGGCCTGGCAGCCGGCTGCCTGTTGGGCCTGGGGCTGTGGACACACTCGCAGGCGGTGCTCTTCCCCTTTCTGCTGTTGCCGCTGCTGGCGCTGGTGCAGGCCAGCCGCGCCGGCGGCGGCGCAGCCATGCGCTGGCGGGCTGCCACCCTGAGTACCGCCGTCGCCACGCTGGCTGCGGTCGGCATCGGCCTGTGGCCCTACCTGCGCAACCTCAGCCGCTTCGGCTCGTTGATCAGCGACAACCCGCTGGTGTTCGCCTTGCCTTCGCTGGACTGGCCGAGGTACTTCAGCCTGCAGCGCGGCGTGGCCACCTGGCAGGAGGTGTTGCAGTACGGTGTCCTCAAGGGGTTCTTCGCCATCGAGGCCTACTCGCTGGTCTTCTGGCTGGCCCTGGTGGCACTGCCCGTGGCATGGCGCTCGACGGTCCAGACGTGCCGCGCGGCGCTGGGGGGTGTGCCCGGGCCCGGCCCGCTCGCAGCGCTGGCGCTGGCACCGGTGGTCATGTACCTGGCGGCCACCGCGTTGTCGGCGTCGCTGGGCATTGATCTCATGATCCGCAACGAGCGCTACCTGCTGGTCATCGTGCCTTGTGCGGCGCTCATGGTGGCGGTTGCGTCGACGGACGGCCGCCGGGGAACGACAGTCGCTCTGTGTGCGGTGGTGCTTGCCGGGTTGCAGCTGGTGGTGCTGACGGTCTACCGGCAAGGCCAGCTGGCCATCGGCAGGACGGCCGGCCATGCCGATGCACAGCTGCTGCGGTGGGGGCCGTACGGTGTGGTGCGGCACCTGGCCGAGCAGAGCCCGCGCGACGCTCTGGTGCTTTCGTTGAAGCCGGCGGACATGTACTACGCCCGGCGGCGCATGATCAGCTACCTCGATCCGAGGATGCTGGCCTTCTATGCCAGCGCGACACCGGCCGAGGCGGCGGCGAAGCTGCACCAGTTGGGGGTGACTCACATCCACCTGCCCGACTACTTCCTGCCGCCGGTGTTCGCATCGCAGTTGATGGAGCTGGCCGCAGCGTCGCGCTGGACCCGCATTGCGGCCGACGAGGCCGGTTACCAGATCCTCACCCTCGTGCCGCCCGGTGCCGCAGCCGTCGAGTCCGGGAAGGCCGGTGTACCGACGGAGCTGCCGGCGTCCTCCGCGCCATGGCAGCGCGTCTCGCAGTGGGTGCTGGGCGGGCGCAAGGCGCTGAAGCGCGTGGATGTGCGAGAGTCGCGCCAGGCGTTGGGGGTGCCCAGCATCAATCGGGGGATCTTCGGCTTCTTCGGGCGCGACACGGCGCAATCGTTGCGATCGCCGGAGTACTCGTTGCCGACCCAGACTTGCCCGGCCGATGCGCAGGCGGAACTGACGGCGCGTGTCCAGTTCCGCGGGCGCGCGCATGTCCAGCTGCTCGCGTTGATGCAGGGCGGCGAGGCACCGGTGCGGCGGCTGCTCGGCGACCGGCCGACGTCGCCCGGGGGCGCCGCCACGATGTTGGCGCGGCGCCTGGTCGTGCCGCCGGGCGTCCGGTCGCTGCGGCTCGCGTTGGAGCACTCGGGTGAGTCCGAGCTCGTCGTGGACTCCGCGCAAGTGGAGTTCGCCTGCGTTGCTGTCCGGCGATGAGCGCGCTCGTCCTGTCGATCGGCTGGGTGTCCATCGTCGCCGCGGCGGCGCTGGTGGCCACCGGCGAAGGCATGTGGCTGGCGCTGTCGTACGTGCTGGCCGGCATCGCCTTGATCATGGTTGCGGCCCGCGCCTGGGGCCGGGGCCTCGGGGTGCCTCGCTCGATGGCCGCGTCGGCGCTGCTGGCGGGTCTGCCGCTTCTGTGGCTGGCGGTGCGGGTGTTCGTGGAGCCCGTCGACGCGGCCGCGCGCAGGCACGAAGCGGAACTGGCAGGCGCCGTGCTGCCTGGCCTCGTGTTCGGCTTGCTCACGGGTTTCGCGCTGGCCGCCCGATGGCGGTCAGATGCCCTTGCGGGCGGGCGGCAGCCTGTGGGGCCGCTGACGTTTTTCGTCGTTGGCCTCGCGGCAACGACTCTGGTGGTCGCGGCGTTCATGTTCGCCAACGCGGAAGAGGGCATCCTGCTGGTGTCGGCGGCGCTGCTGCAGGGCGTGGAGGCCTACCAGGTGCTTGGCGATGTGCTGACGATCGTGCTGCTGATGTGCTGGGTGCTGGCCGCCGCCGAGGGCCGCCGGGGCAACTCGGCTGCGACCAGGCTCTTCCTCCCGGCGATGGCGGCGTTGTGCCTGGGAACGGCCGCCTGCGCGGTGCTGGTGGGCTCGAACAAGCTCTTGCTGGTGGTGCTGGTGGTCGGGCTCGCGCTCGCGGCGCTGGCGGCCACGAGCCACGTGGGCCTGCGCACGGGTGCAGCCCTGCTGGCGGTGGTTGCTGCCGTTGCTGCGGGGTGGGCCGCCTCCGATCCTGATGGGCTGGGTGATCTGCTCGCCCTGACTCGATTGCTCGACTATGGCAACGTCGAGACCCTGCTGGACGTGCCCAGCATCGCCAGCCGCCTTGGCATCCTGGAGGAGTGCGGACAGCGGCAGTTCTCTCTCAGCCCGCTGCTGGGCGACCTGGCGGCCGAGTACCGGTCTTGTGGAGACGGGCACTACTTGCACTCGCTCCTGTCGGTGCAGACGCACCTGGGGCTGCCGGGGACCGCGCTGTTTGTTGCCGTCTTCGCCCGCATGGCATGGTTTGCCGCGACACAGACCCGGTATCGGCTGCTGTGGCTGCCGCTCGGAACGGTGCTGGGCGTGGGTCTGATCAGCGCCTACTTCACCTGGATGCCGGTGTGGTTCGTCATCGGGCTGGCGGCCGGGCTGGACCGTGCTTCGGCGCGACAGGCTGGCGCCCCGAGTGCCCGGCCCTGGACCTCGATCGCCAGGGCCTCGGAACGGCGCGCATGACCGAGCGCAGCACGCCGCGGCCAAGCCCTACACTCGTTCGCCACATGGAGCGAACCGGCGACACGGCTTCGTCAATCCCGCCGCGCAGGCCGTCACGTTGGCCCACCGGGTTGCTGCTGCTGGCGTTGGTGACGCTGCTGAGCGGCGCAGGCTGCGGCGGCAAGGAAGCCCCGCCTCCCGTGCCTTCTCCTGCGCCCTCGGCGGAGCAGGTCGCAGCAAGGGAAGTCCTGGCGATGGCGGCCCTGGCCGCCACGGAACTCCACGCCTCGTTCCCGAAGGACCGCCCCGGGTTCGGCACCACCGACTACCCCGGCCATGTCGAAGGCGACGTGCCGAAGGCCTATGCCATGGTGCTGCTGGCGGAGCTGGAGCGCCTGCACACGGCTTGGCGCGTCGGCGAGGCGAATCTCGCCCAGGTGGCCGGCGAGTGGCTCCTGGCACACGCCGACAGCAACGGCGATGGCGTCATCGGCTGGGGCCTGCCCGTGGCCTGGGACGCCTACGACGACGGTTCGGTCAATCCGGCTCACACCGAGTACACCATCACCACCGCGATCGTGGTCGACGCGCTGCTCAGCTGGCTCGAGCGCGACGCGAGGGCGCCTGCTGTCCGCATCCGCGAGGCGGTGGCCGGGGCGATCGCGCCGTACCTCGAGACGCGCATCGCGTCACCCACCGGCATGGCGCCGTACTCGTTGACTGCAGCCGACCGGCGCTACGACACGTTCAACCCCGCGGCCTACCTCGCGGGCCAGATCCAGCGTGCCAGCCTGCAGATCGGGGACCGCGCCTTGCGTGCCCGCTACGCCGCTGCGGCCGACGCGACGATGCGGGTGCTCCTCGCACACCGCAAGGTGGCCGCCGGCAGCAGCCACTGGTACTGGAACTACTCGGTTCAGCAGGACCTGCCCAACGACCTGCCGCACGCGGGCTACGTGGTGGCCGGCATCCGCGCCTACGTTGAACATGGCGGCCGCCTGGCCGCATCGTTCGACTGGCCTTCGGTCGTCGGCCACCTGCACGACTTCATCGGCAACGCGGGCGAGGTGCGCGCCTTTCCGAAGTTCTTTCCGGACCTCGATCTGCCGCCGCGTTCGTACGACCTCGGCTTCGCGATGTACCTGGCCTGCTCGGAGGGCGGGGCGGCGATGGCGCTGGGAACCAGGTTCGTCGAGGCTGTGCAGGCCTACCGCACGCCGCAGGCGAGGTACCTCAAGTACCCGCGCGGCGCACCGGGCACCCAGGAACTGGTGGTCAACGAGTACGAGGCCTATCTGTATCGCGGGCTGAACAGCTGTGCCGTGGGGCTGCGGGCCGGGCCGGTGGACTTCGCCTCGGCAGTCGCCGTACCGCTTGCCGCGGCCGCATCGACCGCCGAGCTCGCGCGCCGCCTGGCGGCCGATCCCGCCGCTTCCTCCGGCGTGGTGCCGCTGCTGCCGGCGAGTGCGGGCCTGGTGAGCTTCGACAACGCCAAGCGCGCGTCCATCACGTTGCGCCCGGACCTCGAATTGAGCATGCCGGAGCCGGGTGTGCCGGTCAAAGTCCTCGAGGCCGGCAGCGGGCTGCCAGGCACCACGGTGGTGTTCTTGCGCCGGCACCCCGACAACGGGTTGACCCTGCTTCGTTTCGACGGCACTCGCCTGGCCTGCACGCTGGCCGTGCATCACGCCGATGACGGCGTCGCGGCGCTGCGTGCCGCCACGCTCCACGAAGGGCGGCTGCACGCGATCTACTATCACAACCCCAGCCAGGCCAACTGGTCCGTCGCATGGCAGTTGTCGGGTGCCGACTGCCCGGTGCCTGCGGCCGCCGCCTCCCGCCTGCCATCGCTGGAGGAACCGGCCGGCTCGACCTACGAGATGGTGCCGTCGTTGCGTTTCCACGCGGGCAGCAGTGGCCGGCTGTGGCTGGCCGGCGGCAACCAGCAGTTCGAGATCATGCCCTCGGGCGGCGTCACGGCGCAGCGCATCGGCGGCTGCCGCCACATTGTCGAGTCGGCGGTCACGCCGGCGGGCCTGGCCCACCTGTGCGTGGGGTCTGCCACGGATGATCGTCTGCAGGCCAACGCCCCGATCGTCGTCGCTCCGGAGGGTGTCGAGCCGCCGGTCGTCGACACGGGTCGCGGCGTGCCCTGGAATCTGCACTGGGCCGGCACCGCTTTGCGCATCGAGCACGCGCAAGGGGGGCACCAGCTGCGTCGCATGCTGCGGCACGATCTGGCGCAGACGGCGCCCGGCGGCTGGATGGAGTTCGGCATCAACAACGAGGAGGGTCGCATCCCCTGGTCGCAGATCTACTACCTGAACGGCCTGCTGGATCTGCTGGACCTCGCGCGGCGCGACGCGCAGTTGCTGGACCTGTTCGGCCCACTGTTGCCCGAGGTGCGCCGCCGGCTCGACCTCGAGCTGGCCTGGCTCGACGAACATGTCGCTGCCGGGCGCTACCGAACGCGCGCCTTCACCGTGGACCGCAGCCGCGCCCTGTTCGCAGTGCAGACGGGCCGCCTGCTGCTCTTGCTGAACCGCTACCGCAACGAATTGCAGGGCGGCGGCGAGCTGCACAGCTTCGACGCGCTGCTCGCCGCGGTGCGGGGGGTGCAAGGCCACATCGAGGTGTTGGCGACCGCCGGCGAGGAGGAGCGGTGGATCCGGCCGGGCCGCCACCACCTGCGGTGGCCCAAGGGCAGCCCGTTTGCTTTCGATGGCATGCCGGTGCCGTTCAACCACCAGAACGAATGGGCGCACGCGGTCCTCGCCACGGCCGGGACGGGTTCCTCGCCCGAGGCGGTCGGGCCGGCGATGGACATCATCGAGCACTTCATCGAGCGCATCGCGCCCGACGGCCGGCTGCCGGACAACGGCAGCTGGGACTACTGGTGGGGGCGCGCCTACGACGGCTGGACCGCAGGCGACGGCTACTCGGTCAACACGCCGAGCTATCCCGGCGACCGCATCAAGGCATGGATCTCGTTCCGTACGATCGATGCGCTGGCATTGGTTTGCGGCGCCGAGCGCACGAGCGACGGGGTCGCGCAGCGCAGCCGCGCGTCGGTGGCGCAACTGGCCTCGCGCGGCCAGCTCTATCCGTTTGCCAACCGGGCACTCGTCGGGCCCACGGCGGCAATCCATCTCGGGCAGGGGCCGGCGGCGCAGTACGCCCGCGTCAGCGCGCCGTGGGAGCTGGCCAACGCACCGTGGAGCCTCTCACGGGTGCTGCTGGAGCGGGCCCGCCTCGTGCCACCCGCCGCCGCGCCGGGCAAGCCGGCCCCGTGATGCCGCCGGCACCGCGGCGGCCACGAAGCGGTCATCGATGCGGGCGAGGGCAGCGCCTGCGAAGACGGGGCTGCCTTCGAGGCGGGACCTAGAATCTTTTTCTTCCTCAGCATGGCGGCGGGTTCCGACGGGGCGCCGAGGTCGATCGAGTCGCCCGCGGGGGTCCGGCGCGCCTCGTGGCTTGACCCTCGCACCCTTTCGGCGCTCGGCATGAAACGCGCTTTCGATCTCTTCTTTGTCCTGGTCACCGCGGTGGCGTGGCTGCCGGCCCTGGTGATTCTGATGCTGCTGGTGCGAGTGTGGCTGGGCTCGCCGGTCCTCTTCACCCAGGAGCGGGTGGGTCTGCACGGGCGCATCTTTCGACTCATCAAGCTGCGCAGCATGACCGACGAAGTTGACGCAGAGGGTCGGCTGCTTCCCGACGAGCGGCGCATCACGCCTCTGGGCCGCTTCCTGCGGGCCACCAGCCTGGACGAGTTCCCCAGCGCCTTCAATGTGTTGCGTGGCGACCTCAGCATCGTCGGGCCGCGCCCGCTGCTGGTGCAGTACCTGCCGCTGTACTCGCCCCGCCAGGCGCGGCGCCACGAGGTGCCGCCCGGCGTCACCGGGTGGGCGCAAATCCACGGGCGCAACGCCCAGACCTGGGAGCAGCGCTTCGAGTACGACGTCTGGTACGTCGAGCACCACAGCTTCTGGCTCGACATCAAGATCCTTGCGCGCACGTTCGGCAAGGTGTTCCGGCGCGAGGGCGTCTCGGCCCAGGGCCACGCCACGATGGAGCCGTTCCGCGGCAGCGGCCGGGGCACGGCGTGAGCGACCGGCCGGTGCTGTGGATCCTCGGCGGTGGTGGCCACGGCCTGGTCGTGGCCGATGCGGCACGCGCCAGCGCGCGCTTCGAAGCCATCGTGTTCTTCGACGATGCGGCCGAGCGGGGCAGCCAGCGCGGCGCCTGGCCGGTGCTGGGCGGCAGCGGCGACTTTGCGCGCGAAGTGCCGCCGCACGTGGAACGCATCGTCGCCATCGGCGACAACGCGCGACGCGACCAGTTGCTGCAGGCCTGCCTGGAGCGCGGGGCGAGGGTGGCCACGGTTGTCCACCCGGCAGCCAGCGTCAGCCCGGGGGCGCGGCTGGGACGCGGCAGCTTCGTCGCGGCGGGTGCCGTGGTGGCGATCGGGGCCGAGGTCGGGGCGGGGGGCATCATCAACCACGGCGCCAGCGTCGACCATGAATGTGTGCTGGGCCGTGCCGTGCACGTGAGCCCCGGGGCACGGCTGGGCGGCGGCGTTCGCGTCGGCGACCGCAGCTGGGTGGGCATCGCAGCCGCGGTGCGCCATGCCGTCACGATCGGTGCCGATGTCGTCGTCGGTGCCGGGGCGGTGGTCGTGGCGGATGTATCTGACAATATGCGTTTGGTCGGCAACCCGGCCCGCCCGCTGCCGCCGCAACGACATGCTTGATACGCCGTTCTCGCCCTGGCCCGCCTTCTCGGCCGAGGAGGCCGAGGCCGTGGCCCGCACGCTGGCCTCGGGCCGCGTCAACTACTGGACCGGGCAGGAGTGCCGCCTCTTCGAGCGCGAGTTCGCGGCCTGGTGCGGTTCGGCCCACGCGGTGGCGCTGGCCAACGGCACGGTGGCGCTGGACGTCGCGCTGAAGGCCCTGGGCGTCGGCCCCGGCGACGAGGTCGTGGTCACGCCGCGCACCTTTCTGGCTTCGGTTTCCTGCGTGGTGAACGCCGGTGCCCGCCCGGTGTTCGCCGACGTCGACCTCGACTCGGGGAACATCAGCGCCGAGACGGTGCGCCCGGTGCTGTCGGCGGCCACCAAGGCCATCCTGTGTGTGCACCTGGCCGGCTGGCCCTGCGAGATGGATGGCCTGCTGGCGCTGGCCCGCGAACGGCGGCTGCGCCTCGTCGAGGACTGCGCGCAGGCGCATGGCGCGCGCTACCGCGGCCGCCACGTGGGCACGCTCGGTGACATCGGCGCCTGGTCGTTCTGCCAGGACAAGATCATCACCACCGGCGGCGAAGGCGGCATGGTGACCACCGACGACGCCGAGCTGTGGTCGCGCATGTGGAGCTTCAAGGACCACGGCAAGAGCTGGCAGGCGGTCTACGAGCGGCAGCATGCGCCCGGGTTCCGCTGGCTGCACGAATCGTTCGGCACCAATTGGCGCATGCTGGAAATGCAGGCCGTGATCGGCCGCATCCAGCTGCAGCGGCTGGCGCAGTGGTCGCAGCGGCGGCGCGCCATTGCCGAGCGCATCGCGGCGGCCTGCCGGGCCTTCCCGGCGCTGCGCGTGCCCGAGGTGCCCGCGCACGCCGAGCATGCGTATTACCGCCTGTACGCCTACGTCAGGCCCGAACGGCTGGCGCCTGGCTGGAGCCGCGACCGCATCGTCGAGGCGGTGAAGGCCGAGGGCGTGCCGCTGTACCAGGGTTCGTGCTCCGAGGTCTACCTGGAGCGCGCCTTTGAAGGCACCGGCCTGCGGCCCGCGCAGCGCCTGCCCAACGCGCGCCAGCTCGGCGAGACGAGCCTGATGTTCATGGTGCACCCCACGCTCACCGACGACGAGGTCGATCGCACCTGCCGCGCCGTGGCCAAGGTGATGGACGCCGCCGGGCGATGAGGATGCGCATGCAGCGCGCCATGAACCTGCCGCTGGCGGCCAAGCGCCCGATCGCGGCGCTGGTCGACACGCTCTTGCTGGGGCTGGCCACCTGGCTGGCCTTCACGCTGCGGCTCGATGCGCTGCACCGCCCGCACGAGCTGCAGTGGGTGGCCTACGGGCTGGCGCCGGTGCTGGCGCTGCCCATCTTCAGCTACTTCGGCCTGTACCGCGCCATCTACCGCTACAGCGGCCTGCCGGCGCTGGTGGCGTTGTGCAAGGCGGTCACGCTGTACGGCATGGTCTACGCGATCGTGGTGCTGTATTTCCGCATGCCCGACGTGCCGCGCTCGCTGGCGTTCCTGCAGCCGATGCTGGCGCTGCTGCTGGTGGGTGGCTGGCGCACGATCGTGCGCGCGTGGTTCGCCGGCGGCGGCCGCGCGGCGCGGCTGGCGCAGCAGAAGGTGCTCATCTACGGCGCCGGGTCGGCCGGCACGCGGCTGCTGGGCGGGCTGCAGAACACGCTGGAGATGCATGTCGCCGGCTTCATCGACGACGACCCGCGGCTGCAGGGCCGGCTGATCAACGGCACGCCGATCCACTCGCTGGCCGAGGTGCCGCAGGTGGTGGAG
>JAEUPC010000233.1 GCA_016789865.1 Rubrivivax sp.
CGTTCATGTTGAAAGGAACGACCCCATGACCACCCAGACCGGAACCGTGAAGTGGTTCAACGAAAGCAAGGGCTTCGGCTTCATCGCCCCCGATGACGGCGGCAAGGACCTGTTCGCCCACTTCAAGGAAATCCAGGGCAATGGCTTCAAGACGCTGGCCGAGAACCAGCGCGTGGAGTTCGAAGTCACGCAGGGCCAGAAGGGGCCGCAGGCCTCGCGCATCAAGCCGCTGTGATCTGAGGCGTCCGCGCGGCGCGCAATGCGCCGCTGCGAGACCCAGCCTCACCCGAGCGCTTCCGCCCTCGCGGGCCGCCGGCGTGGCCGGTCGTCCTATGTGCGCCGCGCCACCAGGCCGATCAGTGCCGATCGGCCATGGTGGCCCGTGCCTTCGAAGATCTCGGCCTCGTAGTCGCGCAGCTCCAGCAGCGCCAGCGCCGCAAAGGCCTCGCGCAGCATCGGCTCGGTGTACAGGTGCGAGAGGATCGGCGGACCGCCCGTGCGGTACTCCAGCTGTCGGGGCGTGTAGCCCTGCAGGATGAGCACGCCGCCGGGCTTCAAGGCGCGCACCATCTGTGCGAACAGGCGCGTGCGCATGGCCGGGTCGGCGAACTGCACGAAGATGGCCGCGATGCCGTCGAAGGCCTCGGCCTCCCACGCGTATCCATCGCAGTCGGCCAGTTCGAAGCGCACCTGCACGCCCTGGCGGGCGGCGAACGCCTGCGCCTTGCCCACCGCGTTCGGCGCGATGTCGAACGCCTCCACGCGAAAGCCCTGCCGAGCGAGGAAGACGCTGTTGCGCCCCTCGCCATCGGCCACGCACAACACGCGGCCGCGCGGCGGCAGGTGATGCACGTGCTCGCGCAGCCAGGCGTTGGGCTCGCTGCCGAACAGAAGGTCGTCGCCGGCGTAGCGGCGGTTCCAGGTCTCGGCGGCGTCGGCGAAGGGGCGGGTGTCGGTCATGTCGGGCGCGTGACTGGGGCAGCCGCCGGCGGGCGCCCTCGGGGCGGGTTGTATCGCACCGGCGCGCTTGGCAGGCCACGGACCACCGGCGACGCGGGCCGCTGCCATGCGGCACACTTGCCGCCATGCCAAATCAAGGACCCCTGCAAGGCCTGCGTGTCATCGAGCTGGCCAGCATCGGCCCCGGCCCCATGTGCTGCATGCTGCTGGCCGACCTGGGCGCCGATGTCATCCGAGTCGATCGCCTGGAGCCCAGTGGCCTGGGCCTGGCGATGGACAAACGCTTCGAGGTCAACGGCCGCAGTCGGCGTTCGGTAGCCATCGATACGCGCAAGCCGGCCGGGCGCGACGCGGTGTTGAAGCTCGTCGAGGACGCTGATGTGTTGATCGAGGGCTTTCGCCCCGGCGTCACCGAGAAGATGGGGCTCGGCCCGGTGGATTGCCACGCGCGCAACCCGCGCCTGGTCTACGGGCGGATGACCGGCTTCGGGCAGCAAGGGCCGCTGGCCATGGCCGCCGGGCACGACCTGAACTACATCGCGCTCACGGGCGCGCTGCATGCCATAGGGACCGGTGGCGATGAAGGCAAGCAAGGCCATGGCGGCCGGCCCGTGCCGCCGCTGAACCTGATCGGCGACTACGGTGGCGGCGCGCTCTACCTCGCGTTCGGCGTGATGGCCGCGCTGTTCGAACGCCAGCGCTCGGGGCGCGGGCAGGTGGTCGATGCCGCGATGGTCGACGGCGCCGCGTCGCTGGCATCCATCTTCTTCGGGCTGAAGGCGGCGGGCACGTGGGACGCCTCTTCGCGTGAGGTCAACCTGCTGGACGGCGGCGCGCCGTTCTACAGCACCTACGAAACGGCCGACCGGCGCCACATCAGCCTGGCGCCGCTGGAACCCAAGTTCTTTGCCACGCTGGCGGCGGCCATCGGCCTGGACGACAAATTCGTCAAGCGCCAGTACGACCGCCGGCTGTGGCCCGAGATGCGCGAGGCGATCGCCGCTGTCGTGCGCGGGCACACGCGCGACGAGTGGTGCGCAAGGCTCGAAGGCACCGATGCCTGCTTCGCGCCGGTGCTCAGCTTCGACGAAGCCGCGGGCCATCGGCATGCGGGCGAGCGTGATGCGTTCGTCGAGGTCGATGGCGTCGTGCAGCCGGGCCCCGCGCCGCGCTTCGACCGCACGCCAGCCGGCCGGCCGCGGCCGGCCCCCGCCGTGGGCGAGCACACCGACGTGGTGCTGGCCGAGGCAGGCTTCGAGGCCGCCACGATTGCCGCGCTGCGCGCGCAAGGGGTGGTGCGTTGAGCGCGCCCGAAACCTCCGGCACGCGCACCGTTCGCGCAGGTGCGGCGCATCACCAGCCGCCGGCGGATGCGCGCGTGGCGGCGTCGGTGCTGTTCCTGCGCGACGGCACCGCCGGCCTGGAGGTGCTGATGGTGCGCCGCGCCGAGCGCGAAAACGACCTGCGCAGCGGCGTGGCCGCCTTCCCCGGCGGCGTGCTCGACGCGCGCGACCGCGAAGCCCATGCCCACAGCCACGGTGCCGGCGACGCCGCGGCGAGCGCGCAGCTGAACGTGGCCGCCGGCGGCCTGGACTACCTGGTGGCCGCGGTGCGCGAGGCGTTCGAGGAGGTGGGCCTGCTGCTGACCACCGCGCCCTTCGACGTGCAGGCGCTGCACCCGTGGCGCGAACGCCTGCAGTCGGGTGGGGTGGGCATCGCCGAGCTGTGCCGCGAGCACGGCCTGACGCTGGACCTGTCGGGCCTGGTCTACTGGAGCCACTGGCTCACGCCGCCGGGGGTGCCCAAGCGCTTCGACACGCGCTTCTTCGCCGTGCATGCGCCGCGCGGGCAGCAGGCGGTGCCCGATTTCGGCGAGGCCGTGGAACTGATGTGGCTCACGCCCGCGCAGGCGCTGGCCCCCGGCCGCGGCCTGAAGTTGCTGCCGGTGACCCGGCGCACGCTCCAGCAGCTGACCGCGCACGCCGATGCCCAAGCCACGCTGGCCGCGGCGCGCGCGCGCGCACCGTACCCGCTGGCCATGCCACGGCGCGCCTTCGCGCCGCGGGGCAGCGTGCGCGTCGTGCTGCCCGACGAGCTGCCCTACGCCGAGATCGCGCGGCTCGACCCCGAAGGCCGCGCCGACGTGCATGCCGACATCGTGGCCGGGCGGCCGGTGCGGCTGTCGCCGCATGTCGTGCGCGTGACGGCGCCCAACCCCGGGCCGATGACGGGGCCGGGCACCAACAGCTACCTCGTCGGCGCGGGCACGCGCTGGACGGTCATCGACCCCGGCCCGGCCAGCGATGAGCACGTGCTGGTGCTGCAGGACGTCGCGGCTTCGCTGGCCCCGGGCGCGCGCATCGAGCGCATCCTGGTCACCCACACCCACCGCGACCACTCGCCGGGCGCCGTGCCGCTGGCGGCGGCCACCGGCGCGCCGGTGTGGGGGCGGGTGGCAAGCCACCCCGAATGGCAGGACGACAGTTTCGCGCCGGCGCGCGAGCCGGTGCACGGCGAACGGCTGGAACTTGCCCCCGGTGTCACGCTGCGGGTGGTGCACACGCCGGGCCACGCGTCGAACCACCTGTGCTACCTGCTGGAGGAGGAGAAGACGCTGTTCACCGGCGACCACGTGATGCAGGGCAGCACCGTGGTCATCAACCCGCCCGACGGCGACATGGCCGCCTACCTGCGCACCTTGCATGACCTGCTGGAGGAAGACCTGGAATGGCTGGCGCCGGGCCACGGCTTCCTGGTCGGCGACCCGCCGGGCGTGCTGCGCGCGCTGATCGCGCACCGGTTGAAGCGCGAAGCCAAGGTCGTCGCGGCGCTGCAGCGCCAGGCGTCACCGGCCAGCGCGAAGGCGCTGGTGCCTGCGGTCTACGATGACGTGCCCGCGGCGCTGCATGGCTTGGCCGAACGCTCGCTGCGCGCACACCTGCTCAAGCTGGAAGGCGACGGCCGGGCGCTGCGGCGCCACGCCGATGAGCAGGAAACCTGGGCCGCCGCCGGCTGAAGCGCCGGCTATCTCGGCGCAAGCGGAGCCAGCGGCCGCGCCAGGCTGCCGGCGGCGCCCGTGGCACCCGCGGCACACGTGAGGGCGGCACTTGCCGCTGGCCCACAGGGGGCGGCGCCTTCCCGCCAGCGTCCTTCCACCAGCACCTCGTGCGGGCGGAACTGCGCCTTGTAGGCCATCTTCGGGCTTTGCTCGATCCAGTAGCCGAGGTAAACGTGCGGCAGCTTCAGCAGCCGCGTCTGTTCCACCTGCCACAGCACGCTGTAGGTGCCGTAGCTGGCGTGCGCATCGGGCTCGTAGAAGGTGTACACGGCACTGATGCCGTCTTCGAGCACGTCGAGGATGGACACCATCTTCAACGCCCCCGGTATGCCGGCGGCGTTGGGCGGCTCGCGGAATTCCACCAGCCGAGAGTTGACGCGGCTTTGCAGCAGGAACTGGGTGTACTGGTCGACGCTGTCGTGGTCCATGCCGCCGCCGCTGTGGCGGCCCGACTGGTAGCGCAGGTACAGCTGGTAGTGCTCGGGCACGAAGCACAGGCGCAGCACGCGCGCGCGCAGCGTCTTGTGGCGCTCGTAGGCGCGGCGCTGGCTGCGTGAAGGCGTGAAGCGCTCCACCGGCACGCGCAGCGGCACGCAGGCGCGGCAGCCCTCGCAGTAGGGCCGGTAGGTGAACATGCCGCTGCGGCGAAAGCCGTTGGCCACCAGCCCCGAGTAGGCCTGCGCGTGGATCAGGTGGCTGGGCGTGGCGACCTGCGAACGGGCCAGGCGCTCGGGCAGATAGCTGCACGGGTACGGCGCCGTGGCGTAGAACTGCAGCGAAGCGAGGGGCAGTTCCTTGGGGTGGGTCACGGGCGCAGGCGGGTCGGTTCAGTGGCGATTCGCAGGGCCGGCCAGAGGCGCTTCACGCCATGGCATCGAGGGCCAGGTCCAGCGTGCCCCAGTGCGCGGCATCATAGGTCCAATCGGCAATGTCCGGCGCCCCCAACACGTGCGCCAGGTGCGCTTCGAACGAGGTGCGCGGCACCTCCCTCGCTCCGAGGCTTGCCAGGTGGCCGGTGTTCTGCTGGCAGTCCACCAGCGGCACGCCGCGCGCGCGGCAGGCCGCCATCAGCGCGGCCAGCGCCAGCTTGCTGGCATCGGTGCGGTGCGAGAACATCGACTCGCCGAACACCATGCGGCCGATGGCCACGAAGTACAGGCCGCCGACGAGTTCGCCGTCCACCCAGGTCTCGGCGCTGTGCACGCGGCCGGCGTGGTGCCACGCGTCGTAGGCATCCACCACCGCCGGCACGATCCAGGTGCCGTCCTGGCCGTCGCGCGGCGTCTTCGCGCAGGTCTCGATGACGCGGCGCGGCGCGCCGTCGAAGCGCAGCTCGCATCCCGGCATGCGCAGAAAGCGCCGCAGCGTCTTCTTCAGCGAGCGCGACAGGCGGAACTCCGCCACCGGCAGCACCATGCGCGGATCGGGGCTCCACCACAGCACCGGTTGGCCCGGAGAGAACCACGGGAAGATGCCCTTGCGGTAGGCCTCCTCCAGCCGCGGCACCGTGAGGCGCCCGCCGGCGGCCACCAGGCCCGGGGCCTCTGAGTCGGGGCCCAGCGCCTCGCGCGTGGCGGGCAGTGGTGTGCCTTCGTCGAGCCAGGTCAGCATGCGTTGGCGGGATGTCGCTTGTGCTGGTTGCACCGCAGCGGGGGCGGTGCGCACAGCCCGTTCAGCCCTGCGGTGAAGGCGGCACGCGGCCGGCCGTGCCGACGCCTTGCCACAGGAAGGTGTACTCCAACGCCATCATCAGCGAGCGCTGCGCGTTGTCGGCCGCGCCGCCGTGGCCGCCCTCGATGTTCTCCCAGTACAGCGGGTGGTGGCCGAAGGCGGCCAGGCGCGCCGCGAACTTGCGTGCGTGGCCGGGGTGCACGCGGTCGTCGCGCGTGGAGGTGGTGATCAGCAGCGCCGGCAGTTGCCGTGCCGCGCCGGCGGCAGCGCTGCCGGCTTCGGTGCCCGGCGGCAGGCCCGCTGCGGGGGCAGGGGGTACGTTGTGGTAGGGGCTGTAGCGGCGCAGCGCGGCCCATTCGGCCGCGTCGTCCGGGTTGCCGTACTCGGCCATCCACGACGCGCCGGCCAGCAGCCGGTGGTAGCGCCGCATGTCCAGCAGCGGCACCTGGCACGACACGGCACGGAACAGATCCGGCCGCTGCAGCATCACCGCGGCCACCAGCAGGCCGCCGTTGCTGCCGCCCTGGATCGCCAGCCGCGCCGGCCGCGTGATGCGCGCCTTGACGAGGTCTTCGGCCACGGCGATGAAGTCGTCAAAGCTCCTCTGGCGCTTCGCCTTCAGCGCTGCCTGGTGCCATGCCGGCCCGAACTCGCCGCCGCCGCGGATGTTGGCCAGCACGAAGACGCCGCCGCGGGCGGTCCAGGCTCTGCCGAGCGTGCCGCTGTAGAACGGCTGCATCGCGAGCTCGAAGCCGCCGTAGCCGTACAGCAGCGTGGGCAGCTCGCCGCCGGCGCTGTCGGCCGAGGCTCCTTTCGGCCAGACGACGAAGTACGGCACCCGTGTGCCGTCGCGCGAGGTGGCAAAGCGCTGCTCGGCCTTCATGCCCTGGGCATCGAAGAAACGCGGCCGCGCCTTCAGCGCCTCGCGCTCGTCGCTGCCGGTGCTGCCCAGTTGCAGCGAGTCGGGGTGCAGGAAGTCGGTGGCGTTGAGCAGGTAGCGCTCGGCCAGCGGGTCCGGCGTGCCGGCGCCTTCGAGCAGCGGGTCGTGCAGGTCGGTGAGCGACAGCGTGCCCGGGTAGGGCGCGCGCACCTCGCGCCGCCCCCAGCGACCCTGGCTCACCTTGCCATCGCGCCCGTGCGCGCCGCCGGGCTGCCAGTGCCACTCTTCGAGACGGCTGGCGACGTTGTCCATCAGCGTGACCATCAGCGTGCGGCGCGTGGCCGTCCAGCCGGCCAGCGAACGTGTGGCCGTCGGCGCGAACAGCGTGGTGAACCGGCGCTGGCCGGCCAGGAACGCGGCGGCATCGGCCACCAGCAGCGAGCCGGCGCAGTGGCGCTCGCCGCCGGTCGCCCAGTCGCTGCGCAACTCGAGAACCGCCCATTCGCGCCACAGGCTGACCGAGGCATCGTCGGGCTTGTCGATGGCCAGGCGCGGCTGCCGCCGGGCCGCGTCGGCCAGCGGCCCTTCCACGAGCCAGTGGCGCGAGCGGTAGAAGTCGAGCATGCGGCCGAACGTCGTGCGTTCGAAGCCGGGTGTGGCGTCCACCTGCACCCAGGCCGCGACGTCGGTCTTCTCACCCTCAAACACCGTTTCTGCCCAGGCCAGCGGCTGGCCGCGCCGCCAGCGCCGGATGACCCGCGGATAGCCCGAGTCGGTGAGCGAACCGGGGCCGAAGTCGGTGCCGATGTACACGGTGTCGGCGTCGATCCAGGTGACGCTGGTCTTCGCCTCGGGCACCGCGAAGCCGCCGTCGCCAGCGGCGATGAAGCGCTTGTCCACGAGGTCGAATTCGCGCACCACGGTGGCGTCGGCGCCGCCTACCGACAGGCTCAGCAGGCAAAGGCGGTGCTCGGGGCCGAGCGTGGTGGCGCCGCCCCAGACCCAGCTCTTGCCTTCGGCGCGGCCGAGTGCGTCGATGTCCAGCACGGTCTCCCACTGCGGCTGCGGCAGGCGGTACTGCGCGAGCGTGGTGCGCCGCCACAGCCCGCGCGGGTTGGCCGCGTCGCGCCACAGGTTGTACAGCCACGGCCCCAGGCGCGTGACGTAGGGGATCTGCTCGCGCGAATCGAGCACTTCGCGCAGCCGCTCGCGCAGCGCTTCGAAGCCGGGCGTGCCGCGCAGCCGCGCTTCGGACTCGGCGTTGCGCGCGCGCACCCAGGCCAGCGCGCGTTCGCCGTGGACGTCTTCGAGCCACAGGAACGGGTCTTCGGCCTCCGTGGTGGTTGGCGTCTGAGGGTCCGAGGTGGCGGCGGGGGCGGTCGGCATGGTCTGCGAGAACGTGGCCAGCGAGCAGGGAGCCAGCGCGAGCCACGCCAGGGCAGCACGTCGGCGGCTGGGTGGGGGCTGCGTTCGCGGGCGGCGCAAGCGGGGCCTTTGCAAGATGAGCAAGAGGGCAGTTGCCCAGGCGAGCGCATGGGGTCACCTGGACTCGGGTAGCCGATGGTAGGCCAGCGACATGGGCGATCGCAGGCCGGGCTGCGGTGGGCCGCCGGGGGCGGGATTTGCCGCCATCCCGGGTGGCAAAATCCGGCGCCTCGCGGACACCGCGCCGCCACCCCATTTCCCGAGGACACCATGACCTTCCTGCCCGTCGCGGCGGCGGCCACGGCTTCTGTTGAAGCTGCCCCGCAAACTGCCTGTGCCGCCCATGCCGCGTCCTTTGCGTGGTGCGCCGCTGCGGCGCGTTCTTGCGTGGCGCTGGCGACGCTGGCCCTGGCCGCTGCGTACACACTGGCGCAGACCCCACCGCCGGCCAAGCCCCCGGCCCGGCAGGGCGCCGGCCCGGCCCAGGCGGCCCAGGCAGCGTCGGCGGCGCGCGGTTTCGGCTCGGCGCGTGGGCCGCTGCTCCTGCGCGAGGAGTTGCGCGCCTGCTTCAACCAGGAAGACGACCTGAAGAAGCGCCTGGCCGCGCAGGAAGAGGGCCGCGCACCGCTGGAGCAGGAGAAGAAAGCCATCACCGAAGAGCAGTCGGCGGTGCGCGCCGAACGTGCCAAGTTCGACGCCGGCGACCTGACGCCCGCCGTCACCGCCTTCACAGAGCGCAACAAGACCTTCATGGAGCGGCGCACCAAGCTCGAGGAACGCGTCAAGGCGTTCAACGATGGAGGGCGCACCTCCACCGGCGCCGAGCGCGACGCCATCGCCGCCGAGCGCACCGAGCTCGAGCGCGAACACACCGCCCTCGAGGCCGAACGCAAGCGGCTGCTGACGCTGCAGACCGAGCGCCAGCAGGCGGCACAGGCGTTCAATGCGCGGGCCCGCGCGCTGGACACCCGCGTTGCCGAGTGGAACCGGCGCAACAACGCCTGGGCCGACGCCAACGCCGCGCTCGACACCGAGCGCACGGCGTGGATGGGCTCATGCGGCAACCGCCGCTATCGCGAGGAAGACGAGATCGCCATCCGGTCGGGCAAGTGAACGCGGAGCGCACACATGAAGATCGATCCAACGCTCCCCGCGGCCGCAGGCGGCGGCGCCACGTCCTCCGCGGCCGCGGCCGCCAATCCGCTGCTGCAGCCCTGGACGGCGCCGCACGGCCTGCCGCCGTTCGCGGCGATCCGGCCCGAACACTTCGAACCGGCATTGCTGGAGGCCATGCGCGTGCATCGCGCCGAGCTCGCGGCCATCGCCCACGAGTCCGCGCCGGCGGACTTCGGCAACACCGTGGCGGCCTTCGACCGCAGCGGTGCGCTGCTCGATCGTGTCGCCGCCACCTTCGGCGTGCTCAACGCCTCGGCCACCAGCGAGGCGCTGCAGGCCGTGCAGCGCGTGCTCGCCGCGCCGCTGGCCGCGCACCGCAATGCGGTGTACATGGATGCGGCGCTGTTCGCGCGCGTCGACGCGCTGCATGGCCGCCGCGGCTCGCTCGGCCTGGATGCCCAGGCGCTGCGGCTGCTGGAACGCGTGCACCTGGACTTCGTGCGGTCGGGTGCGCAGCTGCAAGGCGCCCAGCAGCACCGCTATGCGGCGGTGATGGAGGAGCTTGCGGCGCTGACCACGCGTTTTGCGCAGAACGTGCTGCACGACGAGTCGAGCTACGTGCTGCCGCTGCCCGACGCGGCGGCGACGGCCGGTCTGCCCCCGTTCGTGCTCGACGCGGCGCGGCGGGCTGCCGCCGAGCGCGGGCTGCCGGGCGCGGTGATCACGCTGTCGCGTTCGCTGGTGGTGCCCTTCCTCACCTATTCCACGCGGCGCGACCTGCGCGAGCAGGCCTGGCGTGCCTGGGTCGGCCGCGGCGAACATGCCGGCGAGCACGACAACCGTGAGCTCGTGCGCGCCATCCTGCGGCTGCGCCGCGAGCAGGCCGCGCTGATGGGCTGCGCCAGCTACGCCGACCATGCGCTGGTCGACACGATGGCCGGCAGCCGTGCCGCCGTGGCCGCGCTGCTCGACGAGGTGTGGCCACGCGCACTGGTGGCGGTGCAACGCGAAGAAGCGCTGCTCGAGGAGGTGCGCCGCGCCGCGGCGGCCACCGGCGAGCCGGGCGCCGAGGGGCGCCTGGAACCCTGGGACTGGCGCTTCTGGGCCGAGCGTGTGCGCCGCGAGCGCTTTGCCGTCGACGACGCCGAGGTCAAGCCGTACTTCCAGCTCGACAACGTGGTGGCGGCGGCGTTCGACTGCGCCCAGCGCCTGTTCGGCCTGCGCTTCACGCCGCGCGATGACCTGCCCGTCTACCACCCCGACGTGAAGGCCTACGAGGTGCACGATGGCGCCGGTGCGCTGGTGGGCCTGTTCCTGCAGGACAACTTCGCCCGCGCCACCAAGCGCAGCGGGGCGTGGATGAGCAGCCTGCGCTGGCAGCGCCGCAATCTTGCGGGTGCCGCCGCCGCCGTGGCCGGGGCCACGCACGAAGGCCTGCCGATCATCCTGAACAACAACAACTTCGCGCGTGGCGAGCCGACGCTGCTGTCGCTGGATGACGCGCGCACGCTGTTCCACGAGTTCGGCCACGGGCTGCACGGGCTGCTGTCCAACGTGACCTACGGGCGCCTGTCGGGCACGCAGGTGCTGCGCGACTTCGTCGAGCTGCCCTCGCAGATCTTCGAGCACTGGATCACCGAGCCCGAGGTGTTGCAGCGCCACGCGCGGCACCACCGCACCGGCGAGCCGATCCCGGCCGCGCTGGTCGAGCGGCTGGCGCGCGCGCGCCGCTTCAACCAGGGCTACGAGACCGTGCGCTACACCGGCAGCGCGATCACCGACATGGCGGTGCACTCGCTCACCGAGGCTGAGCCGCCGGCCGACCTGTGCGCCTTCGAGCACGAGCTGCTGGTCGCACGCGGCCTGCCGCACGCCGCCGGCGTGAACCACCGCTTCGTGCACTTCCAGCACCTGTTCGCCAGCAGCGGCTACGCGGCCGGCTACTACGTGTACCTGTGGGCCGAGGTGCTGGACGCCGACGGCTACGACGCCTTTGCCGAGGCGGGCGGCCCATTCGACGGCGCAGTGGCAAGGCGCCTGCACCAGCACATCTACAGCAGCGGCAACTCGGTCGATCCGGGTGCGGCGTACCGCGCCTTCCGCGGCCGCGACGCTTCGGTCACCCCGCTGCTGCGCAAGCGCGGGCTGCTGGCCGACGAGCCGGCCTGACTGACAGCGCCCGCAAGAAACGCGAGAGAGGCGCGATCAACGGCCGGCCAGCGGCGGCAGCAGCGCGCCCAGCCGCTGCAGGAACAGCGGCACGTCCAGCGGCTTGGCCCAGTAGTCGGCCAGCCCGGCGGCCATCCCGCGGCGCACCTGGTCGGGCATGACGTTGGCCGACAACGCCACCACCGGCAGCGATGCCGTGGCCGGCGACTCGCGCAGGCGGCGCAGCACCTCGAAGCCGTCCATGTCGGGCAGTTGCATGTCCAGCAGCACCAGCTCGGGCGGTGCGTGCTGCGCGGCGGCCAGCCCGCGCGTGCCGTCGACGGCCACCACCAGCTCGTAGCCCGGCACGGTGGCCAGCAGCTCGCTGACGATCAGCGCGTTGACCTCGTTGTCTTCGATGTAGAGCAGGCGGCGTCGCCGCGCCGTCGCGGGGGCCGCCCCAGGCACGGGGCCTTCGAATGCCGCAGCTGCGGCCGCTTGGGCGGGGTGGGCCGGCATGCCGCCGTCGGTGGCCGGTGCCACCGAAGAGGGCGAAGGCCTTTCGCCGCGCGCCGCGGGGCGCGGCAGCAGCACCTCGAACACGCTGCCTTCGCCCAGGCGGCTATGCACCTGCACGTGGCCGCCCATGTGCTCGACCAATGACTTGACGATGGCCAGGCCGATGCCCGTGCCTTCGATCGCCTCGCGCTCGGCACCCAGGCGGTTGAAGGGCTGGAACAGCTCGGGCAGCCGATCGGCGGCGATGCCGCGGCCGTTGTCGCGCACGCGCAGCCGCACCAGTGCGCCGGCCGCTTCGGCGTCGATGGCCACCTGGCCGCCGGAGCGGTTGTACTTGATGCCATTGCTCAGCAGGTTCAGCAGCACCTGGCGCAGCCGCCGGGTATCGGCGAGCACGGTGTGTTCCAGCGCCGCGGTGTCCGCGCGCAGGTGAACACCGGCTGACTCGGCCTGCGGCGCCACCATGGGCAAGGCCTGCGATACGAGGTCGGCAAGCCGCACTGGCTCGCGCACCAGCGTCAGCTCGCCGCCTTCGATGCGCGCCAGGTCGAGCACGTCGTCGACCAGGCTGAGCAGGTGCCGGCCGGCACGCCGGATGTGCTCGAGCGATTCGCGCTGCGACAGCCGGCCTGCGCCGGCCGTTCCCGGCGCTGCCTCGGCCAGCAGCAACTGGCTGAAGCCGAGCACCGCGTTCAACGGTGTGCGCAGTTCGTGGCTCATGCGCGCCAGGAACTGCGACTTGGCGTGGCTCTCGCGCAGCGCCACCTCGGCGTCGCGCCGGGCCTGCTCGGCCACGCGGCGGTCGGTGATGTCCCAGTTGACGCCGATGCGCCGCGCCTCGCCAGTCTCGGGGTCGGTCAGCGTGGCCGAGCGCGACGCGAGCCAGCGCACCTGCCCGTCCGGGCGCACGATGCGGAACTCGGTGGCCAGCGTCGGGCCCGCGCCGGCGCGCTGCGCCAGCACCTCGGCCACCAGCCCGCGGTCTTCGGGGTGAATGAGGGCCATGCGCTCGTCATGCGTGGGCGCCCGGTCGCCCGGCTCCATGCCCCGCAGGCGGTACATGTTCTCGTCCCAGCGTGCCTGGCCGGTCTGCGGCCACCACTCCCAGGTGCCGATGCCGGCGCCGCTGACGGCCAGCGCCACGCGCTCGCGGGCGTCGGCCAGCTCGCGCTCGGCGTCCTGTTGGCGGACATGGTGGTCGGTGACGTCCAGCGTCACGGCGAGCACCGCCTGCGGCCTTCCCAGGGTGTCGCGCAGCAGCGTGCGGCGCGTCAGCAGCTGCAGCACGCGCCCGCTGTCCAGGCGGTAGCGCAGCAGGCTCTCCTGCGGTTGGCCACTGGCCAGCAGGGCGGCGGTCAGTTCCGCGGCCCGTTCGCCCTCTTCGGGCAGCAACATCCGGCGGACGGTCTGCGAGGGTATCGGGCCGGGAGGCACCGGCATCTCGAGCAGGCGAAAGAACGCGTCGCTGCCCACCAGGAGGTCGCTGGATAGGTCGCGGCGCCACACGGCGATGCCGGCCCGGTTGACCGCCTCGGTGATCCATGCGTCGCCCGGGCGCACCGCGGCGGCGGTGCCCGCGGCGTGCGGCGGCGTCGCGGCCGGTCCGTCGGAAAGCAGCCCGGCGGCGTGCGGGGCAGGAGCCGGCATGGGGAGCGGAGACAACGGGCGGTTCACGAAGCGTTCGCTGCAGGCCGCGGCGGCGGGCCTTGGTCAAGGCCCGGAAGTATGGCGCGGCGCCGGGTACCGGTCGGGGCAAGGGGGCAGCGCGGCCACAAAATGCCTCGCATCGACCAACGCAACCCACGACCGGAGGCTTGTCCACGATGGATGTACAGCAGCAGCGGGTGCCCGCGGCACGATGGCTGGCCGCCGGCGTGCATGGTGTGGTCATCGGCATCGAGGTGCAGGTGGGCGATCTCGTGGCACACGGCCAGGTGCTGCTGGTGCAGGAGGCGATGAAGATGGAGGTGCCGCTCGAAGCGCCGGGAGCCGGCCGCATCGTGGCCATCGCCGCCGCCGTGGGCGAGGTGGCCGCAGAAGGTGCCCAGCTGGTGGAGTTCGAGCCGGTCGCGGCCGCCGAGGCGGCGCAAGCCGGCGCGCCGCGGGCCGGCGAGGCGGCCAGACCAACCGCAGGCGCTGAACGAGCTGATCGCGCCGAAGACGATGCACGCGCCGAGCGCGCCGAGCGCGCCGACCAAGGCCGCCTGCGCGAGCGCCGCGCCCTCACGCTGGACGCCGCGCGCCCCGAGATGGTGGCGCGCCGCCATGCCGGCGGGCTGCGCATGGCACGCGAGAACATCGCGCAGCTGCTCGACGCCGGCAGCTTCACCGAGTACGGAGCATTCGCTGTCGCTGCGCAGCGCAGCCGCCGGCCGCTGGACGAACTGCAGCGGCAGACGCCCGCCGACGGCCTGGTCACCGGCAGCGGCCGCGTTGATGGCCGCCCGGTGGCTGTGATGGCCTACGACTACACCGTGCTGGCCGGCACGCAAGGCATGCTCAACCACAAGAAGAGCGACCGGTTGCTGGCGCTGTGCGCGCGCCAGCGCTGGCCGCTGGTGCTGTGGGCCGAGGGTGGCGGGGGGCGCCCGGGTGATGTCGACTGGCCTGGCGTCGCCGGCCTTGATTGCACGACGTTTGCGCGGCTGGCGGGGCTGTCGGGCCAGGTGCCGCTGGTGGGCATCGTTGCCGGGCGCTGCTTCGCCGGCAACGCGGCGCTGCTCGGCTGCTGCGACGTGGTGGTCGCCGTCGAGGGTGCCAGCATCGGCATGGGCGGGCCGGCGATGATCGAAGGCGGCGGTCTGGGCCGCGTCGAAGCCGATGCCGTGGGTCCGGTGGACACACTGGCCAAGGTCGGCGTGATCGACGCGCGTGTGCCCGATGAGGCCGCGGCCGGTGAGGTGGCGCGCCGCTATCTCTCGCTGGTGGGTGAGCCCGTCATCGCCGCTGCGCCGCCTGGTGCGGATGTGATGACGCTGCGCCACGCGCTGCCCGAGAACCGCAACGCGCTGTACGACCCGCGCCGCATCGTCCAGACGGTGATGGACGCGGGCAGCGTGCTCGAACTGCGGCGCGACTGGGGCACGGGTCTGGTCACCGCGCTGGCGCGGCTGGAAGGGCGCGCGGTGGCGGTGGCCGCGAGCAACCCGCGGCACCTGGGCGGTGCACTCGATGCGCCGGCCTGCGACAAGCTCGCCCGCTTCATGCAGCTGGCCGATGCGCACGGCCTGCCGCTCGTCACCTTCGTCGACACGCCCGGCTTCATGGTCGGCCCCGACAGCGAGAAGACCGCGATGGTGCGCCACGCCGGGCGCCTGTTCGTCAACGCCGCGGCGCTGCGCGTGCCGGTGGCCAGCGTGGTGCTGCGCCGCGGCTACGGGCTGGGCGCGATGGCGCTCACCGCCGGGCACTTCCACGCGCCGGTGGCCACCTGCGCGTGGCCCAGCGGCGAGTTCGGGCCGATGGGGCTGGAAGGGGCCGTGCGGCTGGGCTTTCGCAAGGAACTCGAAGCGGCGCCGCCGGGCGAACGCGAGGCGCTGTTCAGGCGCCTGCTGGCCGAAGCCGTGCAGCGCGGCGAGGCGCTGAACATGGCCAGCCACCTGGAGATCGACGATGTCATCGACCCGGCCCACACGCGCGCCTGGCTGGCCCGCGTGCTGGCCGCGGCCTGCGCCGCGCCGCTGCCGCCGAGGCGCGGGTTCATCGACGCGTGGTGAAGCTGCGCTGGATGAGGCGCGGCGCTGCGGCGAGCCGGCGGTTGGGCGGCAACGAGCGCCTCAGACCGGCTTGCGCACCATCAGCCAGAAGATCACGAGCACGGCGGCGAACGCCGGCCAGCCGAGGAAGAACCACCAGCGCATCGCGCGGTGGTAGGCCGGCGGCAACGGCGCGCCGACAGCGGCGGCCGACGCAGCGAGGCGCCGCGCCTGCACCTGCAGCCACAGCACAGGAAGCCAGCAGCAGCCCACCAGCAAATAGAGCACCAGGCTCGCCTGCAGCCACGCGGTCGACAGCGGCAGCTGGGCGCGGTGGGCCAGCCACAAGCCGGTGGCCAGCTGCGTGGCGACCGCGGGTGCCGTGAACAGCGCGTCGGCGAGGACGACGTGCCGTGCGGTCTGCGCGATGAAGCGTGCGTCGCCGCTGCGGTGCGCACCGAGCATGAAGAACGCGATGCCCAGCCCGGTGCCGAACAGCAGCGTCGACGACACGATGTGCAGCCACTTGACGAACAGGTAGTCCATCACCGCACTACCGGCGTTCCACCAGCACCCACAACACCGCCAGCGCCGGCAACAGGGCCAGGTTCTTGGCCAGGCCGCCCAGTGGGTCGAGCCACAGGCTGGGCAGCCAGAAGCCGAAGACCACCGTGTAGGCGAGCACCGTGGCGATCATCCACGCCACCACGGCGCGCGGCCGGCGGCTGGCGCACAACCACAGGCCCAGCGCGAGGTCGACGGCGCCTGCCACCCGCGCCAGCGCCACCGAATCGAAGCGTGCCATCGGGCTGCCGGCGGCCATGGCTTCGATCGTCGTCGCAGGCGTCAGCCAGCCGGCGGCGGCCGAGAGCAACCACAGCGCCGCGATGGCCAGCTTCAATACCGGCGCCAACGGGTGCAGCAAGGCGTGCCAGCGGTCCTGCACCTGGGCCGGCGTGGCCGCCAGCACATCACCCAGCGCGCGCGGCGCGCGGTCGCCGAAGTTGAACACCAGGGCGTCGAACGCGCCGGGCGCGAGGGTGTTGCCCCGCTGGAGCATTCGCCAGGTGGTGCGGCCCAGCGGCCCGCGTCCGAGCGGCTCGCTCAGTGCCACCAGCCGGTCGACGAGTGCGACCGGGACATGCCACTCGCGCCGGGCATCACCACCCAGCCACAGGCGCCATTGGCGCTGGTACTGCGCCAGTGTCATCGCTGCCGGACCTCCGACCTCATGGCAGCCGGTCTGCCGCTGCGCGAGGCCTTGCACCACCAGGTCGGCCAGGTCTTCCGCGGCCAGCGGCTGCATTTGCCACTGGCCGTGCCCAGGCAGCAGCAACGCTGGCGGGAATGCGGCCAGCGAGCGCAGCAGCGACGTGCCGCCGTACGAACCCGTCGCCGAGTAGACCACCGAAGGGCGCAAGACCAGTGCCTGCGGCAGGCGCGCGGCCAGTGCCGCATCGAACCGGTGCTTGCTGGCGACGAACTCGCCGTCTGCCGCATCGCCCAGGGCCGAGATCTGAACGAACTGCGTGATGCTCCTGCGGGCCGCAGCCTCGGCCAGCGCCAGCGGCGCGTGGTGGTGAATCGCGGCGAACGTGTCCGCGCCGCGCTCGCGCAGGATGCCGGCGGCGTTCACGATGGCGTCGATGCCGTCCAGCAGCGGCAGCCAATCCTCGGCGTGTACCCAGCGGGCGAGGTCGCAGCCACGCTCGTCGGCCCGCAGCTGCGGTCGCGGTCGGACAGCCGCCACGACGCGCCAGCCGCCGCGGCGCAGCGCCGCGGCGATGTGCGCGCCGATGAAGCCGCCGGCCCCCAGCAGCAGGCAGGTGGGAGCCGCGCCAGCGGGTGGGGCTGCTGCCGGCGGGGCCGGCAGCGCTTGCGGGGGATCAGAGGGGCGCCGAGGATGCGGCGGCTGCGCTGAGATCGAATGCATGTCGTGAAGTGTCACGCCAGCCGGCGCCGCGCGCTGGCCCGGTGCGGCGCGGTCGTGCGTCGAACGCCCGCGGGCCCGGGCTCGCTACATCGGCTTGAACCGCCAGGCCCAGGCCTGGCTCACCACCAGCGTCTCGCGGTGGTGCTTCAGGTGCAGCGTGTAGCGGCCCAGCTCGTCGCGCACCGCGCGCGTGATCTCGCTGGCGCGCACCACGGTGCCGCGGTGCACCTGCCAGAAGACCTCGGGGTCCAGGCCCTCGGCGATCTCCCTCAGCGGCTTGCGCACATGCGCCTCGTCGCGCTCGGTGACCACGCGGGTGTACTTCTCGTCGCTCTGGAAGAACAGCACCTCGTCGATGCCGAACAGCTTGATGGTGTCGCCGACGCTTGCGCTCACCCAGCGCAGTCGGGGTGGCGCCGCTGCTGCGGTGGGGCCGCTGTGCACGTCGCCGCGCACATCGCCTCGCACATCACCGCGCACATCACCGCGCACATCGCCTCGCACATCACCGCGCACATCGCCGCGCACATCGCCGCGCAGCCGCGCCGCCAGTTGCTCGACCAGGCGGCCGAGGTCCGGCACGGGGGCCCTGGCGGCCAGTCGCTGCCGCAACCGGGTCGCGGCCTGCGCCAGCCGCTGGGCGGTCACCGGCTTGAGCAGGTAGTCGACCGCGCCGGCCTCGAACGCGGCCACCGCGTGGTTGTCGTGCGCGGTGGTGAAGACGACATGGCAGCGGCCCGCCGCGGCGCGCGCCACGTCCAGCCCCGAAGAGCCCGGCATCCGGATGTCGAGGAAGGCGATGTCCGGGGCGAGCTCGGCGATGGCCTCCACTGCGGCCGGCCCATGCTCGCACTCGGCGACGATGGCCAGTTCGGGCCAGGCTGCCGCGAGCATGCGGCGCAGCTCGGCGCGCGGCAGGTCTTCGTCGTCGGCGATGAGGGCGGTGGGTCGGGCGGTCGTCATCGTGGTCCGGGCACTTGTCGAAGCTCAGGCTTCGGCCGGCAGCGTGATGCTCGCGATGACGCCGCCGCCGGCGCGTGTGCGCAGTTCGAGCACCGCGTGGTCGCCGTACATCTGCGCCAGCCGCTCACGGATGTTGGCCAGCCCGAGGCCGGCGCCAGCGGCCGGCCCGCCATCGCCGGTGGCGTCGAAGCCGGCGCCGTCGTCGGCCATCGTCACCTGCAACCGGCCTGCGCCGATGCGCTGCGCGCCGACCTCGATGCGCACCGGGCCGATCTTCGGTTCGGCGCCGTGCTTGACCGCGTTCTCGGCCAGCGAGATCAACATCAGTGGCGGAAAAGGCAACGGCAGCAGCTCGGTGGGCACGTCGATCGAGAAGCGCAGCCGCGGCATGCGTGCGCTCATCAGGGCGAGGTAGGCCCGCACGATGTCGAGCTGGTTGCCCAGCGTCGCTTCGGCGCGGCCGTCGCTGCGCAGGCGCGGGATGGCGGCGCGCAGGTACTCGGTGAGGCGGTCGATCATCTGGCTGGCGCGCGCCGGGTCGGTGGCGATCGCGCTGCGCACGCCGGCCAGCGTGTTGAACAGGAAATGCGGCTCGACCTGCGCGGCCAGCACCGACAGCCGCAGTTCGGCCTCGCGGCGCGCGGCATCGGCGCGCGCCACTTCGCGTTCGAGGGCGAGCGCGGCCAGTTCCTCGCGCTCGCGCCGCCAGCGCGGCAGCGCAAAGCCGCCGGCCAGCGTGAAGGTGGCCAGCGCCGTCATCACGCGGCTGGTCCAGTGGGGCCGCGTGTCGAGCAGCGGGTCGTCGGCAGTCGTGCCTGGTTGGTCGGGCGGGAGTGCCGACGGAGGTGCCGACGAGGACTCCGGCGGGGATGCTGACGGAGAGCTGGGGGGCGCCGAAGCTGCGATCGATGACGGCGGTCTCGGGGCCGCGGTCGAGGCCGCGCCGTCCGGTGCGCGCACGGTCACCCCGATCATCAGCGCGACGCGGCGGCGCTGGCCCTGGGCGTCGACCATGCCGGTGGCCTCGGCGATGGCCTGCTTGATCGGCTCGGCGCCCCACTCGTGGAAGGCGGCCATGGCCAGCACGGTGGCCAGCATGGTGGCGGTCAGCGCGCGCCCTTCGACCCCTGCGGGCCAGGCACGGCGGCGCACCCAGCAGCCCAGCGCCGGCCCGGCAAACAGCGGCACGAGCACGCCGAGCAAGGCCTGCAGCCCGGCGCCGAACGGCCGGTCGCCCGGCGCGCCGATCAGCGCCGAGACCAGCAGCAGCGCGGCCACCGCCGTGGTCACCACGCCCAGCGTGCGCGCCCGGCCGCGCGCCCATGGCGGGCTGAACACCGCATAGCGGCGGTAGCGCGTGAGCCAGCCCTGGTCGCGCCCGGTGATGGCATCGGGCAGCGGCTGCTCGAGGTCCAGGGGGAGGGCGGCGGGCACGGCGGGGGACATGGCGTCGAGCTTAGTGCGCCGGGGTGTTCCGCGGGCCGCCTCGGGACGAAGCCTGCCGCGCCACCGACGAACGCGGCGATCGCCCTGACAGACTCGCCCGGGGCCCTGCCGGCGTCGAACCCGGCGTGTGGCCGAGAATGGCCGTGTGAACTCGAACCGGCGCGCGATGTCGAAGGCGCGGCGCACGCTGCTGGCCGCCGGCGCGGCGCTGGTGTGGGCGCCGGCCTGCGCGCGCGGCGCCGTGCCGGGGCCACGGCTCGGCCTGGGCCCCGGTGATCGCTGGCAGATGGACTGATCAAGCCCTTTCATCAACACGGAGACACCACACATGTTCGACACCGCCATCGCCGGAAGCCTGCCCAAGCCGGGCTGGCTGGCCGAGACCGGCAAGCTGTGGCCGCAATGGCGGCCTGCCGCCGGCGCCGATCTGGATGAGGCC
>JAEUPC010000102.1 GCA_016789865.1 Rubrivivax sp.
GAAGCGCTTGCGGATCGTCTGCTGGATGCGCACGGCCGGCTTGCCCGGCGGGCCGAACTCCTTGTCGAACAGGTAGTGGTGCACGTCGCGCAGCAGCACGCTCATCAGGGGCTTTTTCAGGAACCACGGCAGCGGCACGCGTTCCAGCGCCGGTGCGTCGGGGCCGGCCGCGGCGGCGGGGGCGCGGCTGGCCGCGGCGGCATCGATCTCGGCATCGATCTCGGCATCACTGAGGCCGGTGAGCTGCCTGCGCATCGCCTCGATGAAGCGGCGCTCGGCCTCGGTGTCGCCGCGCGGCAGCTCGGCGCCGCCGCTGGCATCGATGGCCTGGGCCGTGTTCTCGAGCACGCCCTCGTGCGCAGCGATGTCGGGGTCGGGCTTGTCGTACATCAGGTCGGCCCAGTAGACGAGCGAGCTGGTGACGCCCTGCTCGCCCAGGTCGAGCGGCTCGTCGGTTTCCTTCAGCGCGCGGCGCCAGATCTTCAGCAGCTCGTCGGGCTCGGGCTTGTTGGCGATGCCGTGGATGAAGGTGATGTGCGGCATGGTGGGGTCCTTGATGCAGGGGGCACTCGGGCGGGTCGGTCTCGGATTCGCGCCTGGCTAGTCGCGAATCGAGGGGTCTTCGCCGATGTCGGGCACGCGCGCGATGTGGTCGGCGTCGCCGAAGTCCAGCCGGTCGGCGGCCGACTCGAAGCCGGGCAGCCCGACCTCGCGGCGCAGCGAGTTCAGCCGGTTCAGCCAGCCCTTCAGGAACACGCCGAGCTTGGGGTTGTTCTGCGCCAGGCTGCGGTAGAACGCCTCGCGCTGCCGGCAGTACGCGGCCACCGCGGTGCCGGCATCGCAGCCGGCCACGGCCTGCTGGGTGGCCGGGCCGAAGTCGCCGTCCACGTCGCAGCCCACCGCCGCCTGCAGGAAGCGCACCGCGCGCTTGACGCCCATGTTCACCGCGGTGTCGAACTGCACCGTGTTCAGCGGCGTGTCCAGCCGGTCGCAACGCGGCGGCAGCCAGTAGTCACCGGCGTAGATGGTGTGCACCTCGGCGTCGGTGACGGCCTTCACGTCCTGCGCGGCCTGGCCCTGGCGGCGGCGCCAGCCGTCGTAGACCTTCTGCGTCACGCCCTTGTTGGTGCGGCCGCCGGGGTCGTTGGGGTGGTCGACGAAGCCGCCCTCCCAGCGCAGCACGAACTTCAGGGCGGCATCGAAGGCCGGGTTGTCGCTCATGGTGGGGGCGTCTCCTCGCGGGCGGGTGGGGTGAGGCCATGATGCCCGGCGGCGCGCAGGGTTGCCACCCCCACGGTGCTCGCGGCCGCCGCGGCAGGCGCCGGTGGCATACCGCGGGTGATGGACGAAGCGGGCCGGCGCGCGCCCCTGGCCTCCCACTCAGCCTGTGCGCGCAAGCTGAGAGGGGCCCGGCCCAGTCGTGACGGTCGCTTCCGCGCGGCCGTCTCTCGGCCGCTCAGCCCAGCAGCAGGTCGGTGCCGATGTGCACGAAGCGCAAGCTGCCTTCGCTGCGCGCCAGCCGCACCATCTGCGCGGTGCCGCCGTCGCGCCCGTCGTCGACACCGTTCCACAGCGCCAGCACGGTGACACGCGGTGCGCCCGAGGTCTGCGCGAGCTTGAGCACCCAGCGGTTGCCGCGGCTCCAGGGGTCGATGCCGCGGCCTTGCAGCCAGCGGGGCAGCTTGTCGCTGTCGGCCAGCTGCAGGGTCTGGTCGCCTTGCATCTCTTCGGCCAGCGTGAGGAAGCGTGCGCGCCAGTCGTCCAGCCCGGCGAAGGCGATGCGCGAGACGTCCACGGCCGGCATCGGCAGGCACAGCCGCCGCGTGATGCCCAGTGCCTTGGCCGCGTCGTGCGCCAGGATGTCGGCGCCTGGCGCTCCCGAGGCGAGCAGCGTGATCGTTTCGTTTGCACCGGCAGCTGCTTGCAGCGCGGCGAGTCGTTCCTGGATGAGCTGGCGCGCGCGCGCTTCGGCCTCGGGCGGAAAGCGGCGCTGCTCGGTCGGCGTGCCGGGGCGGTCGATGCCGTGGCCGGTGAAGACCACCAGGTGCCGGGCCTTCTTCGCCGGCGCTTCGGCGGGCAGCGCCGCGAGCACGGCGTCGACCAGCGGGGCGCGAAAGCCGAGCTTCTGGAAGAGCCGGAGCTGGCCCGCGGTGGCGTCGAACGCCCAGGCCTTGTCTGCGGGGATGGCGTTGCGGTAGGCCTCGACGACCGTCGACGGGTCGGCCTGCCACTGGGCATCGGGCTGGTTCAGGAACAGCAGGTCGGCGGCAGTGATCTCGGCGTACATCTTGTCGTCGCCGCGCTCCAGCTCCAGGGCCCGGCGCACCGCGGCCTGGACCACATGGGTCAGCGCCGGCAGCTCGGCGTCGAGGTCCTCGCGGGCGCGGTCGGCGTCGCGCTGGTTCCCCTTGAACAGATTCGGCCAGCCGGGCAGCGCGGCCAGCTCGCGCAGGATGCGACCCATCTGCAATGCGGCGATGCCGGCGTAGTACTTGTTGAGGTCGCAGTCGAAGGCGGCCCGGTAGGCGTCCCAGGCCTCACGCGCCTTGGTGTCCAGCGCCAGCTTGCGCGCTTCGTCGCTGGCGGCGACCTCGGCCTTCTCGAAGCGCTCGCGCCACACCGTCTTGGCGTTGCGGCCTTGCAGCGCCAGCGCCTCGGCGCGGTCTTGCGTGCTCACGCGTTCGGCTTCGAGCACCTTGCGGATGGCCTGGTTGGAAGCCGTGAGCAGCGTGGCCCGGCGGCTGGCACGGTACTGGCGCTCGTAGAGGTTGGCCAGCGCGAGGTGGGACTCCACATCGCCTTCGCGCCCGCCGAGCACGCGCTCCCAGCTGGCCTGCGCACCATCGAGGTCCTTCAGGCTCCACTGCGCGCGGGCCACCACGCGCAGCCCGTCGCGCTCGTAGCGCTGGTCCTGCAAGTCCTCGGCAATGATGCGCAGCCAGGCCTTGTCGCGCGCGGCCGAGGCGCGCTCCACCTCGTCGACGAGATCCAGCGGCACCACCGTCACCTCCTGCGGGTTGGCTTCGGTGAGCGTGGGCAGCAGCAGGAAGATGGGGCTGTCGGTCTCGCGCGTGGTGCGCAGCGAGGCCTCCAGCGTGTTGGCCAGCGCGTCCAGCGCCGCGGCCGGGTTGGCCAGGTCGTAGGCGAGGTAGCGGTCGGTGGAGAGGTCGAACGGCGTGACGTCGGTCGACTGGTTGCCGCGCAGCAGCACGGTGTGCTTCTTGCGCAGCGCGTGGCGGATGCCCAGTTCGTAGAAGACGTTGGCGTTGTGGACGGTGATGTCGCAGATCACCACATCGGCCTCCAGGATCAGCGCGAACATGTCCTCGCGGATGTTGCCGGAGTCTTCCTCGGTGGCGGTGGTGCCGCCGGCGAGGCCGCAGCGGGCCATCGCCGGGCGGATGAGCTCGGCCTCGACGCGGTCGAAGTCGAACTCGTGGCCGTCGCGGTCTTTCTTCTTGCCGAAGCCGCGGATGATGAAGGCGCGTGGCACGGGGTGTCCCTCCGTCACTCGGTGGCGGGCGGCCGCACGGCGCGGCCGCGAGCCCCGGGATGGGGCCTGCAGCGACGGTACGACAAAGCGGCGTGCGCCAGGGGCGAACGCCGCGGCGCTGGCTCGACGCCCTCACATGGGCGGAGGAAGCCGCCGACGTGCGTGCAGCCTGTCGGCAGGTGGCCGCCTGGGCCGGCCTGCCCGGCCAGCGTGGCCAGACCGGCCAGACCGGCCAGACCGGCCGTTCGATGCCCGGGCGCTCAGTTGGTGGCGAAGCAGTAGAAGCGCCCTGCGCCGCCGGTGCGCACCAGCGCCTCCTGGCTGCAGCCGGCGCTCTGGTGCGAGAAGTTCCAGCTCGTGGCCCAGTTCTCGGGCAAGGGCCCGATGCGGTCGTGGTGGCCGACGATGGCCGAACCGTCGGCACTGCTGGTCCATGCCTTGCACGTGGTGTCGGTCTGCGGCGCGAAGGCGGTGCCGTCGGCGCGGCTGCCGGTAAGCATGTCGTGCTCGTTGGGTGTGTCGCCGCGGCCCTTGATGACCTGGCCCTTCTCGTCCAGGCCTGTTTCCTTGTTGATGTGGTTGCCGTTGTGCAGGTGGGCCACGTCGCGCGCGATGAGCGCGCCCTTGGCGTTGAACCAGGGGCCGGCGCCGATGCGGTCGCGGGCGTGGACCGAGGGCACGCCGGCCGGGTTGCCCGGGTTGGGGAAGGCGCCGGGCACGCTGAGGTAGGCGCGCCAGGTCTTGCCGCCGGCGCCGGCCGCCGCGGCGAGCTTCTGGCAATGGGCATCGGCGCCGGCAAGGCCGCCGAGGTTGGCGCCACTGCCCGAGCCGACGCTGGTGATGAAGAAGCTCATCGGACCGGTGGCGGGGCCGGTGGCGCAGGCCGCCAGCACGGCGGCGGCAAGGGTGGCGGCAGCCGTGGCTGCGGGGCGGGCAAGGCGCAACTTCATCGAGCATTCTCCTCACGGGTTGTGGTCGGATGCGGCGTCACCATGGACGGCCGGCAATGCCGAATACGGGTCAAGTGGGCCGCCCATTCCTCGGGGTGTTCCCGAAGTGGCGGTGGCGGCCCGTCTCGGGCGGCGGCCCGCAACGCCGGCACATGGCCCGGGGCGGCGCCCAGGGCGCTCGTCAGCCTGCCGCACGAAGCCCGGCGCTGCGCGGCGAGCGAGCCGCAGCGCGCCGCGCCGCGTGGTGCCGCGCATCGGTTCGGGTGATCCCGGATGCAGCGCGGGCGGGTCGGGTCCATCGTCGGCGCATGAACGCTCCAGGACATCCCCACCGGCCGCGCGGCCGCCGCCTCTTCATCGGCCAGGGCCTGGCGTCCGCGGCCGCGCTTGCATTGGGCGGCGCGGGCGCGCTGCGGGCCCGGGCGCAGCCTTCGGCGGCGGTGCCGCGCTGGCCGGTCAAGCCGATCAAGATCGTCGTGGCCTTTCCGCCCGGCGGGCTGACCGACGCCTACGCGCGCACGTACGCCGACCAGCTGACGGCCGCGCTCGGCCAGCCCTGCGTGGTGGAGAACAAGCCGGGCGGCGGCGCGGTGATCGCCATCGACGCCGTGGCCAAGTCGCCGCCGGACGGCTACACACTCCTGATGACCACCTCGGGCACCGTGTGGCAGAACCGCGTGCTCTACGCCAAGCTGCCCTACAACCTGGATCGCGACCTCACGCCGATCGCGGTGTTCCCTTCGGGGCCGCTGGTCATGGGCGTGACCGAGAAGGTGCCGGCGCGCAACATGCGCGAGTTCATCGACTGGGCGCGCGCCAACCCGTGCTCGATGGGCACCTACGCGCCGGGCTCGTTTCCGCACATGGTGGCCGACCAGCTCAACCGCAGCCACGGCACCAAGATGCAAAGCGTGCACTACCGCGGTGAGGCGCCGATGTGGGTGGACCTGGCCTCCGGCCAGATCCAGGTGGCCATCGGCAGCTACCAGGCGTTCAACACGGTGTCCTCGCGCGGCGTGCGGCCGATCGGCGTGACCGGCAGCTACCGCAGCCCCAAGCTGCCCGACGTGCCCACCATCGTCGAGCAGGGCATCGAGGGGCGCCTCTACGGGCTGGAAGGCGGCCTGCCGCTGATGGCGCCGGCCGGCACGCCCGAACCCGTGCTGCAGGCGCTTTCGCGCGTGGTCGTGCAAGGCGCCGACAGTGAGCGCGCGGCCAAGCTGCGCGAGACCTTCGCCATCCCGAACAAGCCGAAGAACCTGGCCGGCACGCGCGCCGACTGGGAGCGCGAAGTACCGGCGTGGGTGAAGCTGGCGGTGGACCTGGGGATCAAGCTGGATTGACGCCCGGGCCCGGGCCCCAGCCCGCGCCCGGCCGCTTCACGGGCCGGGTGGGCCTCGGCGGCCGCTGGCCAGCGCGTTCATCCGCGCTGCGAGTGTGAAGTCCAGCTCGGTGATGCCGCCGGCATCGTGCGTGACGAGGTCGACCTCGAGCTGGTTGTAGACATTCACCCACTCGGGGTGGTGGTTCATGCGCTCGGCCACCAGGGCGACCGACGCCATGAAGCCGAACGCCGCCGCGAAGTCATCGAACACGAACCGGCGGTGCAGCTTGCCCGCGCGCAGATCCCAGCCGGGCAGGCCCGCCAGCCGCGCCGCCACGGCGGCGTCGTCCAGCCTGCGGGCGGCCGCGGTCAACGTGCCCGCGCCTTGGACGCCCGGGCGAACGCCGCGCGCTGCGGCGCGGTGCGTTCGAAGCGGCGCGCCAGGTTGCCGCACACCAGGTTGCACAGGTCGTACACGGCCGGGTCGGCGATGGAGTAGTACACGCTCGTGCCGCGCGTCTGGCGCGCCAGCAGCCCGTGCCGAGCCAGCAGCGCCAGGTGCCGCGAGACGTTGGCCGGGCTGTAGCCGGTGGCCTCGGCCAGTTCGCCGACGCTGCGCTCCTGCGCGCGCAGCAGATTGAGCAGGCGCAAGCGGGCCGGCTCGGCCAGCGCCGAAAAATAGGCCGCGACCTGGGTCAGGGCTTCGGGCGAGAGGTTCTCCATGCGGGGGCAGCTCGCGGCGGCAGGCGTGGCGACGGTCATCATCATGCCTCAATCCCGACGGGTCCGTGCGTTCATGCTTTGATGGTGACTTGCGTTATTGCGTGATTGCGCAAATAATAGCGCCAAGACGACGGCCTGTCCAGGCCGGCAGGGTTGCAGGCCACGGTGGCCCGGGCGACCGGTGGATGACGAGGAGCGGACGATGTCGATTCGTGGGTGGAACAGGGCGGCGCGCCCGGCAACGGGCATGGCGGCGACGGTGACCACTGCATTGGCCGCGGTGGCTGCGGCCGTGCTGCTGCTGGCGCCCCGCGCCCTGCCGGCCGCCGGCCCGGCGCCGGGCACGGCAGCGCCGCCGGCGCTGGCCACGGTGCCGGCGCAGTCGGCCCGATCCGCCGGCTCGGCGGCGTACGACGGCGTCGTGGAAGCCGTGCGCCAGACGGTGATCGCCGCGCAGGTCAGCGGCGCTGTTGTCCAGCTCGACGCCAGGGCCGGCGACCGCGTCAAGGCCGGCCAGGTGCTGCTGCGCCTGGACGCGCGCGCCGCCGACCAGGGCGCGGTGGCCAGCGAGGCCCAGGTGCGCGCCGCGCGCGCCGCGCAGGAGGTGGCCGAGAAGGAAGTGGCGCGCCAGCGCCAGCTCGCGGCCGACCGCTTCATCAGCGCCGCGGCGCTGGACCGCGCCGAGGCGGAGTACAAGGCCGCCGCCGCGCAAGCCGCGGCGCTGCTGGCGCAGGCCGGTGCCGCGCGCACGCAGACCGGCTTCTACGTGGTGCGCGCGCCGTACGCCGGCGTGGTGTCGGAGGTGCCGGTGGCGTTGGGCGACATGGCGCTGCCCGGCCGCCCGCTGGTGACGCTGTACGACCCGGCGGTGCTGCGCGTGAGCGCGGCCGTGCCGCAGTCGGCCGCGGCGACGGTGGGCGACGGCCGCGGCGTGCGCGTGGAGCTGCCGAGCGCCGCGGTGGCGGCCGCCGGCCCGGGCGCCGGCGCGCAGCGCCTGCACACCCCCGCGCGCGTGCAGCAGCTGCCGGCCGCCGACGCGGCCACGCACACGGTGACGCTGCGGGCCGACCTCGCGCCCGCTTCCGCGGGGCTGGCCGGCTTGGCGCCCGGCCAGTTCGCGCGCCTTTGGCTGCCTGCGGCGGCGGCACCGGCCGGCGGCGCGGTGCCGAGTCCGTGGGTGCCCGTGCAGGCCGTCGTGCGCCGCGCGGAGATGACCGGCCTGTATGTGCTGGACGCTGCCGGCAGGCCGCTGCTGCGCCAGGTGCGCCTGGGCCGCAGCGACGGTCAGCAGGTCGAAGTGCTGGCCGGCCTGAGCAGCGGCGAGCGCGTGGCCACCGACCCCCAGGCCGCCGCGCGCCTGACGCTGGCGCAGAAGTGAACGCGCCGCGCCCCGCATCACCACGCCACCGCGAAAGCCACCGATGAGCGCCCCATCCTCCCACGCGCCTGGCGCGAGCCTGGGCATCTCCGGCCGCATCGCCGCGTACTTCCAGGGCGCGCAGATCACGCCGCTGCTGGCCCTGGTGGGCCTGCTGCTGGGGCTGTTCGCCGTGTTCGTCACGCCGCGCGAGGAAGAGCCGCAGATCAACGTGACGATGGCCAACGTGCTGATCCCGTTCCCCGGCGCCAGCGCCAAGGACGTGGAGCAGATGGTGGCCGGGCCGGCCGAGCAGGTGCTGGCGCAGATCTCCGGCACCGAGCACGTGATGTCGGTGTCACGGCCCGGCCTGGCGGTCATCACGGTGCAGTTCAAGGTCGGCGTGCCGCGCACCGAGGCGCTGGTGCGGCTGTACGACACGGTGAACGCCAACGCCGACTGGCTGCCCCAGGGCCTGGGCGTGGGCGCGCCGATCATCAAGCCCAAGGGCATCGACGACGTGCCGATCGTCACGCTCACCCTGCACGGCCAGGCCGGCACCGCCCCCGGGGCGTTCGACCTGGAGCGCGTGGCGCACAGCGTCGAGGCCGACCTGAAGCGCGTGCCCGGCACGCGCGAGGTGACGACCATCGGCGGCCCCGGCCGCGGCGTGCGCGTGGAAGTCGACCCGGCGCGGCTGGCCGGCAGCGGCGTCACCGTGGTGGACCTGCGCCAGGCGCTGCTGTCGGCCAACCTCGGCGCCCCGGTGGGCGACCTGCTCGCCGGCGACCGCGCCGTGGCGCTGGAGTCGGGCCCCTTCATGCGCAGCGCGCGCGAGGTGGGCGAGCTGGTGGTCGGCGCCAGCCAGGGCAAGCCGGTGTTCCTGTCCGACGTCGCCGAGGTCGTCGACGGCCCGCTGGTGGCCAGCCGCTACGTCTGGCACGGCACGGCGGCACGCGCGGGGCAGGAAGGCGCCGAGGTTCCCGCCGTGACCATCGCGGTGACCAAGAAGCCGGGCGAAAACGCGATCGAGGTGGCCGATGCGGTGATGCGCCGCGTGGCCACGCTGCGCAACACCGTCATCCCGGCCGACGTGCAGGTGGCCGAGACGCGCAACTACGGCGCCACCGCCAACGACAAGGCCAACGCGCTGATCGGCAAGCTGCTGTTCGCCACCGCATCGGTGGTGGCGCTGGTCTTCTTCGCGCTCGGCCGGCGCGAGGCGGCCATCGTCGGCGCCGCGGTCATCCTCACGCTCACGGTGACGCTGTTCGCTTCGTGGGCCTGGGGCTTCACGCTCAACCGCGTGTCGCTGTTCGCGCTGATCTTCTCCATCGGCATCCTGGTCGACGACGCGATCGTGGTGGTGGAGAACATCCACCGCCACATGGCGTTCGAGCCCGGCAAGCCGCTGGTGCAGATCATCCCGGCGGCGGTGGACGAGGTGGGCGGGCCGACCATCCTGGCCACGCTGACGGTGATCGCCGCGCTGCTGCCGATGGCCTTTGTCAGCGGGCTGATGGGCCCGTACATGAGCCCGATCCCCATCAACGCGAGCCTGGGCATGCTGCTGTCGCTGGCCATCGCCTTCGTCGTCACGCCGTGGCTGGCGCGGCTGTGGCTGAAGGTGCTGCCGGCGCCCAAGGAAGGCACCGGCGCCGCTCGCGCCGGCGGCGACGTGGCCGACGCCGGCCACGGCGCGCCTGCCGAGCCTGCCGAGCCTGCCGCGCCTGAAGGCGCCTCGCAGCCGCACGGCCTGGCCGCGCGCATCGCGCCGTTCTTCCAGCGCATCTTCGCGCCGCTGCTGCACCCGCAGCGCGGGGCGCGCAACCGCCGCTGGCTGGGCCTGGCGGTGGCCGCGGCGATTGCCGTCTCGGTGGCGCTGCCGGGCGTGGGCCTGGTGCTGCTGAAGATGCTGCCGTTCGACAACAAGAGCGAGTTCCAGGTGGTGGTGGACATGCCCGCCGGCACGCCGGTGGAGCGCACCGCGGCCGTGCTGCACGAGCTCGGCGCGCACCTGGCCACGCTGCCCGAGGTCACGCACTACCAGGCCTACGCCGGCACCGCCGCGCCGATCAACTTCAACGGCCTCGTGCGCCAGTACTACCTGCGTGCCGGCGGCGAGGTGGGCGACCTGCAGGTCAACCTCGTGCCCAAGGGCGAGCGCAAGGACAAGAGCCACGCGATCGCCACGCGCGTGCGCCCGGCGCTGCAGCAGATCGGGCAGCGCCACGGCGCCAACGTGAAGGTGGTGGAAGTGCCGCCCGGGCCGCCGGTGCTCAGCCCCATCGTCGCCGAGATCTACGGCCCCGAGGCCGAGGGCCGCCAGCAGGTGGCGCGCGCGGTGCGCAAGGTGTTCGAGGCGACGCCCGGCGTGGTGGACATCGACGACTCGTCCATCGCCGCGGCGCCCAGGACGGTGCTCGTCGTCGACCGCCGCAAGGCGGCGATGCTGGGCGTGCCGCAGCAGGCCATCGTCACCACGCTGCGTGCGGGGCTGGCCGGCGAGGCCACCGCCTACCTGCACGACCAGAGCAAGTACCCGGCGGCGGCCACGCTGCAGCTGCCGGCCGAGCGCCACGGCGACCTCGACGCGCTGCTGGCACTGACCGTGCGCTCCGCCGCCGGCAAGCTGGTGCCGATCCGCGAACTGGTGACGCCGAGCGTCACCGTGCGCGAGCAGCCCATCTTCCACAAGGACCTGCTGCCGGTGAACTACGTCGTCGCCGACATGGCCGCCACAGCCGCCAGTTCGCTGGACAGCCCGCTGTACGGCATGTTCAAGATGCGCAGCGCGATCGCCAGGCTGCCGATGCCCGGCGGCGGCACGCTCGGCGAGCACTTCATCTCGCAGCCCGACGACACCTACCGCGGCTACACGCTGAAGTGGGACGGCGAGTGGCAGGTCACCTACGAGACCTTCCGCGACATGGGCGCCGCGTACGCGGTGGGCCTGGTGCTGATCTACCTGCTGGTGGTGGCGCAGTTCGGCAGCTACCTGACGCCGCTGATCATCATGGCGCCGATTCCGCTGACGATCATCGGCGTGATGCCCGGCCACGCGCTGCTGGGCGCGCAGTTCACCGCCACCAGCATGATCGGGATGATCGCGCTGGCCGGGATCATCGTGCGCAACTCGATCCTGCTGGTGGACTTCATCAACCTCCAAGTCCGGCGC